>CAXQKF010000476.1:0-3274 GCA_964224285.1 Donghicola sp. | reverse complement strand
CGCTCTTCCGATCTCTGAACGACAGCCCGACCAGACCCAGTTCCAGGGCCTGTTCAACATGATTGTTCAGGATCTCCAAGACGCGCCTGACGTGCAGTCCGTGGTTGATCTTTACGGCCCGCAAATTGAGCAGATGAAGACCGCAGCGCCGGACCTCCACAAGGAGCTGGAAGCGGAGTTCGCCGCTTTCAGCACCGAAAACGCAGGCTAAGCCGCGCCCTGAAACACGCCGCCACCTCATATTGCCTAGGGGAAGCCTGACCCGAAATGGCGGCGCACTGGCCGGGGGAGGATCTGCCCCTCCCTCGGCACCTTTAAGGAGCTTCTCATGACCACCCGCATCAACGACATTTTCGGGTCAAACATACGCGAACTGATCGACCGAAGCGGCGGCAAACTGGCCGGGGGCACCTGCTCTGCCTCCGGCCCCTTTTCCAAAGATACGGTCGACGAGGCCTGGTCAGTTCTCTGCGCACCGGGACACGCCGACGCAGACGTGATCGACGCGTGCCGCACCCTGATCGAACATTGCCAGGACGGCCGCCGCAAGACCGCCGAAGCCATGCTGGAGATACTGAAAGGTCAACGCCGATGAAGCGCGAAATCCACAGCGGCCAGCCCCAGGCACCCTGCGATGAACACCGCGGACTGCGGAAGCCGGTCCCACTCTCCGGCGGCTGGTGGCTGGCCCCGCTTCTCGGCCTTAGCGCCTGCCTCCAGATCGCCATTGCCTTTGGGAGGTTCTGGTGATGGCCACTCTGACCTTCCGCAAACTCGGATCAACCACTTCTAAACGGATTGCTGCATGATGGACGGAAGCACCCTTTTCGAAATGGAAGGATCGCCGCCGACGCTTGTGGATCGACCCCTGATCGTCGATAGCTTCGCAGGCGGCGGCGGGGCATCAACTGGCATCGAGATGGCCCTCGGCCGGTCGCCGGATATCGCGATCAACCACACCCCGGCCGCGCTGGCACTCCATGCTGCCAACCATCCCGACACGCTGCATCTGAGCGAGAACGTCTATCGGATTGACCCGCTGGACCATCTCGCCGGCCGGCACATCGGTCTGATGTGGTTCTCGCCAGACTGCAAGCATTTCTCGAAGGCGAAGGGGGGCAAACCTGTAGCACGCAATATCCGCGACCTGGCTTGGATTATCCCCGGATGGATCGAGAGGATCCAGAAGAGCGGCGGGCGCGTCGACGTCGTGATGATGGAGAATGTCGAGGAGTTCGCCACGTGGGGGCCCCTGATCGAAACACCCAAGGGATTGATGCCCTGCCCGGATCGACGCGGCGAGACCTTCACTGCGTGGCGGAAGGCGATCAAACGCCTTGGTGGCAAGATCGAGCAAAGGGAGCTCCGGGGATGCGATTACGGGGCTCCGACAATCCGGAAGCGGCTATTCGTCATCATTCGATTCGACGGCCTGCCGATTGTCTGGCCGCAGCCATCTCATGGCGACCCGGCATCTTCTGAAGTGGCCTCTGGTAAACTGCAGCCCTGGCGGACGGCCGCGGAATGCATCGACTGGTCTTTGCCCTGCCCGTCGATTTTCGACAGCAAGGCAGAGATCATGGAAAAATACGCCCTGCGCGCCGTGCGGCCGCTGGCCTACAATACATTGGCCCGAGTAGCCCGGGGCCTAAGCAAGTATGTGGTGAATGCGGCAAATCCTTTCCTGGTAAGCATTGCACACGGCGACAGCGGCGGACGCCGAGAGTACCCAATGGACGCGCCTTTCGGCGTCGTCACTGCGACGGCAATCGGGCACGCAGTCGTCAGCCCTTCCATCGCCAAGTTCACGACGGGAGGCACTGGCCACGCCGTGTCAGCCCCACTCGCAACAGTGACCGCCAACAGCTGGATCAAAAAGCCAGGCGGCGCAGCCCCTCTTGGCCTCCTTGCGCCATCACTAATGAGCATGAAGGGCACCGCCAGGCGCGACAGCGCCATTACAGCACCACACCCTACTGTTTTAGCGGGCGGCAGTCATTCTGCCTTTATTTCCCCGGTGCTGACCTATGCCCAGCACGGTGGCCAAGTTCGCGATATTGATGCGCCACATCATACGATCACGGCTAGCCTCAAAGACCAGAACGCTGTGATCGTTCCCACCCTGGTTCAAACCGGGTACGGCGAACGAAAAGGGCAAGCACCCCGCTCACTGGACGTCGCTGCGCCCTTGGGAACTATCGTAGCAGGCGGGGTCAAACATGCACCGGTGGCGGCATACTTGGCCCAACACAACACCGGGGTGGTGGGTCGTCGAGCTGACACACCGCTATCGAGCGTGACGGCCACTGGAAGCCATCAGAACCCGGTCGCCGCCTACTTCGCGAAATATTACGGGACCGGCGACGGCGCGCGCACTGACGAGCCCATGCACACCATCACCGTAAAGGATCGGATGGGGCACCTTCAGACGCAGCTGGCCGCGCCGCCATTCAGCGCCGAGCACGAAAACAAGGCTCGCAAAGTTGCCGACCTGCTTCGCGAACACGACCTATGGGATGAGCGTGAATTCGTTACGCTGGAGATTGAAGGTGAAACCTACGTAGTCGTGGACGTCGGTATGCGCATGCTCACGCCCCGTGAACTGTTCACCGCACAAGGCTTTCCGACAGACTACGTGATCGAGGGCGTTTGGCATGAGAACGGCGGCGACTGGACCTTCAAAGCGTTCTCCAAGGACGTGCAGATCAGCTGCGTCGGGAACAGCGTTTGCCCTCAAGTTGCGAAAGCCTTGGCAGAAGCCAACACCCAGCACTTGATCAAAAGAGAGGCCGCAGCATGACACCGCGCTACGGACGCACGCGCGGCGAAAAGATCCGGCAAGCCGTGAATGAAGCGCGTATCGCGATCAATACAGAGTTCGATCACACAAAGGTACAAGCAGCCTGGGATCGTCTGGAACCTTGGCTCGGCTACATCTTCGAAAACCACCATTGCCCTGAATGCGGGCGGCAAGCCAAGGACCGCTAATCATGGGAGCGCCCATTTTCACTGAAGCAGAGCTGCGCCGGGCCATGAGGGTTGCCGGCGAATTCGGTTGTACGGTGAAGATCTGCCCAAGGGAACGATCTTTGACGCTTGTCCCGCTTGAAGATGAACCGATAACCTCCACCGAAACCGGAGGGAAATCATGCGACGACATATTCGGGGGAGCGTCAGGTTGAAGCACCTCAACGCCTCTGGCCGGTGGCCCTCAGGGAACACCCGCTACTACTACCGCCCGAAAGGCCAAAAAGGGATCCCTCTTCCCGATTTG
>CAXQKF010000475.1:0-3199 GCA_964224285.1 Donghicola sp. | reverse complement strand
GGTCGCGACCATATCCCGCGTGATCGACATCAGAGATCGTCTTCCAGATCCAGCCAGAGGCGGATGCGGCGCAGGATGGCCTCGCGCAGCTCTTCGGATTCGATCTCGTCAACCGCTTCGGCAAGGAACGCCAGAACCATCAGGTCCTGTGCCTTGCGGTGCGGAATGCCCCGGGCACGCAGGTAGTACAGCGCATCCTCGTCAATCGCCCCCGAGGTCGAGCCGTGCGAACACGCCACGTCAGCGGCATAGATTTCCAGCTCTGGCTTGGCGAGGAACTGGCTGTCCTCGTCCAGAAGCAGCGACTGGCTGATCTGGTAACCGTCGGTTTTCTGAGCGCCCTGCTTGACCAAGATTTTGCCTTGGAACACGCCGGTCGCGCCGTTCGACAGCACCTTTTTGAACACCTGACGGCTTTCGCAGTTCACGGCGTCATGGGTGATAAAGATGGTGTCGTCCTGATGCACATCCTTGCCATCCGCCATCAGCGCGCCTGCCACGTGGGCAATCGCGTCGTCGCCGGTCAGCTCCATGATGCACTCGTTGCGGGTCATCTTGCCGTTCGGGGTCAGGGTGAACGACTTGAATGTGCTTTCGGTGCCCAGACGCGCGAACATGTGGGTCAGCAACTGGCGCTCCTGATCGCGGCCTTGGCTGCGCACGTGGTGGAAGGCTGCGGTGTCCGCAATCGCCACTTCGGTCACAGTGTTGGCGCGGGCACCAGCGGCACCGGTCTCCAGCAGGGTGACGGATGCGCCCTCTTCGACCTTGATCACGTGGTGCAGAACCGCGTCCGAAGTGTCAGAGCTGCGCTCGTAGACCACATGGATCGGTTTCGCCGCCGCGCCGGTGGCACGGATCACCAGACCGTCGGTCGCATAGGCGGTGTTCAGGGCCGCCAGCGGACGCTCAACGGGATCTTGGCCTGCAGTTTCCAGTGCGCCGTAGATGTCCTTGGCCCAGTGGATGTCGGCCTGCGCGGCATCGGCCAAGCGGCTGATTTCCACACCGTCCAGCGCCAGCGCATCGGATGCATCCGCAACAAACGCACCATCACGGAAGACAACGGTCAGAACGTCCACGCCTTCGAACACCTGTGCGCCAGCGTCATCGGCCAGCGCAGCCACTTCGGGCGCAGCCGAGGTAAACGCATCGGGGCGGGTGTATTTCCAGTATTCGTCGCGGCGGATGGGCAGACCCATCGCGTCCAGACGGCCAGCGGCATCTTTGCGGGCAGCGGTGATCCACTCGCCGCCTTCGGGCATCGACAGGGCGGGCTGGCGCGCGGCCAGAGCGTCCTGTTTCTGCTGCTTTAGCTGTGCTCGTTTGATCGCCATTACGCGTTCTCCGCCAGCAGGTCTGCGTAGCCGTTCTTTTCGACTTCCAGAGCCAGCTCGGGGCCACCGGTCTTGATGATGCGGCCGTTCGCCATGATGTGCACAACGTCAGGAACGATGTGGTCCAACAGGCGCTGGTAGTGGGTGATCACGAGGAACGAGCGGCCCTCGGAACGCAGGGCGTTCACACCGTCAGACACCAGCTTCATCGCGTCCACATCGAGGCCAGAGTCGGTCTCGTCGAGGATGCACATCTTGGGCTCCAGAACCGCCATCTGCAGGATCTCGTTACGCTTCTTTTCGCCGCCCGAGAAGCCCATGTTCACGGGGCGCTTCAGCATGTCACCGTCGATCTTCAGGGTCTTGGCCTTTTCGCGGACCATCTTCAGGAAGTCGGTCGCCGACATTTCCTCTTCGCCGCGGGCCTTGCGCTGTGCGTTCAGAGCGGTGCGCAGGAAGGTCATGTTCGACACGCCGGGGATTTCCACGGGGTACTGGAACGCAAGGAACAGGCCTTCGGCGGCGCGCTCTTCGGTTTCCGCTTCCAGCAGGTCAAAGCCGTCCATGGTGGCCGAGCCTTCGGTCACCTCGTAGCCGTCGCGGCCCGACAGAACGTAGCTGAGCGTCGACTTGCCCGAGCCGTTCGGCCCCATGATCGCGTGGACCTTGCCGGTTTCGACAGTCAGGTCCAGACCCTTCAGGATCTGCTTGTCCTCGTCTTCAAGTTTGACGTGCAGGTTTTTGATTTCCAGCATATTTCTATTCCTTCACAGGTCAGATCAGCCCAGCACCACGGCGGTGCCAGAGGCCGAGACCATCAGCATGTTGTTGATTACTTCGTAGTCCAGATCGACGCCCACAACGGCGGTGGCCCCCACGGCGGCAGCGCGTTCTTCCAACTCTTTCAGAGCGGTTTCGCGGGCCTCGGCCAGACTGGCCTCGTAGGCACCAGAGCGGCCACCGATGATATCAGTGATGCCCGCAAAGATGTCGCGGAACACGTTGGCACCCAGAATAGCTTCACCGGTGACAATGCCGCGGTACTCGGCAATCTGGTAGCCTTCGACGCTGGGGGTAGTTGTAACGATCATTGGACTTCCCTTTGTGTCATGCGGGGGCAAATTGCCCCCAACGGGTTAACCGACAGAACCTTCGAGAGAGATCGCCACCAGTTGCTGCGCTTCCATGGCAAACTCCATGGGCAGAGCCTGTAGCACCTCTTTGCAGAAGCCATTGACGACCAGTGCCACGGCCTCTTCCTCGTCCATGCCGCGCTGGCGGCAGTAGAACAGCTGGTCATCATCCACCTTGCTGGTGGTCGCCTCGTGTTCCACGCGGGCCGAGTTGTTCCGGACCTCGATGTACGGAACCGTGTGCGCGCCGCACTGGTCCCCGATCAGAAGACTGTCACACTGGGTATAGTTGCGGCCGTTCTTGGCCTTGGGGTGCATGGTGACCTGACCGCGATAGGTGTTCTGCGCTTTGCCCGCGCTGATCCCCTTGGAAACGATCCGCGACTTGGTGTCTTTGCCAAGGTGGATCATCTTGGTGCCAGTGTCCGCCTGCTGCATGTTGTTCGCAATGGCGATCGAGTAGAACTCGCCCTGGCTTTCGTTGCCGCGCAGGATGCAGGACGGGTAGTTCCACGTCACAGCCGAGCCGGTTTCCACCTGAGTCCACATGATCTTGGCGCGGTCGCCACGGCAATCGGCGCGCTTGGTCACGAAGTTATAGATGCCGCCCTTGCCGTTCTCGTCACCGGGGAACCAGTTCTGAACGGTCGAGTATTTCACCTCGGCGTCTTCTTCGATGATGATCTCGACCACAGCGGCGTGCAGCTGCGCGGTGTCACGCTGGGGCGC
>CAXQKF010000474.1:0-11220 GCA_964224285.1 Donghicola sp. | reverse complement strand
GTAAGTGCGTTTCATCGCAACGTCTCCGTCCTAATGGCGGCGAGGCATGCAGATTCGCCCTGCCGTTTCATTCGAACCCGTTCTTTAGGGGTGAAGCTGAAATAAGTCAAACCGGTTCTGAGCGGTTTTGGGGCCTGTGACATGAAAATGTTTCAATTTTCTATCGGTCCGCCCGAAACGGGTCGTTTCCCTTCACCTTGGATCAAGCACCCGTGAGGCCCCTATCCGCCAGCCCGCACTTCCTGCATTTTTGGCGAGATATCACGACACTGCAAGGACGCTACTGCAATGACATCAACCCGATCCAAGCCCATTTGGGGCACGGCGCGACGACAGGCGCCTTTGATCCTTCTTGTGGCGGGTGGCGTGGTCGGCGCGGTCTTCCTGAAAGATTTGCTTGATTTTCAAACACTCGCGGACAACCGGGAGCGCCTTTTGGCGCTGCGAGATGCCCATTATGGCTGGGTCGCGGCGGGCTTTGTGATGGCCTATGCGGTGATGGTCGCGTTTTCTTTGCCCGGAGCGACGATTGCGACTTTGACGGGCGGGTTCCTATTTTCGACCTTTCCGGGGGGGCTGTTCAACGTGAGCGGGGCGACTATTGGCGCTGTTCTGTTGTTTCTGGCTGCGCGTTGGGGGCTAGGGGATCGTCTGGCCGCAAAGATGCAGAGTAGCGAAGGCCGCATCCGCAAGATCAAAGAGGGGATCGACGCAAACCAGTGGGAGATGCTGTTTCTCATCCGGTTGATTCCTGTTGTCCCCTTCTTTGTCGCGAATCTGGTGCCCGCTCTGGTCGGGGTCGGCTTTGTACCTTTTGCCGTAACGACGTTTTTGGGGATTGTACCTGCGGCGCTCGTTTATACCTCTGTAGGGGCGGGGCTTGGCGCGATCTTCGAAAGAGGGGAGACGCCCGATCTGGGTATCATCTTCTCTCCGCAGATATTGTTGCCTTTGCTGGGGCTGGCTGTGTTGGCAGCACTGCCTGCCGTGATCCGCGTACTGCGCAAAACGTCAGAGGTCTGAAGACATGAAGTACATCAAGGCAGACCTGCTGGTTGTGGGTGCAGGCTCCGGTGGATTGTCGGTTGCTGCGGGGGGCTCCCAGATGGGGGCCAAGGTTGTCCTGCTGGAGCGGGGCGAAATGGGCGGAGATTGCCTGAACTATGGGTGCGTTCCCTCTAAGGCGCTGATCGCGAGCGCGGCGCGGGCCCATCAAATGAGGACGGCAGACGCTTTTGGTATCAAGGCAGTGACGCCCGATGTCGACTACGCAGCGGTCAAGCGGCGCGTGGCAGAGGTTATTGCGACCATTGCTCCTCACGACAGCCAGTCGCGGTTCGAAGGGCTGGGTGTCACTGTCATCCGTGAAGAGGGACGCTTTGTTGCGGCCAACCGCATGGTCGCGGGGGACACAGAGATCGAAGCACGGCGGATTGTGTTGGCCACAGGCTCGAGGCCCGTCGTGCCTGCGATTCCCGGATTGGAGGATGTGCCATTCCTGACGAACGAGACCCTGTTTGATCTTCAAGAGAAGCCTGAGCACCTGATTATTATTGGCGGCGGGGCGATTGGCCTCGAGATGGCTCAGGCGCATATCCGGCTGGGGTGTCGTGTGACGGTCCTCGAAGCAGGGGGCGTGCTGGCGAGAGAGGACCGCGATGCGGCGAATCTGGTCGCGGAAACCTTGCGGAGCGAGGGCGTTGATCTACAGGAATACACTTCTGCTTTGCGGATCGGCGGGGGGGCAGGGGCGCTCTGGGTTGAAACAAACACCGCGCATCGGATCGAAGGCACCCACCTTTTGATCGCTGCGGGCCGGCAGCCGAACATCGAATCGCTGGACCTGCCGCAGGCGGGGATCGAGTTCACCAAGAGCGGCATCTCGATTGATGACGGGTTGCGCACGTCGAATCGCAAGGTCTTTGCGATTGGTGATGTCGCTGGTGGCATGCAGTTCACCCATGTCGCGGGTTATCATGCGGGCATTGTTATCCGGTCGGCGCTCTTGGGGCTGCCTGCCAAAGCCAAGACACATCATATCCCCCATGCCACATATACCGCGCCCGAACTGGCCCAGATCGGTATGACCGAAGACGAAGCGCGTCACGAACACGGGGACGACGTGGAGATTGTCCGATTCGACTACGAAGGGAACGACCGCGCCATTGCCACAGGGCGCACCACGGGTTGGATCAAGGTCATGGTGCGCAAAGGTCGGCCGATCGGCGTCACCATTGTTGGACCTGACGCCGGAGAGATCATAAACCTCTGGGCTATGGTGCTGGCCAACGGTTTAAAGATGTCACATCTGACCAATATGGTCTCGCCATATCCCACGATGGGGGAAATAAGTAAGCGGGCGGCAGGGAACTATTTTTCACCGCGCCTGTTTGATAACAAAATAGTGAAATACGTGGTTCGGGCTGTGCAGGCACTGCTGCCCTGACCAGACCGAGGGATATAGATGTTCAAGTCGCTCTCAGGGCGGTTCCTGATCCTCACGATTATCTTCGTGATGCTGGCCGAAATCCTGATCTTTGTGCCCTCGATTGCGCGCTACAGAGAGGATTTCCTTCTCACGCGAATCGAACGGGCCCAGATTGCGTCGCTGGCTTTGCTGGCGAACGGGGCGGTTGATCGTGACCTCGAAGAAGAGCTGCTGCTGAATGCCGGTGTCTATAACGTCGTGCTCCGGCGCAATGAGGCACGGCAGCTTGTGCTGTCATCGCCCATTCCGTCGCCTGTTGCCGCCACTTATGATCTGAGGGACGCACCACCTTGGGAGCTGATCCGCGATGCAATGGTGGCATTGTGGAACCCGCAGGATTCGGTGCTGCGGGTGATCGGCTATCCTACTCAGGATGCGGGGATGCTGATCGAGGTCACCTTGCCCTCTGCGCCGCTGCGCGCGGCGCGGCTGGACTCCGGGCTCCGGATTCTGTGGCTGGCCTTGGCGAGCTCGGTGATCGCGGCGGCTTTGCTCTTCTTTGCGGTGCGCAAGGTGATCGTGTCCCCGATGCGCACGGTTGTCCGGCAGATGGCTCGCTACGCCGAGGCCCCAGAAGACGCCCGCCGCATTATTACCCCTTCGAACGGAATCACCGAACTGCGCGAGGCAGAAGAGGCGCTGAAGTCACTGGAGACAGAACTGACTGCCGCCCTGCGCCAGAAAGAGCGTCTGGCCCAGTTGGGCGGGGCCGTCGCACGGGTGAGCCATGATCTGCGGAACATCCTGACCAGCGCACAGCTGTTTGCGGACCGTCTAGAAAGCAGTGCCGATCCGACCGTTGCCCGAATGGCGCCGAAATTGGTGCGCTCGATCACGCGTGCCGTGACATTGACAGAGAGCACTCTTGCCTTCGGCAAAGCACAGGAACCCCCGCCGAGCCTGACACGGGTCGCTTTGGCGGACTTGGTAAATGATGTGCTGGAAAGTGAACGCCTCGCAATCGGTGACGATGACATCAGTCTGTCTGCCGATGTTCTGGCGGGCATGGTGGGGCGCGCAGACAGTGAGCAATTGCACCGCGTCCTGTCGAATTTGGTGCGCAATGCGCGTCAGGCGATCTCGAGCGCAGGCACGGGCGGGGAAATCTGCATTCATGGTGAAGAAGACGATGAGTGCTGGAGAATCCAGGTTCGCGACACGGGGCCGGGCTTGCCGCCCAAGGCACGCGAACATTTGTTCCAACCCTTCGCGAGCAGCAGCAAGCGGGGCGGCACAGGGCTGGGATTGACGATTTCTCAAGAACTTATCCGTGGTCACGGCGGCCAATTGCGGCTGGAGGCCGAGTATCAAGGGGGCACGGCCTTTGAAATTTGGCTGCCCAAAGGGGACGCAGAAATTAATTTGTAGTTTTTTGATTTTTGCTCTTGCGGCCCCCAGCCGATAACCTTAGAAGCCACCCCACGACGCACCGGTAGCTCAGCTGGATAGAGTATCTGACTACGAATCAGGGGGTCGGGGGTTCGAATCCTCCCCGGTGCGCCACTTACCTTCTCCAAGAAAATCCAGCACAGCATCACGCCAGTCTCGGTGCGAATGACTGATTTCGACGAGTTTTCCAGCTATATGAGTTCCGCAAAATTGGCTTGACGGTCAGGGATGCATCATTTCGCTCAAATTATGCTGCAATTGCGAAACGAAGCTTGAATGCAGGTGCAGAAAGCCGCAGTCTGAGATTGGTCAAGAAGTGACTGTCTGTGAGTTCGGCTGCTTTTTCCGACTTTGCCGCATGTGTCGCGATCAACATAGCGGGTAGGGTGGATAGGTGGTATTTTTCCTGTGTCACGCGGGTTGCGTGGCAAAACGGCGCTGCGTGTCCCCCATTATCTCTCCAGAACGCAGGGTTGGTCTCTTTTCGGTGATGGCAGTCATGGGAGAGTTCGCAACATATTGATCGCAAAGGAATTTGCAGATGCTGACGATCACCAACCCAGTTGAAATCACCGCCGCGTCAATGGCCTATTGGGCCAAGGGCCTGAGAATGCAGCATGAAATGCTGAACTGTTCTTATCGCATGATGATGGTCTGGTCGCCGTTTTCTTCTTTGAACATTAAGTTGTCGACCGAAGAGGCTGTTTCGCCGAAGCTCGAGGCTGTCGAAGCGCCCGCGGCCAAGCCCGCAGCGGCGCCAGCCCCCAAACCCCGCGCGACTCGCGCACCTGCTCGTAAAACAGCAGCACGCAAAGCGGCTAAGCCCGCAGCTGTGAAGCCCGTCGAGCCCAAGGTTGCCGAAGCACCGAAGCCTGCGCCAAAGGCCGAGGCTCCGAAGCCCGCACCCAAAGCTGAAGCCGCCAAGCCTGCACCGAAGGTAAAAGCGTCGAAAACCGTCGCCAAGAAGGCTGCACCAAAGGCCGAAGCTCCGAAGTCCGCGCCTAAGGTTGAGGCACCCAAGCCCGAACCGAAAGCTGAGGCACCAAAAGCGGAAGCCCCCAAGCCCGCTCCTGCAGCGCCAACTCCTCCGGCAAAAGCAGCGGAGCCGGTTAAGCCTGCCGCAGCGACGAAACCTGCCGAACCAGTCAAAGCGGCAGAGCCGGTAAAAGCTGCAGAGCCTTCAAAGCCAGCAGAGCCCGTAAAGGCAGTTGAGGTACCCAAGCCCGCTCCGGCCTCGGCACCTGCCGCTGCACCGGCCAAGAAGCGTGCACCTTCTGCGCCGCCGGCCATGCCCGGAACCGCAAAGAACTAAGTCTTTGGGATAAATGATCATGATAGCGCCGCCCAAGATCGGGCGGCGTTTTTCGTTTTCGGTCCTTTGGCGTTAACGCTGCATTGCGGCATCCGTGCAGCGGCTATGCAGAAATGGAAGTGTTCCTGACCGATCCGATCGCTTAGTCTGATTTTCAGGGGGGAAACCCAAACATCAAACACCAGAGGGTTTTCTTATGGCAATCTCGACCACAGAATTTCACGTTGAGCGTCCTGCACTTCGCGCAGGTTTCGATCGTTTCTTCTCGGCTCTGGCATCTGCTTATGTCGCATACGCCAACAGCCGTTCGCGCATCGGCGAAATCCGTGCACTCGAAGCGAAATCGGACGCCGAGCTGAAAGCAATGGGCATCAAGCGCGACCAGATCGCTCAGTACGTATTCCGCGACGTATTCTACGTCTAAGGCGGAACGGCCACTCGGCCGAAAGCATGTGATGATACAGGGCAGGCAACTGGGGCTCACGCCATCGGTGCCTGCCCGTACTTTTTTCTGCGACAGGGTTGGTGCATCCACGCAGGCGCGACCGTGCGGGAATCCTGTTAGCGACAGTCGGGAAATTGGCCTAAATACGAGGCCAAGGAGCCTGACATGACCAATATTCTAGTACTTGAGGGTGTCGAGAAGACCTACGACAGCGGCTTTACCGCGCTGCATGGGGTCGATCTGACGCTGAAAGAGGGCGAGATTCTCGCTCTTCTTGGTCCGAATGGGGCCGGAAAAACCACTCTGATCTCATGTGTCTGCGGAACCGTGATGCCCACGGGGGGTAAAATCATGGTTGGCGGATACGACGCGTTAACCGATTTCCGCAGGGCGCGGAGCCTCGTGGGTCTTGTCCCGCAGGAAATCCACCTTGAGCCGTTCTCGCGGGTCTTGGATACGGTGCGCTATACGCGGGGTCTGTTCGGCAAGAAGCGGGACGACGCCCATATCGAACGAATCCTGAAGCAACTGTCTCTGTGGGACAAGCGCGAGTCGCGGGTGGTCGAGTTATCGGGCGGGATGAAGCGCCGTGTGTTGATCGCCAAAGCCCTTAGCCACGAGCCGCGAATCCTGTTTCTGGACGAACCGACCGCAGGCGTAGACGTCGATCTGCGCAAGGAAATGTGGGAGGTCGTTGCCAAGCTGAAGGCCAGCGGTGTCAGCATCGTCCTGACCACCCACTATATCGAAGAGGCCGAAGCGATGGCGGACCGGATTGGGGTGATTAACGGCGGTCGCTTGGCGCTGATCGAGGAGAAAGACGCTCTGATGTCCCGCCTTGGTCGCAAGTCTCTGAAGATCGAGTTGGACACTCCCGTCAGTGACATCCCCGAGGCGCTTCGAGGTTACAATCTGGAGCTGGCGAATGATGGTTATTCGCTGGTTTACGAATACGAGGCTGGGGCCGCCCGTACCGGAATCACCCGATTGCTGGCTGATTTGCGCGATGCGGGCTTGTGCATGAACGACCTGTCTACGCGCCAGAGTTCGCTCGAGGAAATCTTTGTCAGCTTGGTGCAAAGCCAAGAGGAGGCTCGCTCATGAACCTGACAGCAATCCGCGCCATGTATGTCGCCGAGATGGCGCGCTTTTTCCGCACCTTCATGCAGAGCTTTCTGTCGCCGGTGATCTCGACTTCGTTGTACTTTGTGGTGTTCGGAGCGGCGATCGGCAGCCGGATCGACGAGGTCGAGGGCGTAAGCTATGGCTCTTTCATCGTGCCTGGCTTGATCATGCTGAGCGTGATGACCCAAGGCATCAGCAACGCCAGTTTCGGCATCTATTTCCCGAAATTCACCGGCACGATCTATGAACTTCTGAGTGCGCCGATCAACTTCCTCGAGGTGGTGATCGGGTTCGCAGGTGCAGCCGCGACCAAGGCGCTGTTCATCGGGACAGTGATTCTGGCGACCTCGGCGCTCTTCGTCGAAATGCAGATCCAGCATCCGCTCGTGATGGTGCTGTTCCTTGTTCTGACCTGCGTCAGCTTTGCCTTGTTCGGGTTCATCATCGGCATCTGGGCCAAGAATTTCGAGCAGCTCCAGTTGATCCCTCTCTTGGTCATCACGCCGCTCGTGTTTCTGGGGGGCTCGTTCTACTCGATCAATATGTTGCCGCCGATCTGGCAGACGATCACGATGTTCAATCCCGTCGTTTACCTGATTTCCGGTTTCCGTTGGTCCTTCTTTGGCGTGGCGGATGTGCCGATCCTGACGAGCTTGCTGGCGATTGGCCTGTTCCAGGGGCTCTGCCTGTTTGCGGTCTGGTGGATTTTCAAAACAGGCTGGCGTATTCGGAAATAAGTGCAACAGCGGCGTATTTCCCTGTCGCAGCGCTTGTTTGCTGGGGCAGGGCAAATTACATCAACCTTCATGTTGCACCGTATTCCTTTCGTTAAAACGCCCCCCCGCGTGTCGGTGGTGCGCCTATCGGGAATGATCGCGAACGGCGGTCGGGCCCTGAATGATGCAAATGTGGCCCCGTTGATCGAGGCCGCATTTACCAAAGGCAAACCGACAGCTGTTGCGCTGGTGATCAATTCGCCGGGCGGCTCGCCGGTGCAATCTTCGTTGATTGGTGCGCGCATCCGCCGCCTGTCCGAAGAAAAAGGCATTCCTGTGCACGCGTTTGTAGAGGATGTCGCGGCCTCTGGCGGCTATTGGCTGGCCAGTAGCGCGGACGAGATCTATGTGGACAATTGCTCGGTGCTTGGGTCGATCGGCGTTATCTCGTCGGGTTTCGGAGCACATGTGTTCCTGTCCCGTCAGGGGATCGAGCGCCGTGTACATACAGCCGGAAAATCCAAGAGCATGATGGACCCGTTCAAGCCGGAGACACCCGAAGACGTGGCGCGGCTCGATAAAATCCTGAACCAGATACACGGCTCTTTCATCGATCAGGTGAAGTCCCGCCGCGGCGACAAGCTGGCGGATGACCCTGATCTGTTCACAGGTGAAGTCTGGATTGGTGCACGCGCGGTCGAGGTTGGTCTGGCAGACGGTGTCGGTCATCTGAAGCCCAAGCTCAAAGAGCTATATGGCGACAAGGTTAAGCTGGTCCCCTACAGCCGCCGCCGCGGTTTGTTCGGGCGTTTGGGGGCCTCTATGGCCTTGGACGCGATGGCCAGCATAGAGGAGCGGGCGGCTTACGCGCGTTTCGGCCTCTGACGTGATTATCAAAGCAGTCACCCTCTTTCTTGTGGCGATCATCGTGCTCGCCATGTTCGGGCGCGGGATCGTTGGTCGACGCCTGCGTCAGGCCAAATGTCCCAAGTGCGGACGGTATAAAATTGGCTCGGGGCCATGCCCGTGCAGTCGGAATAAAGGGTAAATTCCAATGGAATGGGTAATGGCCGGTCTCGGCCTGTTGATTTTGATCCTGGCCGGAGATCTCTTGGTCAAGGGGGCGGTAAACCTGAGCCTGCGGATCGGCATTCCGTCGATGATCGTGTCGTTGACTGTTGTGGCCTTTGGGACGTCTGCGCCGGAATTGCTGATTTCGATCCGTGCTGTACTGGATAACTTGCCCGGCATCGCGCTAGGGAACGTCGTCGGGTCGAACACTGCGAATATCCTGATGGTTCTGGGTTTGCCTGCCTTGTTGGCGACCATGCATACCTCTGAGTGCGACTCGAGAAAGAGCTATGTGATGATGATCGCGGGCTCTTTGCTGTTCATCGCGTTGGCGTTCACCGGAACCCTGACGTGGTGGAGCGGTCTGATTCTGCTGTCTGCTTTGGCGTTGGTTCTCGGGGACGCGATCCGCGATTCCTACCTGCATCGCAAGGCCGCCAAAGCTGCTGAACCCGAAGAAGAGGTCGAAGGCGCCGATCCTGACCTGCCGTGGTGGCGGATCATTCTGTATCTGGTCGTCGGCCTGATTGGCCTGCCTTTGGGTGCGCAGATACTGGTGGATAACGCCCGCATCATTGCCATGGAATTCGGGGTGTCTGACACGGTAATCGGCCTGACATTGGTGGCTTTGGGCACGTCTTTGCCAGAGCTGGCAACGACCATGATGGCTGCGATCCGGCGGCAGGCAGATGTGGCCTTGGGGAACGTGATCGGTTCGAACTTGTTTAATCTGTTGGCCATCATCGGTGTGGCATCAATGGTGGGTCCGATTCCGGTTGATCCCGAGTTCCTGCGTATGGACCTGTGGGTCATGCTCGGGGCATCGCTCCTGCTGGTGCCTTTCGTTTTCTTCAAGATGAATATCACCCGGGTTTGGGGGATTTTGTTCTGCGCGCTATATGGGTTCTACGTCGTAACCATCGTGACGTAACCCGGGGGGCAGGAACACATGACAGTAGCATTGGTGACAGGCGCGGCGCAGCGACTGGGGCGGGAACTCGCACTGGAGCTGGCGCGGCAGGGATTTGATGTTGCGGTTCACTACAGTGCGTCCAAAGATGCGGCGCTCCAGACGGCAGAGGACATCCGGGCGCTGGGGCGCAAAGCCGTCACCGTGCAGGCCGACCTGTTGAACGAAGGCGAAACCCAGACACTTGTCGACCGCGCGGTCGCGGGTTTGGGTGCGCCCCTAAGCTGTTTGGTCAACAATGCATCGATCTTCGAATATGACACCTTTGACAGTGCGACGCGCGAATCTTGGGATCGTCATTTCGAAAGCAATCTGCGTGCGCCTTTTGTCCTTATGCAGAGATTTGCGGCACAGGTGCCAGCGCCCGCGCATGACGCAAGCGGCGAAATCTACGCTCGCGGTTTGGTTGTGAATATGATCGACCAGCGGGTGCGAAAGCTCACACCGGAATTTAGCACCTACACAATTGCAAAAGCAGCGTTGTGGAGTCTCACGCAGACCGCCGCGCAGGCCTTGGCGCCGAATATCAGAGTGAACGCGATTGGGCCGGGTCCGACTCTTCAGGGTGGGCGTCAGGACAAGGACAAGTTCGCGCGCCAGCGTGCCGCGACCCTCTTGAATCGTGGGGCGAACCCCGAAGATATTTGCAGCGCCTTGCGGTATTTTTTGCATTCACGCGCTGTAACAGGGCAGTTGCTTTGCATTGATGGGGGGCAGCATCTGGCTTGGGAGACGCCCGATGTTGTAGGTCTCGAATAGCCTTTGGGACATATGCATATCTTAAAGTTTTACACCGTCGGTGTGGCAGTTAGGAAACTGTCATGAATTTGTTAGGTTTTTCAGGAAATTGCCCGCCCTCAAGTTTTTTGACTAGTAAAATCAATAAGTTAAAAAAGAGCCTAAAAATTAGGCGTGTTAATGAAGTAGCCTAAAAACAAAGGAAATTTGGGGATCTCCAAAACTTTCCCACGCAGTTATCCACAGAAAACGTGGACACCTTTTCTCTTGAACTACCCATTGTATCATTGCAGCGCAGGGTGGGAATCACAGGTCTGTTACAAATGAGCCAAACAATCCCTCCAGAGACCGGACACAATGTCATCCAAAGCTACCTGAAGACGCTGGATAGCTCTCCTGGGGTGTATCGCATGTTGGATGCGGAATCGCGTGTGCTCTATGTGGGGAAAGCACAAAGTCTCAAATCGAGAGTATCAAATTACGCGCGACCATCGGGGCATAGCGGGCGCATTGCACGGATGATTTCGGAAACCGCGTCGATGATGTTCCTGACCACGCGGACCGAGACCGAAGCGCTGCTGCTGGAACAGAACCTGATCAAGCAGCTCAAGCCCCGATACAACGTGCTGTTGCGCGACGATAAGTCCTTTCCGAACATTCTGGTGACCAAAGACCACGATTTCCCGCAGATTAAAAAGCACCGCGGCAAGAAAGCGCAGAAGGGTAGCTACTATGGTCCGTTCGCCAGCGCGGGGGCGGTGAACCGGACGCTGAACCAATTGCAAAAGGTGTTCTTGCTGCGGAATTGCACGGACTCTGTTTTCAATGCGCGATCGCGGCCTTGTTTGCTGTACCAGATCAAACGATGCGCGGCGCCTTGCGTCGGCAAAGTCACCGAGGCCGAGTATGGCGCCTGGGTTGCAGATCGGAAGAGCACACGTCTGAACTCCAGTCACCAGTGAGCAT
>CAXQKF010000473.1:0-3731 GCA_964224285.1 Donghicola sp. | reverse complement strand
CTGCTGTAGGGAATGCGGTGCAGGACGCCGTTTGGAGCAGGGGAATCACACGGGTCGACATGCCCTTTACCCCCCTGAAAATGTGGGAGTTGTTAAAGAGCCATGCTGTCGCGGCTGAGTGAGACATTTCTAGGTTGGCTGCGGGCCAGCCCCAAGGAATTGCATACGGCGCGGGCCTACACCCGCCAGCCGGTCACTCACGTTATTATCCTTGATGGGACCATGTCCCGACTGACCTTGGGGATGGAGACAAACGCAGGCCTGACCTACCGGCTGCTGCACGAGGTCGGGTTGCCGGTATCTCTGTACTACGAGGCGGGTATTCAGCTGCGGGACTGGCGCAGCTGGAATGATGTCATGCAGGGGCGAGGGCTGAACCGCCAGATCCGGCGGGCCTATGGGTATCTGGCGTCGCGCTACCATCCGGGGGACCGGATTTTCCTGTTCGGTTACTCGCGGGGTGCCTATGCGGTGCGGTCGTTGGCGGGGGTGATCGACAGTGTCGGGCTCTTGCGCGGGCCAGAGGCGACCGTGCGCAATGTGCGCAACATCTACCGGATTTATGAGCGGGGCGTGCATCCGACCGATCGCGCGTTCCTAAACCGCGTGTGTCACGACGAAGTGCCGATCGACATGGTTGGCGTCTGGGATACGGTGAAGGCTCTGGGCAACCGCTTGCCGTTCTTTGCCGAGGCGGCGGACAAAAAGCACGGGTTCCACAATCACCTGCTGGGTCCGTCGATCCGCCACGGTTATCAGGCTTTGGCGCTGGACGAGACGCGCGTCGGGTTTTCGCCCGTGATGTGGGAGACCACCCATGACTGTCCGGCCCATGTGGAGCAAGTGTGGTTCCGCGGCACCCACGGGGATGTGGGCGGGCAGTTGGACGGGTTCCTCGAGGCGCGGCCCCTGTCGAATATCCCGCTGGTCTGGATGCTGGGCAAAGCCGAAGACTGCGGCCTGCCGTTGCCCCAGAACTGGCGCTACCGTTTCCCGACGGACGCCAGAGCCCCGAACATGGGGACGTGGCGGGGCCTTGGTAAAGTGTTCCTTGCGCGCCGTCCCCGCACGGTGGGCATGGATATTTCCGAAAGGCTGCACGAGTCCGTCAACGGCCGGTACAACGACCATGTCTGGGCCAGCGATCAGGCTGCACGGCCCGCGATGTCCCCGCCGAGCCTCGCGTCCGAGGCGATCCCGCCCAAGGATATCGTGGTTAGCTGATGGTCAGCATGGTGGTGGACGCGGTGGCATAGAGCTTGCCGTCCTCGACCCCGTGAAGGCGGGCATTGGCCACGCCCGTGCGGCGGCCTGCGTGGTCCACTTCGCCGATGGCTTCGACCTCCATCCCGACAGGAATCGGACGGATGATGTTCACCTTCAGCTCCAGCGTCAGGGAGTGTTCGCCCGGTTTGCTGGTGCTGTTCACCGCGCCGCCAAGGGCACTGTCCAGAATCGTTGCGTACCAGCCGCCGTGGGTCGAGCCGACCAGATTGGTGTGATCGGATTTCGGGGCCCCGCGCAGGGTGACGGTGCCGATCGCGGCGTGGGTCATCCGGTAGCCCATCGCGGCCCAGATCGGCGGCTCGGGCGAGTCGCCGTTGATGATCCGCACAAGGTTTTCGAGCCCCGATAGCTGAGGGCTAAGGGGCGCGTCGGATGGGGTATTCTGGGTCATAAGTCCTGCCGGAATAGAAAAGGGGCATGTTGCAGATGCAGCATGCCCCGTTCTGTTGGATCAGGCAACGTTCTGAAGCTTGACCTGCGGGGTGACGCCAAGGGCGTGGCACACGTCGCGGGTCAGTTCGGGACGGTTCAGGGTGTAGAAGTGCAGATCCTCGACGCCTTCGCGCAGCAGCTCGTCGCAGAGCTCGGTGCAGAGCGCGGTGGCCAGCAGGTCCTGACGGCCGTCGCGGAGCGCCTTGTCAAAGGCCTCGTCCAGCCATGCGGGGATCGAGGTGCCGCAAGCGGTCGAGAATTTCTTGACGCCCTTCCAGTTTTCGATCGGCAGGATGCCGGGGATGATCGGCGCGGTGATGCCCGCATCGGCGCAGGCGTCACGAAAACGCAGGAAGGTCTCTGCCTCGAAGAAGAACTGGGTCAGTGCCTCGGATGCACCGGCGTCCAGCTTGCGCTTCAGCCACTCGACGTCCGCTTTGTGGTCGGTCGCTTCGGGGTGCTTCTCGGGGTAGGCACCAACGCGCAGGGTGAATTTGCCGGTGTCAGCCAGCGCGCTGATCAGCTCGCAGCTGTCGGCAAACCCTTCGGGGTGCGCCTTGAAGCCGCCAGAGCCCTTGGGCGGGTCGCCGCGCAGGGCCACGATCTGGTTAATGCCGGCCTCGGCGTAGCTGTTTGCGATGTTCAGCGTCTCTTCCTTGGTGGCGTTGACGCAGGTCAGGTGCGCGGCCACAGGCAGACCGGTGGTCTTGTGCAGGGTGGTCACGGCCTCGTGGGTCAGGTCGCGGGTGGTGCCACCAGCGCCGTAAGTCACGGAAATAAAACGGGGTCCCATGGGCGCCAGAACCTGCACAGTATCCCAGAGACGGAACGAAGCTTCCAGCGACTGGGGCGGGAAGAATTCGAAGGAAATGCGCGGTGCGGTCATGGATAAACTCCTTTGCTATGTCGCTCTTGTCTCACAAACGTCGTTGTGAGACAAACTCATTATCTTCAAGATCAACATGAGCCACACATCAAGATGCACATCGAATTCCGCCATTTGCGCAGCATCAAGGCTATTCACGAGGCGGGCGGTCTGGCCCGCGCCGCTGACATCCTGAACATCACCCAATCCGCTTTGTCCCACCAGATCAAGGGCTTGGAGGAGCAGTGCGGGGTCGAACTGTTCGTGCGCAAGTCCAAGCCGATGAAATTGTCGGCCGCGGGGATGCGTCTGCTGCGGGCTGCGAACCGGATTCTGCCCGAGGTCGAAGCGATTCAGGAAGAATTCAGCGGATTGCGTGCGGGCAAATCGGGGCGCCTGCATATCGCCATTGAATGCCATGCCTGCTTTGAATGGCTGTTCCCCGTGCTGGAAAAGTTCCGCAAGCTGTGGCCCGATGTGGATGTGGACATCCGCCCCGGTCTGGCCTTTGACGCGCTGCCTGCTTTGCAGAAAGAGGACGTGGATGTGGTCGTCTCCTCGGACCCCGAGGATCTGAACGACGTGGTGTTCGAGCCGCTGTTCGACTACCACCCCATCTTTGTGGCGTCCAAGGACAACCCGCTGGCCCAGAAAGCCTATATCGAGGCGACCGATTTCCGCACTGAAACGCTGATCACCTATCCGGTGGACCGCGCGCGCTTGGACATTTTCAACCAGCTTCTGATGCCCGCCAAGGTCGAGCCCGCCAACGTGCGTCAGGCCGAACTGACCGCGGTGATCCTGCTGCTGGTCGCGTCGAACCGCGGTGTGGCTGTGCTGCCCGACTGGGTCGTGCGCGAGGTGAAATACAACAGTGACTATGTCACACGCCCGCTAACCCGTGGCGGCATCACCCGCCGTCTCTATGCCGCCCTGCGCGAAGAAGATCGCCAGAAACCCTATATGGTTGATCTGCTGCGCCTTGCCGGTGACGAAGCCCACAAATTACAGGCCGTCTGAGCGGGAATCAGCCCTTGGCAACAGGGCGATCAACGCGTAAATGGGCGGCTTGAGACAAAGGAGCCGGATGGATGCAGGGCAGCGCAAATCTGAACATCATGATCAAGGCGGCACGCAAGGCGGGCCG
>CAXQKF010000472.1:0-7186 GCA_964224285.1 Donghicola sp. | reverse complement strand
ATGTTCTCGTCTGCTGGCCGGTCCATGCTGTTCTTCTGGACCTGGCGCGGCGACCGTTTCTTCAAGGGGATCGAGTGAAACTCTCTGCCGACATGAAAGCATTCGAAGAGCGTTTGGGGCACCGGTTCGGGCGCCCCGAATTGCTTTTGCGTGCGCTGACACACCCGTCGATGTCCTCGCCCACGCGCGAGGATAACCAGCGTCTTGAATTCCTCGGGGATCGGGTGCTGGGACTGGTGATGGCCGAGGCGCTGCTCAAGGCGGATCGCAACGCGGCCGAGGGTCTGCTGGCCCCGCGTTTCAACGCTCTGGTACGCAAAGAGGCCTGCGCCGACATCGCCCGCGAGATTGATCTAGGGGATGTGTTGAAGCTCGGTCGGTCCGAAATGATGTCCGGTGGCCGCCGCAAGCAAGCCTTGCTTGGTGACGCGATGGAGGCTGTGATCGCCGCCGTTTACCGTGATGCCGGTTTCGAAGTGGCCCGCGAGGTGGTCCTGAAACTCTGGGGCAAGCGTGTCGAAACGGTCGAGGCCGATGCCCGCGACCCCAAAACGGCCTTGCAGGAATGGGCGCAAGCCCGTGGCCAGCACCCGCCGCGCTATCAGGAAGTCAGCCGTGATGGCCCGCCGCACCAGCCGGTGTTCACCATGTCTGTGACATTGGAAAGCGGCGAGACAGCCAAGGCCACCGCCGGCGCCAAGCGTACTGCCGAACAGACCGCAGCAAAGACCCTGCTGGATCAACTCGAAAGCGGCGCCGCGTGAGTCCTAACGCGAGGGGCGGCCTCTATATGGCTGCCGCGATGGGGGCTTTCTCTGTCGAAGATGCGTTCTTCAAGCGCGCGACCCAAGACATCCCGACCAGTCAGGCGCTGATGATGTTCGGCGGTATGGGGCTGGCGGTGTTCGCCTTGCTGTCCCTGCGCCGGAAAGAGCCGATCTGGCACCCCCAGCTTTTCTCGACCGCGCTGATTTTGCGATCAATTTCCGAACTGATCGGGCGGCTGTTCTTTGCGCTGGCTTTGGCGCTGACCCCGCTGACCAGCGCGAGCGCGATCCTGCAGGCCGCGCCGCTGGTTGTGGTGATCGGGGCAGTGGTGTTCTTTGGCGAAAAGGTAGGCTGGCGACGCTGGCTGGCGATTGGCCTCGGCCTCGTCGGTGTGTTGCTGATCATCCGCCCCACGCCTGCGCTATTCGAACCCACCTCGATCTTTGCCGTCCTCGCGACCTTGGGCTTTGCGGGCCGCGATCTGGCCACCCGCGCCAGCCCCGCCACCATGTCGACCGAGCAACTGGGTAGCCTTGGGTTCTCGATCCTCGTGATCGCGGGCGTGCTCTTGTCCTTTATCCTGGGCGAAGCCCTGACGACCCCGACGCTGCTGTCGTTTGGCGCGACCATGGGGGCAACCGCCGCCGGTGTGCTGGCCTATAGCGCGCTGACATTGGCCATGCGGACGGGCGAAATCAGCATCGTGACTCCGTTCCGCTATACCCGCCAACTCTTTGCCCTGATCCTCGGGTTTGCCGTGTTCGGAGAGTGGCCCGATCTGCTGACGTGGGCGGGGATCGGTGTTATTATCCTCAGCGGGCTTTACACTGCCCGCGCAGGGCGGCAAGACCGCTGAGTTCCAGACAGACCAGAATCGAAAAGAGATCCATGACAACACGTGCAGGCTTTGTCGCCTTGATCGGCGAACCCAACGCAGGAAAATCCACTCTGCTGAACCGCATGGTGGGCGCGAAGGTGTCGATCGTAACCCACAAGGTGCAGACCACCCGTGCCCGTATCCGCGGCGTCGCGCTGGAGGGGGACAGTCAGATCGTGTTTGTCGACACCCCCGGTCTGTTCAAACCCCGCCGCCGTCTGGACCGCGCGATGGTCGCGGCCGCTTGGGGTGGCGCGGCAGATGCCGATCTGGTCGTCATGCTGATCGAAGCGCACCGTGGCATCACCGAAGGCGTTGAGCGCATCCTCGAGGGGCTTGGGGATGTCGCCAAAGGGCGCCGTGTCGTGCTGGCCATCAACAAGATCGACCGCGTCCAGAGCGACGTGTTGCTGGCGATCACCAAAGAGATGAACGAACGATTCCCCTTCTCCGAGACCTTCATGATCTCGGCTGAAAAGGGATATGGCGTCACCGACCTGCGCAAATGGCTGGCTGGCGAACTGCCCGAGGGCCCGTGGCTCTATCCCGAGGACCAGATCGCTGACCTGCCCATGCGCATGATCGCGGCGGAAATGACCCGCGAGAAATTGACCCTGCGCTTGCATCAGGAACTGCCCTATCAGTTGACGGTCGAAACCGAACACTGGGAAGAGCGCAAGGACGGCAGCGCCCGTGTGGACCAGATCATCTATGTGGCGCGCGATGGCCACAAAGGGATCATCCTCGGCAACAAAGGCGAGACGATCAAAGCGATCTCCAAGCTCGCCCGCGAAGAGCTGACCGAGTTTCTTGGCCGCAAGGTACACCTGTTCCTTCAGGTCAAAGTCCGCGAAAAGTGGCTGGACGAGGCTGAACGCTACAGCGAAATGGGCCTCGACTTCAAAGACGGGAACTGATGGCCCGTCTGACTTCGGATTTCTGGGTGCACGCCTATCTGGCGCGGCTGCGGCTGGCCGATATCCCTGCCTATGTCACCGCCCATGGCGATGACACGGCGGGGGCGGTGCTGGTTAAACTGGCCACGCTGGATGGGCAGGCGCAGGCCTTTCACCGGACCTATGATCTGATGTCGGGCGAACGGGTCTGGGCCACCTTGGCCTCTGGTCCCGAGTTCGAAGTGGACGAAGCCATCCGCCGCCAGCAATCCTTTGACCCCGATCTCTGGGTGATCGAGGTCGAGGATCGCCAAGGGCGTCATCTGCTGGATTCAGAGGGCCTTTGAATTCGGGCAATCCTCAGCAGGATAAACCCGAAGACCAGAAATCCGGCGGCCACGATGCTCATCTCGCGCAGCAGGCCGATCGGCCCCAGCTTGGGCAGATCCAGAAAATAATAGGGGAATTTGCCGTCCAGCATCCCCCGTATCAGGGCATAGCCCGAATAGGCCAGCGGCCAGATGACCCACCCAAGCGGGTCGCGCCACGTTAGCCCCGATTTGGGCGCAAACCCCAGCCACCAGATGAACACCAACGCAGGCACCACCGTATGCAACCCGTGGTTCGCGACCTCTCCCCACAGGCCGCTGGGGGTGTGGGTCGCAGCAAGCAGCGCGTGATAGACAATCCCCACCAACATGATCTGCAACGTGATCGCGCCCGCCCCATGGGGACGCAAAGCCAGTTTCCCATAAGCCACGGCGCCAAAAATCGCGGCAACAGTCAGGTTGGTCAGAATGGTGTAATAGCGCGCCATGTTCCACAAAACCGTGGGCAAATGGGCATCGGGCCCATCCTCGGCATAGTCCACGCCGGTCTGGATGATCAGACTGACACAGGCCAGCACTGCAATTGCCCTGACCAGATGCTTCTCTGCCATATGCGATCTCCTGCTCCGCTGCCCGTCAGCATGTGCACATCGCGGCGTGAAAACAACAAGGCCATTGCGTCACCCCTTGCAGGCCCCCGAAACCACCCCATAGTTGCCCCATGGAATGGAGAGACCAAGGCATCCTGCTGTCCGCCCGCAAACACGGCGAAACCGCAGCCATTATCGAAGTGTTCACCGAACAGCACGGCCGCACCGCTGGCATCGTGCGCGGCGGCATTTCGCGTAAAATCGCGCCGGTCCTCCAGCCCGGAAACCAAGTGGATGTCACATGGCGGGCCCGAACCGAGGATCAGCTTGGCACCTACACGGTCGAACCCATCCGCTCTCGCAGTGGGGCCCTGTCCGACCGGATCGCCCTCGCTGGCCTGAACGCCACAACATCCCTCCTGCGCTTTTCCCTGCCGGAACGAGAGGCGCACCACCCCCTCTACATCCGCTCGGTCACACTGATGGACCTGCTTGCCCACCCCTCGGCCTTCCCGCTCGCCTACCTGCGCTGGGAACTCGATCTCCTCGAGGAACTCGGCTTCGCCCTAGACCTCACTCGATGCGTAGTCACAGGCGACATGGATGATCTCGCCTACGTCTCCCCCCGTTCCGGTCGCGCCGTCAGCACCAAGGGCGCAGGCGAATGGGCCCCCAAACTCCTGCCGCTTCCCCAATGCCTCCTCGGCCAAGGTCCCGTGACCGACACTGAAATCCTCGATGGCTTCCGCCTCACGGGCTACTTCCTCGAACACCACCTCGCAAAATCCTTCGGCGATAAACCCCTCCCCGAATCCCGCGCTCGCTTCCTCGACCTGCTGAAACGCCAAACGCCGGCCCCATAACAGGACCGGCGCTTCTTCATCTTGGGCAAAATCCCCCGGGGTGGGGGGCCGCGCCCCACGCACCTTAACCCAGCAGGCGACGCGCAATCACCTGCGCCTGAATCTCACCAGCACCTTCAAAGATGTTCAGGATGCGCGCATCACACAGGATGCGGCTGATGGTGTATTCCAGCGCAAAGCCGTTGCCGCCGTGGATCTGCAGACCGTTGTCCGCCGCCGCCCAAGCCACGCGGGCCCCCAGCAGCTTGGCCATACCGGCCTCGAGGTCACAGCGACGATCGTTGTCCTTTTCACGCGCCGAGAAGTAGGTCAGCTGACGCGCGATCATCAGTTCCACCGCCATCATCGCCAGCTTGTTGGCCACGCGGGGGAATTCGATCAGCGACTTGCCGAACTGCTTGCGGTCCTCGGCGTACTGGATTGCGACGTCCAGCGCCGACTGCCCCACACCAACAGCACGCGCTGCGGTCTGGATACGGGCCGATTCAAAGGTCTGCATCAGCTGTTTGAAGCCCTGACCCTCTTCACCGCCCAACAGGTTCTCGCCCTTGACTGCGAACTTGTCGAAGCCCAGTTCGTATTCCTTCATCCCGCGGTAACCCAGAACCTCGATCTCGCCGCCGGTCATGCCGGGGGTGGGGAAGGGCTCTTCGTCGGTGCCGGGGGTCTTTTCGGCCAGGAACATCGACAGACCTTTGTAGTTGTCGGTCGAGGGATCGGTCCGTGCCAGCAGGGTCATCACGTGGGTCCGCGCCGCGTGGGTGATCCATGTCTTGTTGCCGGTCACTTCATAGTCACCATCGGCATTCTTGACCGCGCGGGTGCGCAGGCTGCCAAGGTCGGAACCGGTGTTCGGCTCGGTGAAAACAGCGGTCGGCAGCTTCTCGGCGGATGCCAGCGCGGGCAGCCACTTCTGCTTCTGCTCTTCGGTGCCGCCAGCCAGAATCAGCTCTGCCGCAATCTCGGAACGGGTGCCAAGCGAGCCAACACCGATATACCCGCGCGACAGCTCTTCCGAGACAACGCACATCGCGGTCTTGGACATGCCGAACCCGCCGTATTCCTCGGGGATGGTCAGACCGAACACGCCCATCTCTGCCAGCTCGTTGATGACCTCCAGCGGGATCAGCTCGTCCTTCAGGTGCCATTCGTGGGCATGGGGCTCCACGCGGTCCTGCGAGTAGCGACGGAACTGCTCGCGGATCATCTCCATTTCTTCGTCCAGACCGGTGTGGCCGGTGGTCAGGTTCGCACGGCTGTCGCGCATGATTGCAACCAGACGCACGCGCGCCGCCTGCGAGTTGCCACCCGCGATCAGGGTCTTCACTTCATCGGTCATCAGACCGGCCACCGCATCAGCGTGCATACCCAGATCCGACAGGCGCACGATCTCGCCGTGGTTCATCAGGATGCCGCCAGCGATCTGGCTCAGGTATTCGCCAAAGGCGATCTGCAGGATCAGCTGCTCGGTCTCGCCGAACTTGCCCTCGTCCTTCAGGGCGATCGCCCAACGGTGCATTTCACGCAGGGCTTCGACATAGGTCGCCAGCCACGCCACGCCGTGCGCGGCAGTCTGGTTCTGTTCAACCAGATCGTTCGAAATACGGTCGCCATCGCTGACAATGGCGCGGACGGTGTTCAGCGCCTGTTCAAGGATCGCCTCGGCGGGCGCGATTGCGGCCTCGGTCAGGCCAAGCAAATCGGGAAGCAGCGTCGCGGTCTGCGCTGCGAAGTCCTGTCCGTCATGTGCCATGAGTCATCTCCTATAATGCTTGTGCAGAGAACTAGAGCCTTTGCAGGCGCAGCGCAATAAAAATACCAAAGTCAGCACGAAAGTATGCCCAATATTGCGCGTTGAAATTTTCACCTACCGCGCTAGCAGCCGTGCTAAATCGCTGAAATGGAACTCGTTACGCATCTGATGACACCGTCGGCCTTTGCGCTGGTCCTAAGTGTCGCCTTCATCGCCGGAGTGGTCAAAGGAATGGTGGGATTCGCCATGCCTATGATTCTCATTTCCGGCCTGTCTTCTGTTATTTCGCCGGAATTGGCGCTGGCGGGGCTGATCTTGCCGACGGTGATCACCAACGGGATGCAAGCCCTGCGACAAGGCCCCCGCGCCGCATGTGAATCACTGCTGAAGTTCCGCGGATACCTTGGCACATTGCTGGTGGTGCTTGTGCTCAGCGCCCAACTGGTCCGCGTGATCCCGGTCGAGGCGATGCTGCTGATCATCGGCATTCCCATCGTGATTTTCGCTGCGACGCAGCTAGCCGGAATGCCCCTGCGCATTGCCTCTCCGCCGACCCGAGCCACCGAAATCGGGATCGGCGCCTTTGCCGGATTCATCGGGGGGCTGTCCGGTGTCTGGGGGCCGCCCACGGTGGCCTACCTGACTGCCCTTGATACCCCGAAGCGCGACCACATCCGCGTCCAAGGGGTGATCTATGGCCTCGGCGCCATTGTCCTCTTGTTCGCCCATATCGGTTCGGGCGTCGTGCGCGCTGAAACTCTGCCGTTCTCGATCGCCATCGTCCCGCCTGCCATCATCGGCATGTGGCTGGGCCTCAAGGTGAACGACCGGATCGACCAAGCAGCCTTCCGCAAAGCCACGCTGTTCGTCCTGATGATCGCAGGTTTGAACCTGATCCGCCGCGGCCTGATGAGCTAAACGAAAACCGCCGGCCCCAAACAGGACCGGCGGCGCTTATTCACTTTGGCAAAATACCCCGGGGGTGAATTGCCGCAGGCAAGAGGGGGCAGCGCCCCCTCACTCCAATCAACCGATTGCAGCGGCCTTAACGTCTTTGTCGATGTAGGGCAGGTACTGCTCGAAGTTGTCCGAGAACATCTTGACCAGTTT
>CAXQKF010000471.1:0-2860 GCA_964224285.1 Donghicola sp. | reverse complement strand
TCGATCGCGCAGACCAGAGCGGTCTGGTTATAGTCCCACCCGCTGCGCTTGATGCCTGCGCGGGCCTGAACGCCACTGCGGCGGCCATCGGCACCGACCAGCAGGCGGGTGCGCAGGGTGTCGCCATTGTCCAGCGTGACGGTGACGCCAGTGGAATCGACCGCTTGATCCGTGGCGGTGCGGCCTGAAATCTGGGTGATGTTCGGCTCGGCATCCATCGCGGCCAGCAGGACGGGCCGCAGGTGGCGATCCTCGACCATGTAGCCCATCGGGCCTTCTTCGATCTCGGCGTGGTCGAAATGCATCCAGAAGGGCGAGGGGCCTTCGCCCGCGCGGCCGTCGGTAACCTTGATCTCCAGCATGGGTTGGGCATTGTCCGCCAGATCATCCCACAGGCCAAGCGCCCGCAGCAGCCGGTGGCTGGCCAGTGACAGCGCATAAGAGCGCCCGTCAAAGCCGCCATCCGCGCGTGTCTCGGCGGGCAGCGCGTCGATGATGGTTACAGTCAGGCCCTGTTGGGCCAGTGCAAGCGCCAAGGATGGGCCAGCCAGCCCACCGCCGACGATCAGGATGTCACTCGTCTGGGTCATGCCTTGCAATATGCTCTGCCCGTCGGGATTGTCCACGGCATAGCGCAGGGATAGGGTCCATCTGCGGCATTTAGCACAGAGGGCAGAATATGCAGGATTGGTTCACCAAAAGCGCGGCAGAGCAGGGTCGCGCCATCGGCGCAGGCAAACTGGACCCTGTGGCCCTGACCGAAGCCTATCTGGATGCGATCCGCGCCCATGAATACGGCGACCGCATCTATGCACGCCTGACCCCCGAACGCGCCGTGGCCGAGGCAAAGGCCGCCGCGTTCCGAGCGAAAAACGGTGTGCGGCGCGGTGTGTTGGACGGTGTGCCGATCAGTTGGAAGGATCTGTTCGACAGTGCAGGCGTCGCGACCGAGGCAGGCAGCGCCCTGCTGGCGGGTCGCGTGCCGACCGCCGACGCGCAGGTCTTGGCCGAGGCGACCCTGCAAGGCGCGGTTTGTCTGGGCAAAACCCACATGACGGAACTGGCGTTTTCGGGGCTGGGGCTAAACCCTGTCACCGCCAGCCCGCCCAACGTGAATGATCCTGCCTGCGTGTCGGGTGGGTCGTCCTCTGGTGCGGCGACTTCGGTGGCTTGGGGGCTGGCAGCGGCTGCGGTCGGGTCGGATACCGGCGGGTCGGTGCGCGTGCCTGCGTGCTGGAACGATCTGGTGGGGCTCAAGACGACATCGGGGCGGATTTCTTTGGATGGCGTGGTGAAACTGGCCGCCAAGTTCGACACCGTTGGCCCGCTGACCCGCTCGGTCGAGGATGCGGCGCTGATGTTCGCCATGCTGACAGGTGACAAAGCAACCGATCTGGCGGGCAGCAGCCTGTCGGGGCGCCGCTTTGCCGTGTTAAAAACCGTGGCCTTGGAAGACCTGCGGTACACGACTGCCGACGGGTTCCAGACCGCCCTACGCAAACTGGAGGCCGCTGGCGCCACGCTGGTCGAAGTCGACATCCCCGAGGTCGCCGAGATCATGGGGATGGCCGGTGTGCTCTACACGCCCGAAACTTATGGCACCTGCGGCGACTTGATCGAGAGCGCACCGGAAAAGATGTTCCCGCCCGTGCTTGAACGCTTCCGTGCGGGGCGCGATCATAGTGCGGTCGACTACGTCAAAGCATGGCTGTCGCTGGATAACCTGCGCCAGTCCTATGCGGCCAAGGTTGCGGGCTTTGATGCGGTGCTGCTGCCGACTGCGCCGTCGATGCCGCCAAAGATCGATGATCTGATGGCTGACCACGGGTACTTTGCACAGGAGAACCTGCTGGCCCTGCGCAACACGCGGATCGGGAATCTGACCGGTGGTGCGGCGCTGACTTTGCCGACGGGGGTGCCTTCGACGGGGATCAGCTTGATGGGCTTGGCAGGCAGTGACGCGCGTTTGCTGCATATCGGGGCCGCCGCCGAAGCTGCCCTTCGCGCCTGAAAAGCCACACCCATACCAATGGGACCCTCGCTGAACTGGACGTGAAGGCTCGGCTTAGCTATTCTTGCCAGAAAACAAGGGCCTTTGTGCCCTGATAAGAGGCAAATAGCAGGACCCATGACAAACGACCCGTTCCCCGAGCGGTTTGCGTCACTGCCCCCGTATGCGTTCCCGCGCCTGCGGGCGCTGCTGGATCATCTCCAGCCCGGAGGCGACGCAATCCACATGACAATTGGTGAGCCCAAACACGCGTTTCCCGATTGGGTGAAAGACGTGCTCGCTGCCAATATGGACGGGTTCAACAGCTATCCGCCGAACGACGGAACGCCCGAGTTGCGAGAGGCCATCGCAGCATGGGTTCAGCGCAGATATGGTGTCGAGATCGACGCGGCATCCCAGATTTTGCCTCTGAACGGGACGCGCGAAGGTCTGTACAACGTCGGCATGGCCCTCTGCCCAGAGCAGAAAAACGGCCAGCGACCGACCGTTCTGATGCCCAATCCATTCTATCAGGTCTACATGATTTCTTCGATCAGTGCGGGCGCCGAGCCGGTGTTCGTGCCCGCCACTGCCGAGACGGGGCACCTGCCTGATTTCGCGGGGCTGCCGACTGAAGTTTTGGACCGTGCGGCGATGCTCTACATCTGTTCGCCCGCGAATCCCCAAGGGGCCGTGGCCTCGGAATCATACTGGCGTGATCTGATCGCTTTGGCGGAAAAACACGACATCCGCATTCTGGCGGACGAGTGCTATTCCGAGATTTACCGCGAAACACCGCCCCCCGGTGCGCTGGAAATCGCGACCAAGATGGGTGCGGACCCCGAGCGGGTCATCATTTTCCACTCGCTG
>CAXQKF010000470.1:0-6322 GCA_964224285.1 Donghicola sp. | reverse complement strand
AGGCCGAACTGCGCGGCGAGGTGAAATACGACGGCGTGTTCGGTCTGTGGTACGGCAAGGGGCCGGGTATGGTCGTCCCCCATCGCCATCAGCACCCCGCCATGACGGGACGAGCCTGCCATATTCGCGTGGCGCATCACGTCGCCGGACCGGTCCACGCCGGGCCCCTTGCCGTACCACAGGCCTAACACGCCGTCGTATTTCCCCTCGCCGCGCAGTTCAGCTTGCTGGCTGCCCCATAGGGCGGTGGCGGCCAGATCCTCGTTCAATCCGGCCTGAAATGTAACGTTGTGTTTCTGCAGAACGCGGCCTGCGCGCATCATCTGCAAATCAACCGCACCCAACGGAGATCCGCGGTATCCGGTCACCAGTCCGGCGGTATTCAGCCCGGTAAGGCGATCCCGCTCTTGCTGCATGAGCATCAATCGGACTAAAGCCTGCGTCCCGTTCAACAGAATCGGGGATTTGGTCAGATCGAAACGATCTTCCAAGGTAATCTGGTGCTTGCTCATCTCGCGCCTCCCCTCGCTCAATGTGCTTGCTATATGATAGCACGATATTAGGTCACAAATACTGACCCACAAAGATCAAAAATCGCGGTTTCACACTATTTTGGTGTTTAATCCGTTCAAATGAATGACGTTTCGTTTATGGTATGGATAACGGGCAGAAAGTTACGGAAATGGACTGGGACAAATTACGGATATTTCACGCGGTTGCCGATGCGGGCAGCCTCACACATGCCGGTGACGTGCTTCACCTGTCCCAATCAGCCGTCAGCCGACAGATCCGCGCCCTCGAAGAGAGCCTTAACACCACCCTTTTCCACCGTCACGCACGGGGACTGATTCTAACCGAACAGGGGGAACTTCTGTTCGACGCGACCTCTGCCATGTCGCGCCGCCTCGATGCCGCATCTGCACGGATCAAGGACAGCGAAGAAGAGGTCTTTGGCGAGTTGCGCGTCACCACGACCACCGGGTTTGGCACCATGTGGCTGGCCCCGCGCCTGACCAAGCTGTATGAACAGTACCCCAACCTGAAAATCGACCTGATGCTCGAAGAGCGCGTTCTGGACCTGCCCATGCGCGAGGCCGACGTGGCCATCCGCATGAAGGAACCCAGTCAGGCCGATCTGGTCCGCAAGCGATTGTTCAACGTGCGGATGCGGATGTATGCGTCCGAAGAATACATCAAGAGAAACGGCGCCCCCGAGAAACTCGAGGATCTGGCCAACCACCGCCTGATCTGCCAGAGCCCCAGCACCCCCCAAGTGGGCGCTGGCGCTCAGATGGTCGCGTCCATTCTGGCGAACGATATTTCGTCAACTCTGACAGTTAACAGCTACTTCGGGGTGCTTCAGGGCGTCATCCATCACCTCGGGATCGGGGTTTTGCCTCAATATTTGGCAGTCGACTTCCCGGAGCTCGTCAGAGTGCTGCCAGAAATTGAAAGCGCCGAAGTTCCGGTCTACCTTGCATACCCAGAGGAGCTGCGACAGTCCCAACGGATCGCCGCGTTCCGAGAGTTTGTACAATCCGAGATCGCCGAGTCCCGTCGCGCGAATCCGGATGAACCGCCGCTGTAGTTTATGGCGCCGACCTAGCTATGCCCCAAACGCATAGCGGGCATGTTGCGCCTGCGGCAATTCGAGTCTTGATCGAGTCACCAGTGAGGCCTATTTGAGCTCTCGAAGCTGAAACACATTTTGGTGGTTCACCTTCATACCTCCCTGTTGGACTTTGGCCGGGCTTAGTGCTCGGCCTTTTTTTTCGCCAAACGTCATCAGGCAGGTCAGGCGCGTAGGCCCCGCGCCGGAACACATCATTAACGTGAAAATGCGGTTCAGCGCAGTTTTGGGCCCCCAAGCCCCTTTTCCCCGTGGCCTCTCTGTCATAAAAGCGCGGCAATCCGTCTTAAGGGGACTTAATCCATGCAAGAGCCGGCGATCACGCCCGACCTCATCGAGGCCCACGGTATCAAGCCCGATGAATATGCCGAAATCCTTCGCATCCTGAACCGCGAGCCCACCTTTACCGAGCTCGGGATTTTCTCGGCGATGTGGAACGAGCACTGCTCGTACAAGAGTTCCAAGAAATGGCTGCGCACCTTGCCGACCACCGGCCCGCAGGTCATCTGTGGCCCCGGCGAGAACGCAGGCGTCGTCGATATCGGCGACGGTCAGGCTGTCATCTTCAAGATGGAAAGCCACAACCACCCCTCGTACATCGAACCCTACCAGGGTGCGGCGACCGGCGTGGGCGGCATTCTGCGCGACGTGTTTACCATGGGCGCCCGTCCCATCGCGGCGATGAACTCGCTGTCGTTCGGTGATCCGAGCCACCCCAAGACCAAGCGCCTGCTGCACGGCGTTGTCGAAGGCGTTGGCGGCTACGGCAACTGCTTTGGCGTTCCCACCGTGGGCGGCGAGCTGCGTTTCCACAAGGCGTATAACGGCAACTGTCTGGTCAACGCCTTTGCGGCGGGCCTCGCGGATGCGGACAAGATTTTCTACTCGGCAGCGTCCGGCGTGGGCATGCCCGTGGTTTACCTTGGTGCAAAGACCGGCCGTGACGGCGTTGGCGGCGCGACCATGGCCTCGGCAGAATTCGACGAGACCATCGAAGAGAAGCGTCCCACCGTTCAGGTCGGCGACCCCTTCACCGAAAAGCGTCTGATGGAAGCCACGCTGGAACTGATGCAGACCGGCGCTGTGATCTCGATTCAGGACATGGGCGCTGCGGGTCTGACCTGCTCGGCTGTGGAAATGGGCGACAAGGGTGAATTGGGCGTGCGCCTGATCCTCGACAACGTACCCTGCCGCGAAGAGAACATGACCGCCTACGAGATGATGCTGTCGGAATCTCAGGAACGCATGCTGATGGTGCTGCGCCCCGAGAAGGAAGCCGAAGCAAAGGCTGTGTTCGACAAGTGGGATCTGGACTTTGCCATCGTTGGCGAGACCATCCCCGAGGACAAATTCATCATCGAGCACAAAGGCAAGGTCATGGCCGACCTGCCCCTGCGCGCTCTGTCGGGCAACGCGCCCGAATACGACCGTCCCCACGTGCCCACCCCCGCCGCAGCAGAGCTGGCGCCGGTCCCCGAGGTTGACGCGATTGACGCGCTCAAGGCGATCATCGGTTCCATGAACTACTGCTCGCGCCAGTGGGTCTACCAGCAGTACGACACTCAGGTGATGGCAGACACCCTGCGCACCCCCGGTGCTGGCGCTGGTCTGGTCCGTGTGCACGGCACCAACAAGGTTCTGGCCTTCAGCAGCGACGTGACCCCGCGTTACGTCAAGGCGAACCCCGTTCAGGGTGGCCGTCAGGCCGTGGCGGAATGCTACCGCAACCTGACCGCTGTCGGCGCGAAGCCCTTGGCAACCACCGACAACCTGAACTTCGGAAACCCCGAAAAGCCCGAGATCATGGGCCAGTTCGTCGGTGCCATTCAGGGTATTGGTGAGGCTTGCCTCGCGCTGGACACTCCGATCGTGTCGGGCAACGTGTCCCTGTATAACGAAACCGATGGCGAACCGATCCTGCCCACCCCCACCATCTGTGCGGTTGGCCTGATCGACCACGTGGACAACATCATCGGCGGTGACGTGCGCGAAGGCCACGTAGCCCTGCTGGTTGGCGAGACCGCCGGTCATCTGGGTCAGTCGGCCCTTCTGGCCGAAGTCTTCAACCGCGAAGACGGCGATGCACCCCACGTCGATCTGGACGCAGAGCGCAAGAACGGCGACTTCATCCGTGACAACCGCCAGTTCATCCGCGCCTGTACCGACCTGTCGGACGGCGGTCTGGCCGTCGCCGCGTTCGAAATGGCCGAAGCGCACGGTGTTGGCGTCCAGCTGGATGCCGCAGACACCGCGACCCTCTTTGGCGAAGATCAGGGCCGCTACCTGATCGCCTGTAACTTCGACATGGCCGAAGCCCTGATGACCGCAGCTGCACAGGCAGACGTCACCATCCAGAGCGTTGGCAAATTCTCGGGCGACACCGTTTCCTTTGGTGGCGCATCGGCATCGCTGACCGAGCTGTCGACCCAGTACCGCGGTGCGCTTGCCGAACGTCTCGGCTAATCGCAAAGACACATCCTAATTCGATGTATCGCACAGTGTGCCCCCTTGCAGAGGGGGCACACGACGCCTACCCTTGTAACGCTACAAGACGGAGGCCAATTGCACATGCCAATGCGTGCAGACGAAATCGAAAACCTGCTGCGTGAAACCTTCCCCGAGGCACGGATCCAGATCACCGACACTGCCGGTGACGGAAACCACTTTGCCGCCGAGGTCGTGGACGAGAGCTTCCGCGGAAAGAACCGCGTTCAGCAACAGCGCGCGGTTTACGCAGCCCTCAAAGGGAAAATGGACGGCTCCCATGGCGAATTGCACGCTCTGGCGCTGACCACACGGGCCCCTGAATGAATGATGCCGCCTTCTGGGGACTGATCGCCGTGGCGCTTGGCCTTTTCATTGCTGGAAAGGCCATGAGTCGACGCACGTATGTCCCACTATCCAGAAGGCAGCCGAAACCCAGATCGCCGGAGGAACCCGAATTGGGCCTCGAGGCGGTCGATCACGAGGCCTTGGCACGATCCCACCGGCAGAATGCCTCGCTTGAACGCGGCGTCAGCTGGCTCGGGGGCAGCTTTAGTCAGGCCGACATTCATATCCCGCCAGAGGCGGATGATGCAGACTATGCCCGGCGGTATCACCGGGCTCACAATCGCAAGACCTCAAGGAGGGTCAAATGAGCGACGCACAAACACAGATCAAAGAAACCGTCGAGAGCAACGATGTCGTGCTCTACATGAAAGGCACCAAAGACATGCCCCAGTGCGGTTTCTCGAGCCGCGTGGCCGGTGTCCTGAACTTCATCGGGGTCGACTACACCGACGTGAACGTCCTGGCCGACGAAGGTATTCGTCAGGGCATCAAGGATTTCTCGGACTGGCCGACCATTCCCCAGCTCTATGTCAAAGGCGAGTTTGTTGGAGGCTGTGACATCATCACCGAGATGACCCTGTCCGGCGAACTGGACACCCTGTTCGAAGAGAACGGCATCGCCTACGACAAAGCCTCGGCTGAAAAGATCCGCGAAGCGAACGCTTACTCGGATCCGGCATCGCCAAAGCAAAAGACCCGCCACATCCGGCGGGTCTTTTTCGTTTTCAGGGCAGGACGACCGATCAGGCGGTCGCTTTGTCCTCGATCTCTTCGGCCAGGTTCTCGGCCTTGTCGGCCAAGGCCGCCAGCGCGCCCTCTAGCCCTTCGGGCAGGGTCGGCACTTCGACGGTCACAGTTTCGGGCTCGCGGGCCTTCAGCGCCGCGACTTCAGCTTCGAGTTCCGCGATACGGGCGTTCAGCGTGGCAGAGTTATCCCCTGCCCCTGCGGTTTTGTCCGCCAGCATCAGGCCTGCCATCAGCAGCATCCGCGATTCCGGCATCCGGCCGATCTGCTCCACCAGAACCGAGGCCTCTTCATCCAGAATGGCGGCCGCCGATTGCAGATAGCTTTCCTCGCCAGCCTGACAGGCAACTTCAAAGAAGCGGCCACCGATCGATACCTGAACATGGGGCATTAGGTGCTCTCCTCTTCGGTGGCGACGCGGTTGGCGCCTTCGACAATCGCCAGCAGCGCTTTCATCTCGGTGGCTTCGGCAGCACGTTCCGCACGCAATGCGGCCAGTTCTGCCACAACGCCCTGATCCATCTGTTCGATGGTGACGCCGCTTTCGGCACCGCGCATCGCCTCGTTCGCGGCCATCAGCTCCGCGTTCGCCTCTTTCAACTTGGCGATCTGTTCTTCAAGCTCGGTCACGAGGGTCGAGTTGATCTCGGGCTCGGCCTTGGCCAGCTTGTCCTGAACGCCATCCAGCTTGTCCTGCAGCGCCTCGCTATGGGCCAGCGCCGCCTGCAACTCCATCCGTAGAACATCGGCATCCGCCTTGGCGAGCGCACCTTCAGGCAACGCATCAGCCGATGGCGCGGCGTCCAGCATCTGCACGCCCTGTCCGATCCGATCGAACGCCGCCGTGATGCGACGTTGGAGTTCCTCAATCTCAGTCATTCTCGCTTGCCTTTCTTCGAGACAACACTGCTCTTGGGCCCCGCCGAATCGCGAAACCGTCGCTATAGGGTACTTTATCCGCATCCCCATCAAAATGCGCCCCTTTGGGCGTTTTTAGGCCGATTGTACGCGTTTACGGCGGTTGCACTATCTTGGGACCCTGATATTCAGCCCTCAGATACGCTTCTGACAGAGGAAATGCCCGTGGATATCGAAGCCCTCCGCACAGCCAACCC
>CAXQKF010000469.1:0-18354 GCA_964224285.1 Donghicola sp. | reverse complement strand
ACATGTTCCGCGATGGCGCGGATGTGGTCAGGGGTAGTACCGCAGCAGCCGCCAGCCACGTTGATCAGACCTTCGCGGGCGAAGACCTCGACCAGTTTGGCGGTTTGTTCGGGCGTTTCATCGTATTGGCCGAACGCGTTGGGCAGGCCAGCGTTGGGGTAGGCGCAGATGCGGGTGTCTGCGACGCCCGCCAGTTCCGCCAGATGGGGCCGCATGGCGTCCGCGCCCAGGGCGCAGTTCAGACCCACGGTGAAGGGCCGCGCATGACGGACCGAGTGCCAGAAGGCCGTAGGCGTTTGCCCCGAAAGCGTCCGGCCTGAGGCATCGGTGATCGTGCCCGAGATCATGATGGGCAGTTGCCGACCCACTTTGGCAAAGCTTTCAAAGGCCGCGAAAATTGCGGCTTTGGCGTTCAGCGTGTCGAAAATCGTCTCGATCAGGATCAGGTCAGAGCCGCCCGCGATCAACCCGTCGATCTGCTGGCCGTAGGCGCTGCGCAGATCGTCAAAGGTCACGGCGCGGTAGCCGGGGTCATTCACATCGGGGCTGATGGAGGCTGTGCGGTTGGTCGGCCCCACTGCGCCCGCCACCCAGCGGGGTTTGCCGTCCTGCGCGGTGGCGCGGTCAGCGGCGCGTCGGGCCACCTGCGCGCCTGCGACGTTCAGATCATGTACCGCGTTTTCCAAGCCGTAGTCGGCCTGCGCGATTGTGGTTGACGAAAACGTATTGGTCTCAAGGATATCGGCACCGGCCAGAGCAAACTCTAGCTGGATATCCTCGACCGCTTGGGGCTGGGTCAGGACCAGCAGGTCGTTGTTGCCCTTTTGCGGGTGGTCCGAATGGTGGCGGCAGCTGGGGCCGTGGATATGACCGCTGGCGGTAAAATCCTCTTCGGTCATGTTCAGGGTCTGGATCATCGTCCCCATCGCACCATCGAGGATCAGGATACGCTCCTCAGCGGCTTTGGCGATGGCGTCGTACGAAGGGCTGCGGGGCAGCGAGAGAGAGTTCATGTGGGCACCTGCTTTCTTGCAGGGGCGCTTAACACGGTCGGCGAGTGAAGCCTAATTCATGCTTTTTGAGATCGTTATGAGGATCGCTCATGTTGTGCAGGGCGGTTCGGCGCCTCGGGGAAGGCCGCTGCTTTAATTGGTGTGGAATTGCGCAAAGTAACTTTTATTCGAATTGGGGAATGCATTTACAATTGAGCTAGTTCTGACGCTTTGCGCCCGTACCCAGCCTTGGGTTGATCGAGGGGCTTTTTCTGAATGATCGTTAATCTAATTCTCGGGGAGGGGCGGCAGTCGCGGTATGCTCGAAAAGTATAACTATATCAGATGGATGAGCGGATGATGCGCCGACGCATTTGGCCGCCGTGCCCCATTGCCGAAGTGCCGCTTGATAGGGGGCATCCCCGACTTTGGTCGGATGCGGCGAATATTTTAGGTTGAGTTACAATTCGGAAAATACGAAATTGCGAACATTCATGTATCCCAGATGCATGAACTTGTCGTCCAAGTTCCAATTTTTACGAGTAATAGCGAATGCGCCGAGCCAATACTGTCCTCAACAAGACCAGCTTCAAAACTGTCAACGGGACGTCTAGCGATGAAACACTGTTCGGCACTACGTCGGCAGATACGATCTACGGCCTCGATGGGCGTGACACGATTTATGGCGAGGTAGGCAACGACCTGCTGCTTGGCGGTGCCGGAAATGACCTGCTCTCTGGCAATGGCGGGAACGACACGCTCAATGGTGGCGATGGCTACGATCGTGTGGGCTACTACTACGAGAATGGCACCGTCCGCGTTGATCTTGCGGCAGGTACAGCAATCGACATCAATGGTGGCGTCGATACTCTGATCGACATCGAAGGGGTGATCGGATCATACCTCAACGACTACCTCAGCGGGAATGATCAGGATAACACGATCATTGGCCTTGAGGGTCCCGATAAGATGGATGGGCGCGATGGTATCGACTGGCTCTACTATCCTGATGCTTACAACGGCGGAGAGCTCGGGATTATCGTGAACCTCAGCAAAGGGTTCGCCATTGACGGGTGGGGCGACAGAGACTCCATCAAGAATTTCGAGAATGTCGAGACCGCCTCAGCAAACGACAGCGTTGTTGGCGATGCGGGCGACAACTACTTCTGGCTCGCTGCAGGGGACGACACGGCCAAGGGCCTTGGCGGCGACGACAGCCTTTATGGCAAGGACGGGAATGACACACTCTCGGGTGGGCGTGGTGACGATTACATTCGCCCTGGCAACGGAACGGACACTGTGGACGGCGGTGCCGGACAAGACGAAGTCTCTTATGCAGACGCTGTCGGAACGACGGGCGTCACCGTCGATCTGTCGCTGGGTTTTGCGATTGGCGAAGATGGCCTGCGCGACGAACTGATCGGCATCGAAGCCGCTCAGGGCTCTATGAACAACGACACCTTGATTGGAAATTCCGAGGACAATCTCTTTGGTGGCCTTGCAGGGGATGACACACTGCATGGTGGCGACGGTACGGACCGCCTGAGCTATTATCCAGATGAATACTATGGTGCAACGCAAGGCGTGAAGATCAACTTGTCTTCGGGCAAAGCGATTGATGGTTGGGGCAACACTGACACCTTCACCGGGTTCGAAGAAGTAACTGGCTCTACCTTCAACGATACGATTTCTGGCGATGTGCAAGGCAATCTTCTGTTTGGGCACGACGGCGATGATCTGATCGCGGGTGGCCGGGGTGATGACACGATCAATGGCGGCGAAGGCAATGACACCCTCGACGGTGGCCAAGGCAATGACTGGTTTTCATACAGGGGGAACGACCGTGGCGTTGTTGTCAAAATGGGTGCGGGCATTGCAACCGACCGCGGTGGTCAAAGGGATGTCTTTACCGGCTTCGAGAATGTCGGCGGCTCTGAATACAAAGACAAGCTGATTGGCGACGGCGGCGACAACATCTTTAGCGGCAATTCAGGGCGCGACATCATCAAAGGTGGCAAGGGCAATGACACCGTGACCTACCAGTACGACGGCGAGGACGGCGTGAAGGTCAACCTGCAGAAGCGCTTTGGCATTGATGGCTTTGGGGATCGCGACAAGCTGATCAAGATCGAGAACGCAATCGGCACGGACGAGAACGACCGCCTGATCGGTAGCAAGCGCGCGAACCAACTCGAGGGCGGCGCGGGCAACGACGTTCTGAACGGCTCCAAGGGCAACGACACTCTGGTCGGCGGCGAAGGCGATGACCTGCTGATCGGCGGCGCTGGCGCTGACACCTTCAAATTCTCGGGCGACTTCGGGCAGGACCGGATCAGGGGCTTTGCTGCTGCCGATATTCTGGAGTTCGAAGACGCAGGTCTGACCGCGGCGGAATTCATGTCCACTTATGCGAGCGTGGACGGTTCCGACTGCGTTATCGACATTGATGGGCAGCAGGTGACCTTGCTGGGTGTGACCGACCTGTCGCTGGTCGAAGATACACTGATCTTCATCTGATTTCAGAGCCGAGGGCCCCTTGCGCAGTGCAGGGGCCCTCGGTGCATTTTCATCATCCCATTAACTGACTGAAGTGATTTACCAAGATGGCCGCAATCAACGCCCTTTCCTCGTTCTCGACGATTTTTGTGATGGACGGGGTCGATCTGCAAAGTGACCTCGTGCCGTATGTTCGGGACTTTTACGGCACCGATCCGGCAGAAAACGCCGGAGGGACGTTTGACTATACGGTGTCTATTCTGGACGAATCCTATCAGATCACCTTCGACTACGAGACCGAGTATGTCTATTCGGAGCGGTGGCTTTCGATTTCCCTGTACGGGGCAGATCTGACCGATGGCGAAGACACCAACGGGTGGCTGAGGGGCTACTCGGCCGTCGATGGCAGTGACCGGATCATTTTTGCGACGTCCTACGATATCTCGGAGGCCGAATTCGAGATGATCGCGGACGGCAGCTTGGCTGGCTATGGCTTCACGAAGACTGTCATGGGGGGCAATGACCTGCTGAGTATCAAAGACAGCGGGCACATCTTCACCTATGGCGGAGATGACGTGATCTATGCCGAGAATGTCGCCTCTGTCTGGGGCGGCGACGGCAATGATATCATCGTCGGCAGCACGCAGGCCTTCTACGGAGAGGATGGCGACGACTACATCGATATCTCTATGGGCGCCAACGAGCACATTACAACGCCGGCGTCTGCGTGGGGCGGACGAGGCAACGACACGTTGATCGGCGGGGCAGAGAGCGATCAACTCGTGGGCAATGATGGTGATGATCTGGCCTATGCCGGAGGCGCCAAGGATCGGCTCGTTGGCGGTTCGGGGGATGACACGCTCTATGGGCAGGCAGGAAATGACCTTCTGCTTGGTCAAAAGGACCATGATACCCTCGATGGCGGCGCGGGCCGGGACAAGGTTCTGGGAGGTGGCGGAAATGACGTGCTGGTCGGAGGAGGCGGGCGCGACCTGCTGAACGGTAGCGCGGGCAAAGATGTGCTGTCGGGCGGGGCTGGCAAGGACAAGCTGATCGGGGGGCGCCACGCTGATACTCTGACCGGCGGGTCGGGTGGCGATCGTTTTGTGTTCTCGAAGCGTGGCGGCAAGGACACGATCACCGACTTCGACAGCGCCGAAGACCAGTTGCTGTTCAAGAAGATCGGCCTGAGCGACATCAGCGATCTGGAGATCACCCAACAAGGCGACAACGTGCTAGTGGACTATCATCAGGGTAAGATTGTGCTGCTGGATGCGGTTCTGGATGATGTGTTGGGGGCTGATTTTCTCTTTGTCTAAGGGACTTGGGACGCGCTTTTGCGAGCCGGTGCAGAAGGTCGTGGAACCGCGAAACTTCTGAACAGTGGACGGTTGTCCTGAGCAGGGTCATTGGCTCGGGGTGACCGGCTGTAAAAACGTCCGTACAGCTCATAATGTGAGTTATGTTAAATTTTTACCACTGACTCAAAGAGGGAGCCGTGGCGTCATCCCGCTGGTTTCCAGATCCCATCTTGCGTGCCAATTCCGGTCTTCCCGTTCGATGAGCAAATAGTTCCGCTCTGCAGTATAGCGTTGTCCTTGGCCGGGAAGCGCGGCGATGCGGATCGGGTGTTCAGGCAGAGGGTTTTCCCCGAGCCATGACAAAGCACCCAGCGTTCGAGCCCATCCTTGCGGCGGTGCGCGGTGTGCGATCCCAGAGGCCACAAGCTGGTTCAGCTCCAGCCCTTGACCCAAGTCCATAGTGGCCCGTGTCGCGAGGTGGATTTCACCCGAGAGCGCGGTGATGTCGTGCCCTTCGCGCAGGGCCATGTCGCGGACCAGTCGTAGCATCCGTCGCCATTCTTCGCGGTGGGCGCGGCTCTGCCATTGGTCGCGCAGGTCGTCTTCGTATTTCTGCATGGTCGGAATGGCGACCATGATCGCCTCGAGGATCGACAAACGCGGACCAAGCAAAGGAACGCTCGACATCAGAAAGGTATGGCCTTCGGCATCGCGGGCGCCTTGGGCATCCATCATGGCCCATCCGCCCTCGCCCATGATTTGCCGGCGAGTGCGTTCACTGCGAAGGTCGGGCGCGATGATCCGCAGGCTGGGTGTATCGATTGTCCAGCCCAGATGCTGTCCTGTCTGATCCGCAAAGCGCGGCGGCAGATCACCGTCGCGGGTGGCGTGCTGGAACACCAGAAATGCCTCGCGGGCGGCAGTGAACAGCGTTTGACCCACGGGGGAATAGGTGCGCGACCGCTTGAGCGATCCCCAACCGTCGCAAATGTCGTGGTCGTCCCATTGCATCAGGGATGGTACACGCGCCGCCAGCCAAGCAAATTCGGGCGCTTCATAGAGCGCGGCATAGCGCGCCAGAAAGCGCTCTCTCAGGTGGTGGGTCAGATCGGCGAGATCCGCCCGTGCGGGGTCTTTGGGGATATCCTCGGGCCAGCCGTCGCTCAGGGGGTGGCCGCGGCTGACTTCGTCTGCATAGACCTGATCCCCGCCATGAAGCAGCAGAGATAGCGGTCGCAGTCGATGTTGTTCCCGAAGACGCGCCCACATGGCATTCCGTTCGGAGCTCTCACGCTCCATATCTCCGATTTCTTCGCCATTGCAGGAGACATAGCCCATCCGTAGATCGCCCGACAAATTTCCCGCGATCTCGTAGGTTTCGCCGTTCCAACTGTAGTCCGATGCAGCATCGGCTGGCAGATTGAAACGGGTGCGCCAGGCGGTGCAGTGATCATAGCGGGCAATTTCCGTGGCGGACCACACCTGACCTTGCGCGGAGACAGGCGGAGGTGCCTCGCCCGATGTGATGAACAAGGCCGCGATGTGCATTTGGCCCGCAGAAACGCTGTCCAGAAAGAGCACGGGGCCGATGGTATGGGAAATCTGATAAACCATACCCAGCAAGTAGGAAGCCCGCTGCGATTGCACAATGTGCTGCAGCGCCTCGGGCAACGGAATTTATCCTGATATACGCTTTCGTTATACTGTCATGGGGCGGTTGAGCGCGCGGGATTGCCCATGGCTCTGGCATCTGCGGGCACGTCTCGGGTGACGACGCTGCCTGCGCCGATCAGGGCATTGTCGCCGATCGTGACGCCGGGCAGAATGATCGCCCCTGCCCCGATCCAGACGTTGCTTCCGATGGTGATCGGCCTGCCGAATTCCAGCATCTGGCTGCGCTGTTCGGGATCGCGGGGGTGGTCGGCGGTCAGGATCTGGACGCCGGGCCCGATCTGCGTCCCTGCGCCGATGGTCACGCGAGAGACATCCAGAATGCAGCAGTTGAAGTTCAGAAAGACCCCGTCGCCGAAGCTGATATTGTAGCCGTAGTCGCAGTGGAACGGAGGACGGATCATACAGCCTGCCCCGACTTGCCCAAGGCCCTCGGCCAGCAGGGTCTGGGTTTCCTCCGGGGTGCGTGCTTGTTTGGCGTTGTACTGGTCCATCCATGCCGCAGCGCGCTGGCTGTCGGCCTGTAGTTCCGGATCGGCGGCGATATAGAGCTCGCCCGCTAACATCTTTTGCTTTTCGGTTTTCATGTGGTCCCCTTCCCCAATCCAAGGCAAAGAACCACAAGCCATCGCGCTTGCCCAGAGGGCGCGCGCCTCTGTTGCGTCGTTGCTAAGCCTTTGGCAACGGATCGTCGGGCCATGCGCCCGCAAAGGGATTATTCAGCAGCTTCGGAAAGAGAGGTCGACAGGGCGCAACGCAGGTTCGCCATCCCGTGAACGGCGCATTTGTGGTTAAGTCGCCACCGCGCGCTGCGCAGGGCCGCAGTCACCGCAAGATACATCTGTGCCGAAGACACCCAATCCTTGGAGACAAAACTGTCGAAATCATGGGCTTCGAAGGCATCGACCAGCTCTTGTTCGTCTTTTGCAGAGCACAAAGCGATCCCCGCCAGCGTGCCGTTCTGAGTGGCCCGTAGCCGAGCAAGAAAGCCAGCCTCTTGCTCGCATAGGTCATCCAGCCCCAGCACGTAGACATCCACATGCCTGCTATCGTTCAGCAGCTCTTCGGCATCCGAAAATCCGTGGACCACCAGCGCAGGAAACTGGGCTAGCATCGCCTGCAAGGTCGATGCGTGCTCGGGGTTCTGCTCGAAAAGGGCGATGGTCGTACTGCTCAAAAGACACCTAGGGGTTGAGAGGTTTCGATACTTTATCTTTCAGGAAAGCGGGTCTCCGCTCAATATGGCCACTTGGTTTTCAAACACCACCTTAGGATACACCTATTAACCTTGGGGTGGGTTTATCGACTTTAGGTGATAGTGTCTTGCGTTTTCGTCGCGCAAAACTGCGTTAAAATGCAAACACTTGTTTACGATTTTTGGGGGCTGACGGTCTGTAGAACCCAGTCCACAAAGTTTCGCGCGATCCGTGTGTCGGACAATCGGTTCAGATAGTATGCCTCTTTGGCCGGAATGCTGCGGGGGTCTGCCAAAACCAGTCCCCCGGTTTCAAGGGCGGGCGCTGCCAAAACAGCACTAACCAATGCAACCCCGTTCCCTTCGCGCGCCATGCCAAGGGCAGCGCCATAGGTGTCCACGAACAATGTCGGGCGCAAGGGGGCGCCGCCGAAGGTGTTTGTCCATCCGGTCCACCCGTCCGACGTACCAACGGATTCAATCAGCGGCAGGTCTTCGATATCGCCGCTCAGGGTCGGAGATTTGACCGGCACCAGATTGCTGGGGGTCAGGGCGCGCGCTTGCGGTCCGGCTTGTTTCTGGGTTCCAAAGAATATCTGCACATCCGCGCGGGCGGCGGTGAAGTCGTCCGGCCAGATCGTGCTGACCAATCGCACGGACAGGTCTGGATGCGCTGCCAGATAGGTTGGCAGAGCGGGTGCGATGACCCAGTCGATGATGCTGACCGATGAGGCAATGGTCAGGTGCTCCCCTTCGGTCTCTAGCCCGAACTGCGCGGTTGCGGCGGCCAGTGTCTCCAGAGCGTTCTCTACCTTGGGCAGGAGCTTTCGCCCGTCATCGGTCAAGGCCAGACCGCGCGCCTGTCGGATAAACAACGGGGTTGCCAGACGGGTCTCGAGCGCCCTGATCTGTTGGCTCACCGCCGATTGGGTCATGTTCAGCTCTTCGGCGGCGGCGGTAAAGCTGAGCCGTCTCGCCGAGGCTTCGAAGGCGCGGAACCAGTTCAGCGGGGGCAGCGATTTCTGCATCATCCAAGTCACCCATTAGTCAAACTTATGGCTATGGGTGATTTTCCTTCGTTTGTTCAGAATGTCCATGCCGCCCATACCTTTTTCCAACAAAGACGAGGGAAGCGTATGGAACCGGAAATCCGCAAAATTGTGACGTTTGACGAGGAAGTCCTGATCGAAGGGTTTCGCAAGGCAGAGACCCCTTGGCGCATGTTTGCTGTCGCCGCCGTCGTCAAGAACCCTTGGGCTGGCCGCTATGTCGAGGATCTGAAACCCGAAATCTACGCCTATGGTTCGGTTCTGGGCGAGTTGTTGACCCGCCGCATGATCGAGCTGGCCGGTGGTGGAGACAAGATCGAAGCTTATGGCAAGGCCGCCGTCGTCGGTCTGGATGGCGAGGTCGAGCATGCCTCGGGGCTGATCCACACCCTGCGCTTTGGCAATCACTACCGCCAAGCGGTGGACGCCAAGTCTTATCTGTCTTTCACCAACACTCGTGGGCCTGCGAATGCGGCGATCATGGTGCCTTTGATGGACAAGAACGACGCCGGTCGGCGCTCGCACTACCTGACGATCCAGTTCGCTATTCCCGATGCGCCGCGGGCTGACGAGATTGTCGTGGTTCTGGGGGCAGCGACGACCGGACGTCCCCATCACCGGATCGGTGACCGTTATCAGGATCTGAAGGAACTGGGCCATGATCTGGAAAACCCGGCCGCGGTCTGAGTTTGGCGCGTTGCGCGCCATCCATGAGGGCAGCGGTCCGGTGGTTCTGATGCTCCACGGCGTGGGGCTGCGTGCCGAAGCATGGGGCGCGCAGATCGAAGACCTAGCGCTGGATCATACAGTGATTGCTCCGGATATGGCGGGTCACGGAGAGAGCCCCATGCGGGCCGGACCCGCTGGCCTAGCGGACTATGTGGACGCCGTTGCCGATGCGCTGGACGGACCTGCGGTCGTTGTGGGTCATTCTATGGGCGCAATGATGGCTTTGGACCTCGCGGGCCGCTTTCCGCAGAAAGTGCAGGCGGTCGCGGCGCTGAACGCCATCTATCGACGGTCCGACCCTGCCAAGAACGCTGTCCGCGCACGGGCAGCCACACTGGACGGGATGACGATGGCCGATCCGGAGCCAACCCTGAACCGCTGGTTCCCACAGACTGATAGCCCGCAACGGGATGCCTGCAAAGATTGGCTGCGTTCAGCTGATCCGGCGGGGTATCGGGCCGCCTACGCGGTCTTTGCCAACGAAGACGGCCCATCGGATCAGACGCTTCGGTCCCTCGGGTGCCCTGCCCTGTTCATGACCGGATCAGAGGAACCGAATTCGACTCCTGCCATGTCCGCAGCGATGGCTGCGCTGGCCCCTCAGGGTTACGCCGAAGTGGTTCAAGGCGCGGCCCACATGATGCCCATGACACACCCCGCCGTTGTTAACGCGGCCCTGCGGGGGCTGATCCAGAGGTCCACGCCATGACACAGTTTGATCCGCGCGATCTGCGCAGCGCGTTCGGACGCTTTATGACCGGTGTGACGGTTGTCACTGCGCGGGCGCCCGATGGTAATCCCGTTGGCTTTACCGCGAACTCTTTTACTTCGGTCTCGATGGACCCGCCCTTGTTGCTGGTCTGTCCCGGGAAATTCCTGTCGAGTTATGATGTGTTTGCGAACTGCACGGACTTTGCCATCAGCATTCTGGCCGAAGGCCAAGAGGACGTTGCCACTACCTTTGCCAGCTACAAAGGTGACCGTTTCGCCAAGGTTCCCCATTCAATCGGTGCAGACGGTCTGCCTATGATCGAGGGCGCGATTGCCAGATTTACCTGCCGCACGCACAGCGCGACCCAAGCAGGCGACCATCTGGTTCTGATCGGCCAGGTGACGACATATGACACCGGTTTAGGGCGCGGTCTGGGCTATGCGAACGGTCAGTTCTTTAGCCTTGGGCTTGAACGCGCGGCTCGCGATCCTGCCGCTAAGAAGAACATGTGCGGCGCGGTCCTCCGTTATCTGGACCATGTGCTGCTGGAGAAGACAGACCAAGGCTATCGTCTGCCCGCCATGACGGTCTCGGACAGGGTCGGGCTGCGGGACGGGTTGGCCTCTGATCTGGCGGCCCGCCATGTGGATGCGGATCTGGGGCCAGTCTACTCGGTCTACGAGGATGCGGGCAGCGGCACCCATCATTCATGGCTTTTGGCCAAGGTTCGCTCGGTCGAGCCGCAATCGGGGCTGGTTGCCGTCCCGATCAATGACCTACCGACCACGCAATTCGCCGTCCCCGCTGAGGGCCGGATGATGGCGCGGTTCGTTCAGGAAACCCGCACCCGCGATTTTACCCTCTACCTCGGGAACGCCGAGCGGGGGGAGGTTCACTCTTATTCGGAAAGGCTCTGACGATGGAATTCTCTCTGTTTGCACATATGGAGCGGTTGAACCCGCAGCAGCTTCATGCCGTCCTGTACCAAGAGTTTCTGGACCTGTGCCGCGTGGCGGACGAAGGCGGGATGCGGGCGATCTGGACCGGCGAGCATCACGGGATGGAGTTCACCATTGCGCCCAACCCTCTGATGTCTCTGGTCGATTTGGCACACCACACCAAGAATGTGCGACTGGGCACCGGCACCGTGATTGCGCCCTTCTGGCATCCGATCAAACTGGCAGGCGAGGCTGCGGCGGCGGATTTGATGACGGGCGGGCGGCTGGAGCTCGGCATCGCTCGGGGTGCCTATGTCTATGAATATGAACGGGTCATGCCGGGGATGGACGCTTGGGAAGCGGGCCTGCGTATGCGGGAATGTGCGCCGACCCTGCGCAAGCTCTGGCAGGGGGACTATGCCCACGAAGGCCAGTTCTATAATTTCCCGTGCAGTACGTCCTCGCCCAAACCGGTCCAGCAGGATGGGCCCCCTATCTGGATTGCGGCCCGTGATCCTAACAGCCACGAATTCGGCGTGCACAACGGCTTTAACATTCAGGTGACGCCGCTGTGGCAAGGAATTGACGAGATCACAACGCTGATGAGCCGGTTCAACGCGGCCTGCGACAGCCATGACGGTCCGCGGCCCAAGATCATGCTCTTGCATCACACCTATGTGGGCCGCGATGACGAGGATGTGGGCCAAGCGGCCAAGGATCTGGCGCGCTACTACGCCTATTTCGGGGCTTGGTTCCAGAACAAGCGCCCGATCTCTCAGGGCTTGATCGCCGAACTGTCGGACGAAGAGGTCGCCGCCAACCCGATCACCAATTCCGAGAGCCTTTTGAACGATCTGACGATTGGCACCTCCCAGCAAGTGATCGACCAGATCAAACGCTACGAGGACATGGGCTATGACGAATTCTCGTTCTGGGTCGATAGCGGCATGACCGCCGAGAAAAAGCGCGCGTCCTTGTCGCGCTTTATCGACGAAGTCATGCCCGCGTTCCATTGACCCCAGCGACCAAGGAGACAGCCATGCAGCATTTCCAGCTGTTCATTGACGGAGCCTATACAGAGGGCGCATCGGGTCAGGTCATGACCTCTGACAATCCGGCCACGGGCGCGCCTTGGGCCACGTTTGCCTGCGCCGCACCAGAGGATGTGGAGCGGGCGATTGCAGCGGCCAAGCGGGCGCTGGATGATCCTGCGTGGCGGCATATGAGCCAGACTGCGCGGGGCAAGTTGCTGTACCGGTTGGCAGACTTGATCGAACAGAACGCTGAAGCCCTTGGCCGGATCGAAACAACGGACAGCGGCAAGCTTCTGGCGGAAACCGCTAGCCAGACCAAGTATGTGGGCGATTACTACCGGTATTACGCCGGTCTCGCGGACAAGATCGAAGGTGCGGTGCTGCCCATCGACAAACCCGACATGCATGTGTTTACCAGCCGTGTACCGATCGGGGGTGTGGCGGCGGTTGTCCCTTGGAACGCGCAGATGTTCCTGACGGCGACCAAGCTGGGACCGGCGCTGGCAGCAGGCTGTACAGTGGTTCTCAAGGCTTCGGAAATTGCACCTGCTCCGATGCTGGCGTTCGCGCGTCTGATCAAGGAGGCAGGCTTCCCCGACGGGGTGGTCTCGGTCATCACCGGTGACGCGGAAAACTGCGCCATCCCGCTGACGCGGCATCCTGATGTCGACCGGATCGCCTTTACCGGCGGGCCGGAAACAGCCCGCCATGTGATCCGCAATTCGGCCGAGAATTTCGCGGTTACATCGCTGGAGCTGGGCGGGAAGTCCCCGATCATCGTGTTTGATGATGCCGATCTGGATGGGGCGGCCAACGGTCTGATTGCCGGAAACTTTGGCGCGTCGGGGCAAAGCTGCGTCGCGGGCTCGCGCGGGTTGATCCATCGACCCGTACTTGAGGCTTTGATCGCGCGTATCGCGGAAAAGGGCAAGGATATCGTGGTCGGTGATCCGCTGGCGGCTGACACGCATCTGGGTCCGCTCTGTACAAAGGCGCAGATCGACAAGATCGTTTCGACGCTCGGGACTGCTCAAGGCCAAGGTGCAACGATCCATTTCGGGGGCGCGCCGCTGGAGCGCGACGGGACCTACATGGCGCCAACGCTGGTCGAGTGCGCGGGGCCAAACACTGCAACGCTCAAGGTCGAGATGTTTGGTCCGGTGATGTCACTCTTGCCCTTCGACACCGAAGAAGAGGCGCTCGCGCTGGCCAATGACTCGGATTTCGGGCTCGGGTCCGGTGTGTTTACCCAGAACCTGGCGAGGGCCCATCGGGTCAGCGCGCGGATCAGGTCGGGGATTTGCTGGGTGAACACCTATCGGGCGATCTCGCCGATTGCGCCCTTTGGCGGGTTCAACCAGTCGGGCTATGGGCGCGAGGCTGGCGTCGAGGCGATCTATGATTACACCCGCACGAAAACGGTCTGGATCAACACGTCGGCACAGCCGATGGCCAATCCCTTTGTCATGCGGTGATAAAGCGATTGCACAGGGCCGCTGTGCCGCGCATCTTCGCGGCACAGTTTGACCTTTGCCCAAGTCCGGAGCCATCATGCCACACGCCGATCTTTCCTATTCTGCCGACCAAACGCTGCCCGCGAAAGAGATGCTCGAGAAGATCGAGGCGGTCATCCACGGGTTTGACCCCTCTTCGGGCGCGTGCAAAGGCCGTGCGCATCCGATCGCTGAGTTCAACCACAGCCATATCTACCTGCGCCTTTCGATGCTGCCCAAAGAGCACCGCGATGCAGAATTCGCGAAAACGCTAGCAGAGAAGCTGAGTGAGGTGATCGTCGGCTACGCGCAGTCGCCTTGTGGCATCAATGTGAACATCTGCTTTGATTTGGTGCACTACACCTCTGTTAAAGTTTGAGAATTCGCGCCAAAGATCGTAAATTGACGTCATTGTTTACGATTTTTTGGTGTTTCCCATGGTTTTGCTGAATTCAAAGCCCAACCGTGTCTGGCGGGTGTTCCACTGTCGGCGGTGCAATCATCATTTGCGGTTTGGTGTGACGTCCTGCGGTCATTGCTATCGGATAGCGCCGATCAAGAACTGGTGGTTGACATGGGTCGTGTTGGCCGCTGCGCTGATTGCAGGAATTGTGCGCTGGCTCTGGTGAACTAGGGCCCTCAGAACCACGCCAGCGCGATGGCCGCGACGATCAGGTATCGGGCGGCTTTGGCGATGGTCACAATCACCAAGAAGCTGGGCAAAGGTTCACGCAGGATCCCTGCAATCACGGTCAGCGGGTCTCCGATAAAGGGGGCCCAACTCATCAGAAGGCTCCAGCGCCCGTATTTGTGGTAGACCCGTTCCGCACGGGCGAGTTGGTCGGCTTTGACTGGAAACCACTTGCGATCCTGAAAATGCCGCAAGAAGCGTCCGCAATACCAATTCACAGTCGACCCCAATACGTTTCCGACCGTCGCGGCAATCAAGAGCCCTGCAATCGCCAGTTCCGGATCACGCAGGTAGTAGGCCAGCAGTACCTCTGACTGCATAGGCAGCACGGTTGCAGCGATAAAGGCTGCAAGGAAAAGACTGGCATAGGGCATGTGCGATCCTCTGGTTGCCCTCTCCCTGACGAATGCAGCGGCGGGATGCAACCGGCCTTCTCTAACAGCTTTGCGAGGTTGCCACTTGGGTCATGACCTCGGCCATGGCGGCCGCGAGCTGTCCACCGGAATGGCCATGACGTTCGAGCATGACAATTTTCCGCGTCATATGCGGCGTGCCAAAAGGCAGGCATGTCAGCGGAATGCTACGGGCCTGACGTTCCGACATCGGGACGATGGCTGTCCCAAGGCCCCGTTCCACCATGCTCAGGATAACGCTCTGGCTGTCCAAGATCATCTCTTCCTGGGGGCGGATGTGCATCTGACGCAGCGCACGATCAATCATGCGCCCCGCCCAAGAGGCGCGGTCGAACCTGATAAAGGGATAGGCGTTCAAAAGGTCTGATTGGCTCAGATGCCCCTGCCCTTCGGGTGCGACGATCCAGAATTTGTCCTCGTAGAGCGTCGTGCTGATCAGGTCCGACGGATGGGGGCGCACCAGTTCGGTGGTGATTGCGGCGTCCAATTCGTGGGCTGCGACCTGAGCGGCCAGCTCAGCGGACATGCCCGCAACAACATGGAACCGCGCGTTAGGGTGGGCTTTGTTCAACCGGACCAGTGCGTCGGGCAAATAGGTCGCGAGGGTGGTCTGGATGACCCCGAGCTTGACCTTGCCCGCCAGAGTGCCCTCGTCGGTCAGGGCAGCGCCGAGCTGATCATACAGGGCCAACACTTCGGCAGATTTCTCTAGCAGGACTTTGCCGGCCTCGGTGAGGATCGGCAGCCGGCGGGACCGGTCGAATAGTTGCGCACCGAATTCTTCTTCGAGGGATTTGACCTGCAAACTTACCGCCGATTGGGTCAAGCCAACCGCAGCGCCGGCGCTGGCGAACGACCCGTGACGGGCAATTGCGTGTAACGTTCTTAGTGCGCGAATTGACATGAAGCGCCTCCAATCCATGAGAATATATCATGTGTTTGGCAATATTTAAGAATTTTTCCATGTGGTTTGGCTGTGATACCCCGACCGCGCCGGATGGATTTCAAAGCCCTTGGGAGAGCACAATGAGCGGAGCGGTATTGTTGGCCTTGTTGCCCGTTGTCCTCATCATCGGTTCGGGACTAGCCCTCCGAAAGACAGAGTTCATTCAGCCCGCATTCTGGCCGCAGGCAGAAAGGTTGAGCTACTATGTGCTGTTGCCTTGCCTCTTCTTTCACAGTCTGGCGACGGCGGATCTGGGGGCGGTGCCGGTCGCGGGGCTGGCATTGACGCTTGTGCTTGCTACGGTCAGTGTCGGCCTGATCGTGGTGCTCTTGCGGCCGGTTATTCACGTGGACGGTCCTGCGTTTACCTCGGTGTTCCAAGGGAGCATCCGGTTCAATAACTATGTGGGTGTGACGCTGGCAGCGGGTATTTTCGGTGCCCAAGGGGTCGCGCTGGCTGCGATTTGCAACGCCTCGATTGTGCCCACGGTGAACATCCTGTGCGTGCTGGTGTTTGCCCGCCACGGACGGGCGCAGCTGAATGCGTTGGGCGTTTTGCGGCAGTTGGTGACAAACCCGTTGATCATATCGTCTCTGGCAGGGATCGCTTTCCAGGTCGCGGGTTTGGGCGTGCCGCTCGCCATTGGGGGAGCGCTGAAGGCATTGGGCGGTGCGTCATTGCCGCTGGGCTTGCTCTGTGTCGGAGCCGCACTTGATCTGGGGACGGCGCGTCAGTGGATTTCTCCGGTCGCGATCTCGTCGGGCATCAAATTCTTGCTGATGCCGCTGTCCACTGCGATCTTTGCTGTGGTTTTCGGATTGCATGGCGCGGCCTTGACCACTGCCCTGCTGTTTCAGGCGCTGCCCACTGCGTCGTCGTCCTATATCCTCGCCCGACAATTGGGCGGTGACGCGCCCTTGATGGCAGGGATCACCGCAATGCAGACGGTCATGGCGATTGCGGCCATCCCTGGGGTGATCTGGCTGCTTGGCCTCTGGTTGCCGATCTAGAGCAGCCCGAGGCGTGCTTTGAACCGGTCCATTTCGTGCTCTGGTGGGCGCTTGCCGGTGTAAATCTCCACATAGGACGGGAAGCGTTCGAGCCGCGTGTCGATCGGTTCTTGCACCTGCATCGAGATGTAGCCGACCTGAACAAGGTAGATTGTGCGTGCCCGCACATCCGCGTCCTGCGGATCATGCCCCCACCGTTCCAGCATCGCGGTCAAGGCGGCCAACCGTTCGGCATCGGCCTGTTGTAGCCGTGCGACGACGCTCTCGTCCTGTTGCGCCCAAGACCTGACGGCCAACTCCATGGCAGAGTCGAACGCTTGCCCTTCGAGAAAGGTAAAGATCACGTTCAACATCGCCTCGGTTTCCGAATGTGCATATTCGGTTGTGGCGGCGATCAGGGGCTGGGTCGTGCGGATGTTCCACCGGTCAAGCAAGCCATTGAGGAGCTGTTTTCGATCCTTGAAGAACCAGTAAAAACTGGTTCTGGACAGCTTGAGCCGATTGGCGAGGGGCATGACCTTGACGGCATCGACCCCGCCCTGCAGCAAGGCGTCGTAGGCTGCGTCCAGCCAGACTTCTGGTGATCCGCGCCAGCCGCGCTCGGGTAGATCCTCGGTTTTCATGGTGAACTGGGTAGGACGTCCAAGGAAGCTTGGCAAGCATCTTGATCCGTTTGCCGAAGAAATGTGCATATGTGTCTGTTTGGGTGGTGCGATACAATTCGCTGCATCGCGGCATTTTTTCTGGATTCGGTAATGTACGCTCGGCTAGATGTGACAACGAGCCCATAAAACAGGAGTCATTCTGAAAATGCTGCGCAGCATCTAGTCTCATGTGTGTCTATATTTCCTGCGTCAAAGCATTCTTGACATATGTGTACACTTTGCTCCAGCATCTCTCTCATTTACTTCGCGAGTCCCGGACCAGAGAGAGCCGCCAATGTCCAACGATCCCTTGCTCCAGCCATTCCAGCTGAAACACCTGACGCTGAAAAACCGCATCATGATCACCAGCCACGAGCCCGCCTACCCCGAGGACGGAATGCCCAAAGAGCGCTATCGTGCCTATCATCTGGAGCGGGCAAAGGCGGGGGTTGCTCTGACCATGACGGCAGGTTCGGCGAGCGTTGCCCGCGACAGCCCGCCGGTTTTCAATAATATTCTCGCGTGGAAAGACGAAGTGGTCGGCCACATGAAGCAAATGGTCGATGCCTGTCACGACCATGGCTGCGCGGTCATGATCCAGTTGACGCACCTTGGGCGGCGGACCCGATGGGACAAGGCGGACTGGCTGCCAGTGGTTTCTGCAGGGCATGAACGGGAACCGGCCCACCGCGCTTTTCCCAAAATGGCCGAGGATTGGGATATTGCTCGCATCATCGAAGACTACGCGGATGCGGCCGAAAGGATGAAGGCGGCAGGCGTAGACGGGATCGAACTAGAGTCCTACGGACACTTGATGGAGCAGTTCTATTCACCCCTGACCAACCAACTTGACGGGCCCTATGGCGGCTCACTGGACAACCGGCTGCGCTTTGTTTGGGATGTGCTGGGTGCAATCCGCGAGCGTTGCGGGCAGGAGTTTATCGTGGGTATTCGCTATTCCGGTGACGAAGACCTGCCGGGCGGGCTGACCAAAGAAGATGGTCTGACGATCTCTCAGCGGTTCAAGGAAAGCGGTCTCG
>CAXQKF010000468.1:0-8899 GCA_964224285.1 Donghicola sp. | reverse complement strand
GGGCCTTGGACGCATCCACACCCTCGGCGCGCAGGGCCTCTTCGATGGCCTGCTGCGAGGTCACACCGACCTGCTTGAGAAATTTGCGGATCGACATGTTCAGATCGTCATCCATTGGCGTCTCCTGTTTGTTTCAAATTCCGTTGACCCAAGGGCGCGGCAGTCCATACTTGGTCCATGAAACGGACCACTGGAATACTGGCTGGCCTGTTGCTGGCGGCGCTGGTGATGCGCCCCGCCACGGCCCAAGAGCTGCGGACCTTTGGTTTGCAAGCCGATCCGGCGCTGCAATCCTCGGGTTTGCTTGACTATATCCTGCCGCGCTTTGCCCTCAAGACCGGAAGGCGCGTTGACCCCGACTTGGCCCCCGATGTGGCATTGGGCGCGGGGCTGGTGGTGCCGGTTTTCCAATACGCTGGGGTGGCTTACGGGATTGATATGCTGACCGACAGCGATCCGGCGGTGCGGTTTGCGGAATGGCTGCGGTCGGACGTGGGGGTCAACACGGTGCTGACCTATGCCGAGCAGAGCGGGGAGCCATTTGCCGCTGTCGCCGTGCAGGCCGAAACCAAGGCAGTGGCCTTCGAAGGGAACACCGAATTGGGTCGCGACGTGGCCGGAGCGCATTGCACCCGCTGCCACAAAATTGCGCCCGAGGATCGCAGCACCATCGGCTCGACCCCGTCCTTTATGGCGCTGAAGGCGCTGCCTGACTGGGTGGACCGGTTCGCGCAGTTCTACCTGCTTAATCCGCATCCGTCCTTTATCCAGATCGAGGATATGACCGCCCCGTTCGATCCGCGCAGGCCGCCATCCCTCGTTCCGGTAGAGATCACCGTGGACGAGTTCAACGACCTGTTGGCCTATGTGCAGACGGTGCCGCCTGCGGACCTTGGGGCAGAGGTGCAGCATCAGTGATCGCGGCGCTTCAGGTAGTCGTCGGTGGTGCGGACCATCGGGCGGTCGGCTGATGCGAACGGGTTCGACTGGTTGTGATACTGGGCCTGAATGCGGCAGGTGTCGCACATCTGGATCAGACGGCCCGCGCCGTTCCCCTCGAACATGGAATGCTTGCCCGCTAGCTTCTCCATGATCTTTTCGACCGTGGATTTGACGCCAAAGGGCTTGCCGCATTCGATGCAGCAGAAGGGTTCTTCTTCGTTCAGGGTGACCAGCTTCATCGCCTCGTCCGAGGGGTTGAAGCGCGGCTCCAGCGTGATCGCCTGCTCGGGGCAGATGGTGGTGCAGATGCCGCATTGCAGGCAGGCATCCTCTTGGAAACGCAACTCGGGCTTGTCGGGGTTATCGACCAGCGCGCCCGAGGGGCAGAGCGACACGCAGGACAGGCACAGGGTGCAGGCGTCTTTGTTCACCACGGTCGCGCCATATGGCGCACCGGCGGGCAAGGCCACAGGCTGATCGTCCGGCAGCAGGGCTTTGGCGGCGACACGGGCCACTTGACGGCGGTCGCCCATCATCAACTTGGGCGCGACGGTGATCGGCGTGACTTCAGCGCCATAGAGCGCGTCGCTCAGGGCATCAGGCGTGTCCACATCAATCAGCGATAGACGCGCATCGCCGCCCAACGCGTTCGCCAGGGCGATCTCGCGTTCGATGGGGGCACGCTCGGTGCGGGGGCTCGGCAGGATCTGGACGCTGGCGAACCCGCTGACCAAGGCGGCCAGCATTTCGGCGTGCCCGAACTCGGCCAGGGCGGGGATCGACAGCGGGATCACGTCCGCAGGCAGGCCGCGGCCAAAGCGGGCGGACAGGCTGATCATCTCGGACCCATGATCATCGTGGACGAGGAGGCGGGGCGCTTTGCCGCCTGCCTTGGTATAGGTCTCGGCCAAGATGCGGATGCGGGTCAGGATGTGGCTGACGGGCGGGGCGTCGTACTTGATCGCGCCCGAGGGGCACAGGGACGCGCAGGCACCGCAACCCGCACAAACCATCGGGTCCACGTCCACATGCTCGCCCGCAGGAAAAATCGCGCCAGTGGGGCAGATGTCCAGACAGCGGGTACAGCCGGTTTGTTCCGCGCGGGAATGGGCGCAGAGGTGCGTTTCCAGCGTCAGATACAGGGTCTTTTCGAATGTCCCGACCATCTCGCTGGCCTGCGCGATGGCGTCGGCCACGGCAGGTTGGCTGCCCGGATCGGCGCGCAAGTAGCCGTCGCGTTTGTGGGGCGCGGGGAATAGGGAGGTCGCGCCGCTCAGGTCCAAGATCACATCGCAGCGGGTTTCCGCCCCGTCGCGGGGGGCGGTCAGGGTGAATTCACCGCGGCCCGCGGGGTTCACCATCTGGAACCCGTCGATCCGCACTTTGAAGTCGCCAAAGGTGCCAGCGGCTTTGGACAGTTTCCCGCGCACGACCTCGTAGGCGCGGGTCAGGGGCAGGTCCGCGTCATCGGTTAGCAGGACCGTCACGGCCAAAGTCTCGGCCAGCTTTTCCGCGGCGGGCAGGGCGACAGCGCCTGCGCCGATGATCAGGCACATGCCCTCGGACACCACGTCTACGGTCTTGGCGGCGGGGGCGGGGATCAGGCTTTCGGCGACCAGAGCGGCCATTTTGGGGCTGGCGTCCTTTTCATCGTTCCAGCCCGCACGGTCACGAATATCGACAAAAAGCGGGGTCTCTGCTGACAGTTCACTTGCCAGTTCCTCGAACCTTTGGGCCTCTTGCTGACAGGCGATGATGGCATCGCCGATCGAAATGGCCTTGGCGGCGGCCTCGGCCTCGCGGGTGCATAGGGCGGTGTGGATGCGCGAGCACGCCAAACCTGTCGCGCTTGCGATGCGCTCGGCGTCGATGGTCTGTGATCCGGAACAATCACACAAAATCAGTTGCTTAGTCATCACCCTCTCCCCTTGCTGGCACATGCTGGCGGGTCTGGCCTGTCGGTGCAGGGGGCAGCTAGGCACGTTTCCCCCGCATCCGTAAAGCGCGAAATGTGGTGATTCGTGGCGATTTCCACACGAAAATGTCCGACTAAAAAACAAGGAATTTGAAATCTGGACAATTCGTCTAGGCCATTTTTTCATCCGAATGGTCAAAGTGGACATTTTGTCTGACGCGCCGCAGCGAACCGCGAAAGTCTGGCGTAGTTTGCGATTTGCGTTGGACAGTCCGAAGGCGCGGCAGGCATCAAAGTTCCCAAGAGTGTGCGACGGTACACCGAGAAGGGGGGACATATCCACGATGGCACTGATCACTGACACCATGCCTGTCGGCCTGATCATTCGCAAACAACCCGGCGTTACGCGCTGGGTGAAGTGGATTTGGCAACCTGTCGGTCTGATCCCCGGCGCCCGCGATGCCAACTGGCGCGAGCTGCGCCGTGATGGCGAGACCGTCGAATACCACGCTGCTACGATGACCCTAACGGTCTATTCGTCGGACACGGATTCCTACCGTGCGACCCTGAACTCGCGCACCCCCAGTCTTTATGTGGTCATGAACGATGCCGACCACACCCCCGAGGGTTGCCCTTGGACACCCAAGCTGATCACGGTCAACGCCTTCGAAGGGCAGGGCTATAACGAGAGTGGCGAAGGCTTGGTCGAGCTGGTCCCGCTGCCCATTCCGATGATCGCCTGGTTGCGCGACTTTGTTCAGGCGCACCACGTCGAAGAAGAGTTCATCAAGCGCCGCCGCGACAAGAAGCGGATCGATCTGGTCGAGGATGGCAAAGGCGATATCCGCATCCGCCAGACCTCTGATGTCTTCCGCGCGCCCCGTAATTCGTCGGGGAGGGTGAACTGATGGCCCGTGATTTCTGGAGCCGCCGCCGCGCCGCCGTGCAGGCCGAAGCCGACGCCGAAGTGCTGGAGTCCCAGCGACTGGCCGAAGCGCAAGAAGTGGAAGAGCGCGCCAAACTCGAAGCCGAAAAGACTGACGAGGAGTTGCTGGCGGAACTGGGTCTGCCCGATCCGGACAGCATGAAAATGGGCGACGATTTCGCGGCCTTCATGTCCAAGGCCGTGCCCCAGCGCCTGCGTACCCGTGCGCTGCGCAAGCTGTGGGTGTCGAACCCCGTGCTCGCCAATCTGGACGGGATGGTCGATTACGCGGACGATTTCCGCGACTCTGCGGTGGTGATCCCCGACCTCAAGACCGCCTATCAGGTCGGCAAGGGCATGATGGCCCACGTCCAGAAACTGGCCGCCGAAGCAGAGGCGCTGGCCGGAGAGCGGGACGCGCCCGAAGAGATCGCGAACACCGACGAGGCCCCCGCCGAGGACGCGCCCGTTATCACCGAGGCTGCAGCCGAGCCCGAAGAGGCCATCGCCGAGGCCCCCGCACCCGCCCCCGAATTCCCGCAAGAAGACGAGGCGCAGCCTATGCCGCGCCGTCACATGCGCTTTGTTTTTGCCGATAGCCACTGAGGACGCTCATGACGCAGGCCGCTGTACAGACCCCGCAAGTTTCGCCCGAAGATCACCTTCGCGCCGAGCTTTATGATTTTCTGGCCGCATTGCTGGCCAACCCGCCGTCGGATGGCCTGCTGCGCCAGACCGCTAAGCTGACCGGCGACGAGACCAATCTGGGGCAGGGCATCCAGACGCTCGCGACTTTGGCCAGCAAGACCAGCGCCAAGGCCGCAGAGCGCGAGTTCAACACGTTGTTCATCGGCATCGGCCGTGGTGAATTGCTGCCCTATGCCAGCTACTACATGACCGGTTTCCTGAACGAGAAGCCGCTGGCGACCCTGCGCCGCGATATGGCCGAACAGCAGATCCGCCGCGCGCCCAACGTTTACGAGCCAGAAGACAACATCGCCAGCCTGATGGAGATGATGGCCGGCCTGATCGAAGGCCGCTTTGGCACCCCTGCGACCATCGGCCAGCAGCAGACATTCTTTAATCGCCACATCGCGCCTTGGGCCGGTCCGTTCTTTGCGGATCTCGAAAAGGCCCAGAACTCGGTCTTCTACGCGCCGGTCGGCACGGTGGGCAAAACCTTCATGCAAATTGAAACCGAGGCGTTCCGGCTCGCCGGAAACTAGGCCTTTTTACCACTGCTTCGGGCCATTTCGGCCCGCGGCATCATCTGGCCCCACGGGGCCGCGAACCAGGAGGACACCAACGATGTCAGACACGCGCAAGGATCAAGGGTCCAGCCGTCGAGACTTTCTGAAACTGGCAGCGACCAGCGCGCCTGCTGCCGTGGCCGTCGTGGCAACGGGCGCAACCAGCGCCGAGGCCGCAACGGATGCCAAGCCCGTGTCGGGCATGAAAGACACGGCGCAGACCCGCGCTTATTACCAGACCGCCCGCTTCTAAGGACGGTCCGGCTTAACGGATTGGAAATACCTAGCACGAGCGACGGGCCACCGGCCCTAGCGAGCAAGGGGAGGCAAAAATGCTAAGAAAAAAGACGAATGGGGTCGCCCGCTCTACACAGCGCGCATCACTCCTGTCCGCAGTTGCGGAGAAATCCGTCGACCGCCGCGCATTCCTGCGTGGGTCTGGTCTGGCGATCGGCGGTCTGACCGCTTTGGGTGTCACTGGTGGCACCGTGACCAAAGCCGAAGCGCAAGAGAGCGTGGCGCGCGCGGTCGACACCGTGAAATCCGTATGTACCCACTGCTCGGTCGGTTGTACCGTGGTGGCAGAGGTCGATAACGGCGTCTGGATCGGGCAGGAGCCAGGCTATGACAGCCCGTTCAACCTGGGTTCGCACTGCGCCAAGGGCGCTGCGGTTCGTGAACACGCCCATGGTGAACGCCGCCTGAAGTACCCCATGAAAAAGGTCAACGGCGAGTGGACCCGCATCAGCTGGGAACAGGCTATCGACGAGATCGGCGACAAGATGCTCTCGATCCGCGAAGAAAGCGGCCCCGACAGCGTCTACTGGCTGGGCTCTGCCAAGCATAACAACGAACAGGCCTACCTGTTCCGCAAGTTCGCCGCCTATTGGGGCACGAACAACGTGGACCATCAGGCACGTATCTGTCACTCGACCACCGTTGCGGGCGTTGCGAACACATGGGGCTACGGCGCCATGACCAACAGCTACAACGACATCCATAACTCCAAGGCGATCTTCATCATCGGCGGCAACCCTGCCGAGGCACACCCTGTCTCGCTGCTGCACGTCCTGAAGGCCAAAGAGGAAAACAACGCGCCCCTGATCGTCTGCGATCCGCGCTTCACCCGCACCGCGGCCCACGCCGACGAGTATGTGCGCTTCCGTCCGGGCACCGACGTGGCGCTGGTCTGGGGCATCCTGTGGCACATCTTCGAGAATGGTTGGGAGGACAAAGAGTTCATCCGCACCCGTACCTGGGGCATGGACCAGATCCGCGAAGAAGTCGCCAAGTGGAACCCCGAAGAGGCAGAGCGTGTCACCGGCGTTCCCGGCTCGCAGCTGGAGCGTGTGGCCCGTACTCTGGTCAACAGCCGTCCCGGCACCGTGATCTGGTGTATGGGTGGCACCCAGCACACCAACGGTAACAACAACACCCGCGCTTACTGCATTCTGCAGCTGGCCCTTGGCAACATGGGCACCTCGGGTGGCGGCACCAACATCTTCCGCGGCCACGACAACGTGCAGGGCGCGACCGACCTTGGTGTTCTGTCCCATACTCTGCCTGGCTACTACGGTCTGACCGGTGGCGCTTGGGCCCACTGGGGCCGCGTCTGGGGAGAGGATATGGACTGGCTGACCGGTCAGTTCGACACTGAAAAAGATGCGGACGGCAAAGACGTCAGCATGATGCAGAGCACCGGTATTCCGGTCTCGCGCTGGATCGACGGTGTTCTCGAAGACAAGGAAAACATCGACCAGCCCGACAACGTCCGTGCCATGGTTCTGTGGGGCCACGCGCCCAACTCTCAGACCCGTATGACCGAGATGAAAACGGCGATGGAAAAGCTCGACATGCTGGTCGTGATCGATCCGTTCCCCACCGTTTCGGCCGTGCTGCATGACCGCACCGATGGTGTCTACCTGCTGCCCGCGACCACCCAGTTCGAGACCCGTGGTTCGGTCACTGCATCGAACCGCTCGATCCAGTGGCGCGACAAGGTTGTAGAGCCGCTGTTCGAATCCAAGCCCGATCACGTGATCATGGCCAAGTTCGCGAACAAGTTCGGCTGGGCTGACCGGTTCTTCCGCAACATCGAGATGGAAGACGCGGAAACCCCCAACATCGAAAGCATCACTCGCGAGTTCAACTCGGGTATGTGGACCGTTGGCTACACGGGCCAGAGCCCCGAGCGTATCAAGAAGCACATGGAGAACCAGCACACCTTCGACAAGACCACCCTGCGTGCGAACGGCGGGCCTTGTGACGGGGATTACTACGGTATGCCCTGGCCGTGCTGGGGTACGCCCGAGATGAACCACCCCGGTTCGCCCAACCTCTATGACATCTCCAAGCATGTCATGGACGGCGGTCTGCCCTTCCGTGCCCGCTATGGCGTGGAGCGTGACGGTCAGAACCTGCTGGCCGAAGGCACCTACACCGTGGGTTCGGAAATTCAGGATGGCTATCCCGAATTCACCATGGCGATGCTGCGGGATCTGGGTTGGGACAAGGATCTGACCCGTGCCGAATGGAAGGTCATCGAGGCCGTCGCCGCAGGAAGTTATACCGGCGCGACCACTGCCGATCTGGCCGATGCCGACTACGAGGACGGCGAGACCCCAGATGCGATCGAAGCCAAATGGTCGAGCGCGGGCGATGCGATTTCCGGCATCAACTGGAAGACCGACCTGTCGGGCGGTATCCAGCGTGTCGCAATGAAGCACGGCTGTGCGCCTTATGGTAACGCAAAGGCACGCTGCGTGGTCTGGACATTCCCCGACCCCGTACCGCTGCACCGCGAGCCTCTGTACACCAGCCGCCGCGATCTGGTCGAAGACTACCCGACCTACGAAGACCGCAAGCTCTACAGTCTGCCGACCATGTATGCGTCGATCCAGAAGAACGACTTCAGCAATGATTACCCCATCATTCTGACCTCGGGCCGTCTAGTCGAATACGAAGGTGGCGGCGACGAGACGCGTTCGAACCCGTGGCTGGCAGAACTCCAGCAGGAGATGTTTGTCGAAATGAACCCGCGCGACGCCAATAACCTTGGTGTGCGGGACGGCAGCATGGTCGGGGTCGAAGGCCCCGAGGGCGGCAAGGTCAAGGTCAAGGCCCTGATCACCGAACGCGTGGGCAGCGGCGTGGCGTTCATGCCGTTCCACTTTGGCGGTCACTTCCAGGGGCAGGATCTGCGGGACAAATACCCCGATGGCTCCGATCCCTATGTACTGGGTGAATCCACCAACACCGCGCAGACATACGGCTATGACTCGGTGACCCTCATGCAGGAAACCAAAGCCACCCTCTGCAAGATCAGCGCAGCCTAAGGAGACAAGGATATGGCAAGAGCAAAATTTCTCTGCGACGCCGAGCGCTGCATCGAGTGTAACGCCTGCGTCACCGCCTGTAAGAACGAGCACGAAGTGCCGTGGGGCATCAACCGCCGCCGTGTGATCACCATCAACGACGGCAAGCCCGGCGAACGCTCCATCTCGGTGGCGTGTATGCACTGCTCGGACGCGCCGTGTATGGCGGTCTGCCCGACCGACTGCTTCTACCAGACCGAAGACGGTGTGGTGCTGCACTCCAAGGATCTGTGCATCGGCTGCGGCTACTGCTTCTACGCGTGCCCCTTCGGCGCGCCACAGTACCCGCAGGCGGGCAACTTCGGCACACGCGGCAAGATGGACAAATGTACCTTCTGCGCTGGTGGTCCGGAGGAAGATATCTCCGATGCCGAGTTCCAGAAATATGGTCGGAACCGTCTTGCAGAAGGCAAACTGCCGATCTGTGCGGAGATGTGCTCGACCAAAGCTCTGTTGGCAGGTGATGGTGATCAGGTCTCCAACATCTTCCGCG
>CAXQKF010000467.1:0-13991 GCA_964224285.1 Donghicola sp. | reverse complement strand
GTGAACAGCTTGGTGTCCAGCTCTGCCTCTAGCGCGGCAACGTGATGACTCAGCGCCGAAGCCGCCGTGTTACAGAAATCGGCGGCGTGAGACAGGTTCTTGAATTCGCATATCGCCACAAAGTAGCGCAGTTGTCTGGTATCCATCCAACAATTCTATATCTTAGAATGATCATTTCGAAAGGGTATAATTTTACGATCTTTCGCTTTCTGCCATGGTCGATTCACGGACAAGTCAGGGAGGAACAGATGACATCCACATTACCACTAGATGGCGTGCGCGTGGTCGAGATGAGCCACATGGTCATGGGGCCATCGACGGGGATGTTTCTGGGGTTCCTCGGGGCCGAGGTCATCAAGGTCGAGCCCCCCGTCGGGGACAAAACCCGCAACCTGACCGGCATGGGCGCGGGCTTTTTCCCGACCTTCAACCGCGGCAAGAAATCGGTGACGCTGGATACCAAAGACCCCGCCGATCTGGCCAAACTGCATGCCCTACTGAAAACCGCTGACGTGTTTGTCGAGAATTTCCGCGATGAAACGCTGGCGAAAATGGGTCTGGCCCCCGACCAGCTGCGCCAGACCAATCCGACCCTGATCGTCGCCTCCTGCAAAGGGTTCCTGAAGGGCCCCTATGAACACCGCGCCGCCATGGACGAGGTTGTCCAGATGATGACCGGCATGGCCTATATGACCGGCCCGTCGGGGCGGCCCCTGCGGATCGGATCGTCGGCCAATGACATCATGGGCGGGCTGTTCACCGCCTATGGCGTTCTGGCAGCACTGATCCAGCGCGGCAAAACAGGCGATGGCGCCGCCATTCGCACGGGTCTGTTTGAAAACTGCCTGCTGCTGGTTGCACAACACATGGTCCAGTTCGACATCGAGGGCACCGAGTCCCCGCCAATGCCCGAACGGGTCTTTTCGTGGCCGGTCTATGATCTGTTCCCCACTCAGGATGGCCGCCAGATTTTCGTCGGTGCGGCCACGGACGGCCAATGGGAGAAGCTGTGCAATGGCCTTGGCCTGACCGAATTTCTGGACGATCCCCGCCTGCAAACGCGCCCCGACCAGATCAAGGCCCGCGACTGGACGCTGCCCCGCATCGCAGAGATCATCGCCAGCCGCCCCTATGACGAGATGACCCGCCTCATGGAGGAGAACGACCTGCTCTTTGCCCCCGTCGCGCGCCCGGCCGAGATGTACGACGACCCCCATGTGAACCGACCGGGTGGGCTGTTCACCTCGCAGTATGCGGACAAGACCGACTTCCGCGCCCCCGCACTTCCCGTCGAGATGGACGGTCAGCCTGTGGTGTCGACCAATGTCGATATTCCGTCGATCGGTCAGCACAACGACGAGATTCTGGGTGCTCTGACAGAGGCGGCGCACTGATGGTGGACGTTTCCAGAACCTACCCAGAGGGCCGGATCGCGCTCCGCGAGGTCGGGTTGCGTGACGGCCTGCAGATGACCAAGAGCTGGCCCACGACCACGCAGAAGCGCGCTTGGGTGCAGCAGGAATTTTCTGCGGGTCTACGTTATTTCGAGGTCGGGTCTTTTCTGCCCGCGGACAAAGTGCCCCGCTTTGCCGATGTGCGCGACGTGATCACAGAGGTCGCCGGCCTAGATGGGGCGCACGGGGTGGCCTTGGCCCTGAACCAACGTGGGGCCACCGATGCACTGGCCACCGATGTGCCCGAAATCACGGTCGTTGTTTCGGCCAGTGCGGCCCATAACGAAGCCAACGTCCGTCGCACCCAAGACCAAAGCCTTGCGGAAATCGCGAATGTGGTCCGTCTGCGCAATGAGGCGGGCAAAGACACTATCATCAACGTCGGGATCGCCTGCGCCTTTGGTTGCTCGATCACCGGAGACGTTTCCGAGGACGACGTGATGCGGATGGTGGATCGCTGTTTCGAGGCGGGCGTGGATATGGTCGGGTTGGCTGACACCGTGGGCTACGCCGGACCGCGCCAGATCGCAGCCCTGTGCGACCGGATGCACAAACGCCTTGGTCCGTTGCCCTATGTCATGCACCTGCACGACACGCGCGGCATGGGCATCGCCAACGCCAGCGCGGCCATGGATGCGGGATGCCGTGTCTTTGACGCTTCGCTCGGGGGGCTTGGCGGGTGCCCGTTTGCCCCCGGTGCGACCGGAAACGTCGTGCTAGAGGATCTGGTCTATCTGGCCGAAACCAAGGGCCACCCCACGGGCATCGATCTGGATGCCCTTGTGAAAACACGCGAAATCGCCGCCGCCGCTTTGCCCGAGGAAACCCTGTACGGGGCCATCGCCAAAGCAGGCGCACCCAAGTTGTCAGACTGGCGCGCAGACGCCGCCTGACCGCCACCCCGCAAGAGGAGGCGGGGTGTGATGCCGCAAGGCAACCGATAAAAAGAGATCGACTGGGAGGAATCCGATCATGAAGACCAAACTACTTTCGACCGCGCTCGGGGCTGTCATGGCCTTTGGCACTGGTGCAGCGGCTGAAACCGCCATGCGTTGCAGCCACCAACTGCCCCCTGCCCACAATGTCGCGCAAGTGATCGACCGGTGGGCCGCCGAGGTCGAGACCCTCTCGGAGGGGGAAATCGACGTACAGATCTTTGGCGCGGATAGTCTGGTCGGCGCCAAGGAAAACATCATCGCCACGGCCAAGGGCGACATCGAATGCGCCTTCTCGGTCCAGTTCCAGTGGGGCAAGACCCTGCCCATCATGACCGTCACCACGCGCCCCTTCGCCTTTGGTGATATGAACATCTGGCGGAACTGGGATGGGTCCGAAGCCGCCAATTTCCTCGAGGAAAAACTGCGGGGCAAAGGCGTCGAGAACGTTGTCTGGCTGTTCCAGACCAACAGTTCTGTGTTCACCTCGAACGGCAAATACCTCAAGTCGCCCGCCGATTTCGAAGGGGTGAAGTTCCGCGGTCTGGTTCCGGCCTTCAACTCGGGTCTCGAGGCTGTCGGGGCCGCGCCGGTGTCCATGTCCGGCGGCGAAGTCTACCAAGGGCTGGCAACCGGCGTGATCGACGGGGCCATGACAGGCGTCGATGCAGCGATCTCGCGCAAATACTACGAGGTTCAGGACCACTTTGCCGTGGTGCCGGTGATCTCTGTTTACTTCCACGGCTACGTAAACCCCAAGTTCTATGCTGGCCTGTCTGGCAAAGCGAAAGCAGCGCTGGACGAAGCAGGCGCCAAGGCAGCGATCTGGGCCGTTGACGCTGCAGAAGAAGCCGAAAAGAACGCCCCCGCAGAGCTGGCTGCCAAAGGTGTGAATGTCTACACGCTCACTCCCGAAGAGAACGCCGCACTCGAAGCAGCCATGCAGCCGGCCTTTGACGCGACATTTGCCGAAGGTGATGCCGACAGCCAAAAGCTGCTGGATCTGATCGACACGCTGCGGACTGGCTCGTAACCCGATGTCGTCCGAACATTTGAACCGTGGGGCGGCCAATGCCGCCCCCCTTTCCGAACGGCTGGTGACGCCGCTGATCTGGTTCGCGGGCGTCCTGAGCGGTCTGTTGATCCTGATCTCTTTGGCGCTCACTGCCTATTCGGTTTTCATGCGGTATGTGATGGCCCGCCCGCCGGTCTGGATCGACGAATTGATCGGCTACCTGCTGGTCGCGCTGATCAGCCTTGGCACCGCCGAGGCCTATCGGCGCGGCAACCATATCGCTATTGATCTCCTGACCGAAGGCCGCTCGGCTCTGGTCACTAAATTGCGCTGGATCTGGAGCGACCTGTGCGTGCTGGTCTTTGCGATTGTCCTTGGCGTTAGCACTTGGGAAGCGATCGAATTTGCCCGCATGTTCGGCTCCTATGCTTCGGGCGAGATCGAAATCCAGACATGGATTCCCCAGGTTCCCCTTCTGATTGGCGCGATCCTGCTTGGCGTTTTCGCCGCTGCGCGTCTCGTTGGACGGTTCTTTTCAAAAGGTGCAGTATGACCGGTTTACTCATTTTTGGCGGCCTTATCCTGCTGCTGCTCACCGGTATTCCGATCTTTGCGGCGCTTGGCCTGACCGCGACGGCTATCCTGCTGATCTACGAGGGCGGCATCGGGTCGGTTGCAGATACGGTTTTCGCCCATCTCAATAAACCTGTCCTGACCACGATCCCGCTGTTTGTCTTTATGGCGAATGTGATGATCAAAGCGCGGGTGATGGATGACCTCTATGCGATGGCCAATACCCTCGTGGGTCACATTCGCGGCGGGCTAGGGATCGCAACCGTAATGGCGTGTACGATCTTTGCGGCGATCTCGGGCAGCTCTGTTGCGACGGCGCTTTCGGTCGGCAAAAGCGCGATCCCCCAGATGCAGCGGTTTGGCTATCCCAGACGCGCAGGCCTCGGCGTGGTCGCGGCTGGTGGAACACTTGGCATTCTGATCCCGCCGTCGGGTCCGATGATCCTCTATGCCATCGTGTCCGAAGCCTCTATCGGCGCGCTCTTCCTGGCGGGGATCATTCCGGGCATGCTCCTGGCGCTTGTCTTCTCGCTGTACTCGATGGTCAGCGCACGCAGTTGGGGCGCAGAGACCACCCAATTCGCCGGATTTCGCGCCATGGGTCAGGCCATTCGCCGATCCATCTGGGCTGTTCTGGCCCCGCCGGTTGTGATGGGCGGCATCTACCTAGGGGTCTTCACAGCCTCCGAAGCCGCCGCAGCCGGTTCGGTCTATGCCCTGCTGGTCGCCGTCTTTGCCTATCGTAATTTCGACATGAAAGACCTGTGGGACTGCACCTACGATTCAATGCGCACCTCCATGATGGTGTTCATGATCATTGCGGGAGCAGCCATGTTCGGCCATGCGATCACAATCATCCGCCTGCCCGTGGGCGTCACCGAAATGGTTGCCCATCTGGGGCTTGGTCCGTTGGGGTTCATGCTGGCAGTGATGGCCATGATCTTTGTGATGGGAATGTTCTTTGAATCCATCGCGATCATCCTGATCACCACGCCGATCCTGCTGCCGACCATGCTGGCCTTGGACATCGATCTGGTCTGGTACGGCGTACTTCTCATGATCAATCTCGAGCTTGCGATGATCACACCGCCCGTAGGAATGAACCTCTTTGTGATCAAAGGGATCACCGACGCCCCCCTGTCCGAAGTGGTCCGCGGATCTTTCCCCTACGTGCTTCTGATGCTCGGCGGTCTGCTAGCCTTGCTCTTGGTGCCTGGCCTCGCCACGTGGCTCCCGTATTCTGCTGGTTTCGGCCGCTAAAGATCCCTCGGGGGCGGCCCGTTCCGCCCCTGAAACACACATTCTCTCTCTTTCTTGCCCAAATACCCCGGGGTGCGGGGCAGAGCCCCGCTCTGCCTCTCCCAAGAAAACACCCCGATGAATTCCCGGAGTTCCCATGACAGATCCGACCACGAGCCCCGCCCTCACCAGCTGGATGCCTGCGGCCAATGCGCCAGAGTGTGACTTCCCGATCCAGAACCTACCCTATGGCTCGTTCAGCACATCCACCCTTTCGCGCCGCCTCGGCGTGGCCATCGGTGATCAGGTCTTTGATCTTCGCGCCGCCACCGAGGCCGGCGTGATCGACCTGCCAGAGGCCGCAGAGGCCCTCGGTCAGCCGACCCTCAACGCCTTCATGGCGCTTGGGCCAAAAACATGGGCAAACCTGCGTTCCGCGCTCAGTGACCTCTTTCACAAAGACACCCCTGTTCTGCGTGACGCGACCGCTCTCCAAGCAACGCTTCTGCACCCTCAAAAATCGGCAGTCATGCACATGCCCTTTGATGTGGCAGAGTACACGGATTTCTACGCCAGCCGTCATCACGCCTTTAACGTCGGTTCGATGTTTCGGGGGCCAGAGAACGCTCTGCCGCCGAACTGGCTTCATATTCCGATCGGGTACAACGGGCGCGCGTCGTCTGTGGTGGTGTCCGGCACGCCGATCACGCGCCCGATGGGGCAACTGAAATCCCCGGACGAGACTGTTCCGCGCTTTGGGCCTTCGGCGCGCTTTGACATCGAACTAGAGATGGGCGCGGTGGTCGGGACAGCGTCGAACCGTCCGCTTTCCGTGGCCGAAGCTTTCGAGAACATCTTTGGCTATGTCTTGCTGAACGACTGGTCTGCACGGGATATTCAAGCGTGGGAGTACCAGCCCCTCGGCCCCTTCCAGTCCAAAGCCACCGCAACGACCATTTCTCCATGGGTCGTGACCGCTGCGGCGCTCGCCCCGTTCCGAACAGACACGCCCAAGCGCGAATTTCCGTTGCTGCCGCATCTGCAGGACGATGGCCCGATGCACTACGATATCGCACTCGAAGTCGGGCTGACCCCTGCGGATGGCCGCGAAACCGTGATTTCGCGGACCAATCTGCGTGAACTCTACTACTCTGCGGCACAGCAATTGGCCCATCACACGACATGCGGCTGCCCAATGCGGGTCGGTGATCTGCTCGGCTCTGGGACGATCTCCGGTCCGGAACCCCAAAGCCGCGGTTCCCTTCTGGAATTGAGCTGGGGCGGCAAAGAGCCGATCGACATCAATGGTGGCACCCGCGCCTTTATCGAGGACGGCGACACGCTGGAACTCCGCGGCCACGCCCAAGGCAGCGGCTATCGTATCGGCTTCGGGGCGTGCACAGGGCAAGTGATCTCTGCCTAAGGGCTGCCCTTCACATCTGCCCCGCCGCGAGGGCCGTTCGCACAGCCTGCGGCATGGGGGCGCTTTGCCGTGCGTCCATGTCAAAGAACACCTCAACCGCTTCGCAGGTGGCTCGCAGGGCTTGGCTGGTCGTGTCCTGCATGGTCAGCTGCACCGTTGCGGATTTGCCCCCCAAACGCGTGACAGCCGCAGTGATCTCGACAACGTCTCCCGCTTGGACTTCGCTGGCAAACTTGGTAGTCTGCTGTGCCGTGACAGGGACGATGCCCGATTTATCCGCGCCCATTCGGGTCCAGAAGGCAAAGATCGCGTCATCAAACGCCGCCGCGTAGTGGCGCACGTTCACATGGCCAAAGTGATCACAGTGCCAGTGGTGAAAAACGGCGGTGAGGACAGGGGCGCTCATGCTCATGCCCCCGCCCCTTTGAGCCCAAGGATATCCCGCGCCTCGTCCGGTGTGGCCACCTCGCAACCCAGATCACGGATGATCCGGCTGGCCCGTTCGACCAGTTGCACGTTCGTCGCAAAGACCCCGCGCTCAAGGTAGATGTTGTCCTCGAGCCCCACGCGGCAATGGCCGCCCAAGATTGTAGACAGTGCCACCATCGGCATTTGATGGCGCGAGATGCCAAAAGCCGACCAGACCGCGCCTTCGGGCAACAGGGGCTTCATATACAGCAGCGTTTGCGCGTCCGCAGGGGCCGACCATTTCACCCCGAGGCAAAGCTGGAACAGGGCGGGCGCGTCGATATGGCCCTTTTCCATCAGGTTGCGGGCCAAGAGGATATCACCGGGGTTAAAGGCCTCAATCTCGGGCTTGGTGCCAGCGGCGCGGATCAGGTCGGCCATTTTCGCCAGTGTCCCGGGGGTGTTCATAAAGATGCAGTCGGGCGCGCCCGCGATCCCGCCCTCGAGGTTCATTGTCGTGGTGTCCAACGTGCAAATCTCGGGGCGCATGTCCTGCACGTGGCGGACCCTTTCGGTGGCGCTGGCCACGTCGGTCGAAGGGTGCGCACGCCCTTCGTCCTGCGGATCGGGGACAAAGGTCGCACCCATGCCGGTGGTCAGGTTGATCAGCACTTCGGTATTCTCGGCACGGATACGCTCGACGATTTCACGGAACACAGCGGGGGACCGGTCCCCTTCGCCTGTCTCGGGATTGCGCCCGTGGATATGCACAACCGAGGCCCCTGCCCCCGCCGCATCAAGGCAGTTGCGGGCGATCTGTTCGGGCGTCACCGGATAGTCGGGGTACTTGGGGTGGATCGGGCCATCGCCGGTCACAGCGCAGGTCAGGACAACTTTGCGTTTCATGGGGGATTCCTTGGTTAAATACGGGCGCTGCGCAGGGCAGTCAGCACATAGAGCAATTGCACATCGCGGGTGTCGCGCAGGGTGGCGTAGTCACGGCCGTCGATTTCTTGTGCCAGCCCATCGGTCAGGGCGGCAACCGTTTCAGGGGTCAGCGCAGGGCGGCCCAGATCGTCCCACCACGCGGCGTAACTGTCGGCGAACTGGTCGATATAGGCGCGCAGCCCCCCTGCCCCGCCGCCTAGGTTCAGCAGCATATGCGGACCCATCACGGCCCATCGCAGGCCCGGTCCGGCCCAAACGGCCTTGTCCACGTCCTCGACACTGGCGACGCCTTCGGCGACCAAGTGGATCGCCTCGCGCCAGAGCGCCGCTTGCAGGCGGTTGGCCACGTGGGCGGGGACTTCTTTCTTCAGCTCGATGCAGACCTTGCCGCAACCTTCAAAGAACGCCCGCGCTGTGGGCACCACATTGGGCGCGGTCCGGTCATTGCCGTAGAGCTCGACCAAGGGGATCAGGTGCGGCGGGTTAAACGGGTGGGCGATGACCAGTCGCGAAGGATCAGACATGAGCGCCTGCAGGTCAGACAGTTTCAGCCCTGACGAGCTGGTCGCCACAATCGCCTGTGGCATCAGCGCGGGTTCGATCTCTGCATAGAGGGATTGTTTCAGGTCCAGCCGTTCGGGGATGGATTCCATGACGATTTCCGCGCCCGTTACAGCCTCTGGCGCACTGCTGCAGAGGGTCAGAGCGGGCGCGTCAAAGCCGCTGCAATCATGCCCCAGCGCGGTCAGGCTTGGGCGCACCTCTGCCAGAAAATCCCGCACGAGATCTCCCGCATCGGCGCGCGGATCATACAGCCGCACCGCATGACCACAGGCCAGAAATAATGCGGTCCAACTGCAACCGATCAGCCCTGCGCCGATCACTGCCACTGTCTGTTTTGTCTGCTGCACGACATCCCCTTTCGATTCTGGACCTTCAAAACCTGATCAGATATCACAAATGAGTCAACAAACTTTCCGTCCCTTCAGGCCGCCCCCATGGTGAACGCTTGAATTTCGGGCCAGATTTGCGAAACCCGTGACAGCAGACAAAGAGGCCGCCCGTGACGACACCGCCCATTCCCGCCTTCGAAGCCCGCCGTCCGGTCTCCGATCTGGATTACGTCTATGACGCGCTAAAGCAGTCCTGCATGAACGGCGAATTCACCCCCGGTCAGAAAGTCACCCTGCCCCAACTGGCCGAGGCCTTTGGCACCAGCCAGATGCCGATCCGCGAGGCCACGAACCGACTGATCGCCGCCAAAGCGATGGAGGCCCCGCCCCGCCGGTCCCTGCGCATTCCCGAGGCGACTTTGGCACGGTTGGACGAACTGCTGCCTCTACGTCTGCTGCTAGAAGGCGAAGCGACGCGTCTGGCCGCCGCGCAGGGCGCCGCGCTGGCCGATGCGTTAACCGGGATCAACGCGGAGATGCCCCGCCATGCCGCCGCCGAGGACCTGAAGGCTTATCTGAACGCCAACCAACGGTTCCACTTCACGCTCTATGCGGCGGCGGGGAACGCCGATCTGCTGGACATGATCGAGCTGCTCTGGATGCGTTACGGCCCCTTGATGAGCACAGTGCGCAGTGGCGTTCTGTCCCGCACGGGCGCGAACCATCATCAGGCTGTGATTGATGCCGTTCGCGCAGGAAATGCCGAGGCAGCACAAGCCGCCATTTCATCGGACTTGCAGGATGCCGCGGCGCACATCCGCGCTGCATTGAAAGCCTGAAGACAAGGGCGATCCAATTTCGACCTTACTGCGGTCTCTGATCACCCTACCGCTTGGGCTGGTTCAGCAATTCATCAACACGGTCCAGCGCCGCGTCGAGCGTCGAAAGAAGCTCTGCCTCGCGTTCCGCCGCTGTGCCATTGTCAGCCGGATCAATAATCGTCGGGGCTGGCGTCCCTCTGTCCGGCCGAAGGGGTTCTCGTGACATCGCCGCACCACGGGTTCCCGGCATGGGACGACTACGGACGCGCTCGGCCAGAAACGGGACCGCCCAAACGCGATAGGTCTTGCGGGAGGTGATGCGTGTCAGGATGCCCGCCGCCTCGGCTTCGTCCACCAGATTGTAGGCCGCACGTTGTTTCAGCCCCAGCCCCTCGCGGATCATGGCGGCCGTCAGAACAGGGCTGAATGTGGCCAGAGTGACCAGATCCCTGAGCCGTGATTTCCCGTGCTTGCCCGCAGCAAAGGCCGTGGCTTCTGTCACCCATCTCTCTAGTAGTGGGATCGCCCCAAGGGTTCGGGACTGCTCTGCCCTCAGGCCATCCACCAGATCGCCGACCCCGTGCGGCTGCATCGGAGACCAACTGCGAAACCGCCCTTGGGTCAAAGCCGTCGCTGGCGCGAACGTCCAACGGGCGGACATCCCGCTCAACAGTCCGAGGCCAAAGGGGTCGTCCTGCGCTTCGGTCCACGGGCGCGTCTCCATCTGCCGCACCGAATGCTCCGCTGCGATGAATATCAGCCGGTCTGCAGAGGGGCTCCAGCTTTCGGTGATCAGGCGGAACGTCACCGCGGCCCGCAAGGCGGACAGAAACGGCGTCGCCCCAGCCACGGCCGAAGCGCGAATACGTTCTGCATCCGAAGGGCCAAGGCGCGGGACTGTGCCGCCCTGCGCCACATCCTCAATCCGGACAGAGGCGCGGCAAACACGGGCAACCACCCTCTCCGGATCGTCAACCACAGACCCCGGCGCCCGCAGGACCGCCAAGCTGTCCCGCGCCGCATCGACTCCGCGGGCATTCTCAGCTGTGTCTGCGCGGTTCTCGACCAACCGCAAAATCAGGTCACCTTCGTGGATATGGATATCCTCCATCGAGACGGACCGGACGGACTCGACCAGCGCAGCCTGCATCCGCCAAAGCCGTGCCAGATCCGGACGGGCACTAAAGATGCCTTCGATCCGTCCTGCCGTGGCCTCAAGGGCGATAAGGGCTGAAGAAGTGATTTCCATAAAGTGACGATATATCGGATTCCTTCAGTTCATAAGTGCATTTTTTACGCCCATATATGCACCTGCTTCGACACACGGCTCGTACGGGCCTTTATCGCATTGTTTGGCGGGATTTAGCACAGCGAATGAGAGCCGCTCTTTCACGCCTCTTCAGCGGCCTCGCGGGCCACTTCTATTCGCGACAAAACAGGCCTCCGCCCGATGAGGGTTCAATGTTGTTCTTCTGATTGTCTACCCCACCACCAAGACGACGGCCAACTGGCGCTCTGCAAAACTGCCGGAGAAAGATGTTTCGGCATGAAATGTGACATGCACCCTGCCCTCGTCCAACCGCTCTTTCACCGATTGCCCTCTGTACTGCTGACAAAGTTGTGTGCCCCGCAAACGGTAAAATCAGCGTAGGCTGCCCCATTGTTAACTTCCAAGTTTTGGAGGAACCCATGGAACAGACATACCAACGTCGATTGACTGCCAAAGATTTCAGCCCCGAGCTTCTCGAACTTTATGACTTTTACGCCCACGGCATGATCACCAAACGAGAGTTCCTGGACCGCGCTGGGAAGTTCGCTTTGGGCGGCCTGACCGCCGCTGCAGTTCTGGGATTGATGAAGCCGAACTACGCGCTGGCCGAGCAGGTCAGTTTCAATGATCCTGACATCAAGGCCGAATGGATCACCTATCCTTCGCCCAATGGTCACGGTGAAATCCGCGGGTATCTCGTCCGGCCAACCGCAGCGGCGACCGCACCCGGTGTTGTGGTGGTACACGAGAACCGGGGTCTGAACCCCTACATTCAGGATGTCGCACGCCGGCTGGCAAAAGCCGGTTTCATCGCGCTGGCCCCTGACGGGCTCACACCGATGGGCGGGTATCCAGGCAATGACGAAGAAGGCCGGGAGCTGCAAAAGCAAGTCGATGGCACCAAACTGATGAATGACTTCTTTGCAGCGATCGAGTTCCTGATGGCCCATGATGACGTCACAGGAAAGGTCGGCATTACGGGGTTCTGCTATGGCGGCGGTGTGTCGAATGCGGCCGCGGTGGCCTATCCGGAACTTGGCGCGGCGGTGCCATTTTATGGGCGCCAGCCCGATGCAGCGGATGTCCCGCTGATCAATGCTCCAATCTTGTTGCACTACGGCGAGCTGGATGAGCGCGTGAACGCAGGCTGGCCGGCCTATCAAGCGGCGCTGGATGACAACGGCAAAACCTACGAAGCCTATATCTATGAAGGCGCGAACCACGGGTTTCACAACGACTCCACCCCGCGTTACGACGCCGAAGATGCAGAGTTGGCATGGTCCCGAACTGTGGATTGGTTCAAACGCTATCTGGTTTAGGCAGCGCTGTCAGAGCCGCTCGATCACTCACCAATGAGGTTGATGGGCAATTTTCTCCTGCCATGAGGCTCGCACTTGAAGCGTGCGGTGGCTCCTAGGCGGGAGAAAATTGCGAGGGCAGTCGGCGATAGTCTAGGGGTTGTGAGCGGCTCTGGAAGAGTAGTCGCTTGGGTCAACTGGCAAGGTGTGTCGCTTCCCAAGACAGGGCAGGGGGGACGGCGCAGAATGCAATATCTTCGTACAAACGATTTGTCTTCGCTTTGCCGAGTGCCCTAATTGTCAGCTGACAATTTCGCGGTAGATTTCTGCGCTGGTCAGTCGCTCGATCTGGAATCGATCATGGCAAATACTTCTCAGATCAAGCTCCATGCAATGTAGTTCGGCGCAGCCGCTAGAAACTTTGGAACTCAAAATTGTCAGCTGACAATTAGCCTAGGATCCCCTGACAAACGCCATCAAATCAAAGCTTCCGCTGGCTGCTTGCTTGGTCAGATGCCGCAGATAGCCGCCATGGTTCTCGATTGTCTCAAAGCGTTCCAAGATGCCCAGAATGACGATTGGAGCGGTGCGCGAACCCATAACGCGCTTGGCTTCTTCGTAGACTGGTAAATCGATCCCCATCATGGGAACCAGATGATGCGCCTGGTGCGAGACTTCCAACCAGCTACACGCCGTTTCGGGGAACATGCGGTGATATTCCTTGAACGCCCCGAGCAGCGTGGGTAGCGCAGGGTCTGCCTCTTTATCAGAGTTTATATTTTTTTTCTTATGTTGGTGGCGCTCATTTTGGCTGTTTGTGACGCTCATTTCTGGTGCGGACAGAGCGGTTTCGAAGTCTTGCAGCAGAGTGGCGAGCTCTTGGTTGTTGTCCTTGCGGCGCAGAAGAAGGCGGGCGCGGGCGTAAAGAGGGCTGTGCTCGTGCGCCCCATCGGGGTCGATGTCAGAGGCAATCAGGCGGGTGGTGAGGGTGTGACGGGCGCTCAGGATGCGGGTGCGGAGGATCGCGTGTTCTTCGGCACGCTGGCGCTGCTGGTGGGCGAGGGCGCTGATCTCTTCGGCCATCATGGCAAGCGGAGCCATGTCAAAGCCATAGGCGCAGGCGATGCCGCCACCCAGACGTTTGACAAAGCGTTTGCCGTTCGGGCTGTCGTTGCGGGCGATCAGACCGGCGCTGACCAGTTTGGACAGATGGCGGCGCAGGGTGCTTTCGGGCATCCCGCCCAAGCGGTTCGACAGCGTCGCGTTGGACGCGAAAATAACCGCGCGGCCGGGCAGGGCGGGTAGATCCGTGTCGGGGACAAAGGTCAGCATGAGCCGCAGAACCATGATGGTGCGGGGGGACAGATCAAAATCTGCAGCAGCAGCCGTCAGATCATCGACCAGTGTCCACTTGTTGTAGGACACTAGGGCATTGTCCGGTGCAACCCCAACGGGCTGACCGACAAAGCGGGCGCTAAAATGTGTCATAAAAGTTCACGAAGGACGCAAAAAAGCGTGCCCTGCCAAGCGACAGAGTTGACTGATTCGAAAAGGCAGGGTATCTCGTAGGTGCTAAACGACGAGAAGGGCCTTCCATATTGCTTGGGGGGCTTTTCTTATTTCAGGGTCCTTGCTTGTGCCTCCTTGGTTGCTGCTCTGATTATTATTCGTTCTCGGTGTCGGGCTGTTCCGATTGCCAGCGGGCATGCCATTC
>CAXQKF010000466.1:0-4892 GCA_964224285.1 Donghicola sp. | reverse complement strand
CAACTTCGGGACGGGTGACCATGAACACCACCGAATGCGCGATGGTTGCCCAAGGGGCCTGATCCTTGAAGATCGCCTGAGCCTCTTCGTACAGCTTGGTGCGCTCGGCCTGATCGCTGGTGGTTTTGGCGGCCTTCACGACCTTGTCGAAGTCTTCGTTGCACCACTGGGCACGGTTGGAACCGCCCACAGCGTCACAGCCCAGAAGAACGGCCAGGAAGTTGTCCGGATCACCGTTGTCACCGGTCCAACCCAGCAGAACAGCGCCGTCGCGGGCGGTGTCCTTGGAACGCTCCAGATACTCGCCCCATTCGTAGGACACGATCTCGACGTTCACGCCAACCTTGGCAAAGTCCGACTGCATCAGTTCGGCCATGCGGCGGGCGTTGGGGTTGTAGGGACGCTGAACAGGCATTGCCCAGATCTTCATCGACAGGTCGCTGACACCGGCTTCGGCCAGCATCGCCTTGGCTGCTTCGGGATCATAGGCGTCGTCCACGGTCGCATCGCTGTAGGACCACATGGTCGGCGGGATCGGGTTCTTGGCGATCTGGCCAGAGCCCTGGAAGACCACGTCGATGATCGCCTGCTTGTCGATCGCCATGTTCAGGGCCTTGCGGACCTCGGGCTTGTCGAAGGGCGCGACTTGGGTGTTGTAGGCCAGATAGCCCACGTTCAGGCCTTCTTGCTCCAGCACTTCGACGGCCTCGTCGGACTTCATCGCTTCGATGTCGGCTGGGTTCGGGTAGGCCATGACGTGGCACTCGCCCGCCTGCAGCTTCTGGTAGCGGACCGATGCATCGGGGGTGATCGCAAAGATCAGCGCCTCGACCTTGGCCGGTTCACCCCAGTAGGCGTCGTTGCGCACGTAGCGGACAACGGCGTCCTTCTGGTAGGCTTGGAAAACGAACGGACCGGTGCCGATGGGCGCCTGGTTCAGCATTTCGGGGGTGCCGGCGGCCAGCATCGCGTCCGCATATTCCTTGGACACGATCGAGGCAAAATCCATTGCCATGTTCGCGATAAAGGGCGCCTCGGGGCGGTTCAGGTTGAAGACAACGGTGTAGTCGTCGGTCTTTTCGATGCTCTTGATCAGGTCGGGCATCGACATACCCGCAAAGTATTCCCAAGTGCCGCCGGAGACCTGGTTGTAGGGGTTTTCGGCGTTGCCCTGACGGTCGAAGGTGAAGATCACGTCGTCCGCGTTGAAGTCACGGGTGGGGGTGAACTGCGCGTTCGAATGGAACTTCACGCCCTGACGCAGGTGGAAGGTCACGGTCAGGCCGTCCTCGGACACCTCATAGCTTTCGGCCAGTGCGGGCATGGTTTCGGTGGTGCCGACCTTGAACTCAACCAGCTGGTTGTAGATCGGGTGGCTGGACGCGTCGAACGTGGTGCCAGCGGTATAGAGCGCGGGGTCAAACCCCTCGGGCGAGCCTTCGGAACAATAAACCAAGGCTTGCGCGTGCGCCGCGCCGGCGCTCAGGGCCATGGCCGCGGCCATGCCAAGCATTTTTGCTTTGAGTAACATTAGATCAACCTCCATGTGGATCTACTGGTGTGGAAATACCGGTGTCTGTTGCACCGTTTGCCCGCTTGTGCGGATCTGCTCTCCGGTCCAAGTCGGACTGGAAATTCAACCCTCGCCTTCGATGGTGGCGGGGGGCAGTCGGCGTTGGTCGTTCACGGCCAGAACGCTCAGTGTTCCGGTCCAGAGAATGCGCGCCGGTTGGTCGGTCAGGTTGGCCCATGCGTGGGGAACGGTGCCGCTGTAATGCAGACTGTCCCCGGGCCTCATGGTAAAGGTCTGACCGTCGAGGGACTGCTCGATCTGTCCCTCGAGGATATAAATGATCTCCTCGCCTTCATGAGACACGGTCTCGGACTGGTAGCCCGCGGGCACGTGCATGATGTAGGACGACATTTCCGACCCCGGATAATCGTTGCTCAGGGCCTCGTAGGTGATCGAGGAACCCGCCAGCGAAAACTGCTCGCGCTGTTCGGCACGGCTGATCGCATCGGTCGGTTTGTGTGTTTTGATGAAGTACTCCAGCCGCACGTCCAGCCCTTCGGCCAGTTGCGCCAGCGTGCCAAGCGTCGGCACCGCCAAGTCCCGTTCAATCTGGCTGACGTAGCCGACCGAAACGCCCGCCGCTTCGCTCAGGCCTTGCAGGGTCATTCCCAGCCCTTTGCGCCGCTTGCGGATCAGCGCGCCAAGCTTTGGCCCTGTCGGTTTATCCAGAATTGTGGGTGCTTCGCTCTCCATGAACGGGAGTATTTGACCACATGATCAATAAACACAACAAAATTTTTTCTCATGGTAAAATTTTTTTACTAAGCCCTTCTGATCGCGCATAAATCGAGCAAAGGTGCTAGTAGGGCAAGGCTAACGCGATCATGGGGCCAGCGCGAAGCGTTCCCCAACGGCAACCGGATTGGAGCGAACATGTTGCAGGTCAATGTCATCGGTGCAGGCAAGGTTGCACAGACCCTGATGCTCTTGTTCCAAGGGGCAGAGGGGATCGAGACGCAGGATGTCTATAGCCGGTCGCTGGCGTCGGCAGAGGCGGCTGTACGACTCGCGGGCGGGCGCGCTGTCAGGGGGATGGCGGAGATGCGCGCGGCGGACCTGTGGCTGCTGACGGTTCCCGATGACCAGATCGCGGCGGCGGCAGAACAGTTGGCACAGACGGGGGCGGTCCCTGCGGTCGCGGTCCATTGCAGCGGCTTTCTATCCTCATCCGTTCTGGGGCCGTTGCAGGCCAAAGAGTGGGAGGTCGCGAGTTGCCATCCGGTGCTCAGTTTCGCCGATCCGGTCGCGGCGCGGGATCAGTTCGCCGGAACCTACTGCGCGGTCGAGGGCGATGCCGGTGCAGCTGCGCTGGTCTCGGATATCGTGAGCCGTGTGGGCGGGCACCCCTTTGCGGTGAATGCCGACCGGAAGGCGCTGTACCACGCGGCGGCTGTGTTCTCGAATAATTTTGCGGTGGTGTTGCAGGCCATCGCGGCGGATGCGTGGGCCGAGGCCGGAGTGCCCGCCAAGGTGGCTGCGTCTTTGGGGGACAAGTTGCTAGGCGGTGCGGCGGCGAATGTCAGGGGATTGGGCCCCCAAGCTGCGCTAACCGGTCCGGCAGCCAGAGGCGATCAGGACGTGCTGCGCCGTCAGCAAGCAGAGGTTACATCCTGGAACGCGGACGCCGGAGAGGTCTACCGCGTGATGAGCGACCTCGCGGCGCGGCTAAAGATGTCGGGCACAACGCTGCCCGACGCGGGGGGCTGACGGATCAGGCATTTGCCTTGATGTAGGCTTCGATCTGCGCCCGCATTGCAGGGGACATGTCACGCATATTGGGCATCCCCGAGGTGCCAGAAGTCTTGCGCAGATTGAATTGTTCGAGGACCGACTGAACCTCGCGCACGGCGTCCTGCATGCTTTGGGCGGATTTCGCCATGGATTCGGCCTGCTGGGTGTTGTGCAGGGTGGTGCTGGTCAGCTCTCCCAGCGCTTGGTTGATCTGCGACGAGCCGCGTGACTGCTCTTGGCTCGACTGTTCGATCCGCTGGGTTTCGGTTTCGATCTTGGCGATGGTCTCTGCGATCACGCCAAAGGAATTCTCGGTGTCCGCGGCCAGTTCGGTGCCATGGGTCACTCGCTTGGTCGAGGCGTCGATCAGCTCGGCGGTCTCGCGTGCGGCCTTGGCTGACCGGCCCGCCAGATTGCGCACCTCTTGTGCGACCACGGCAAAGCCGCGTCCGTGTTGCCCTGCGCGCGCAGCTTCGACCGCAGCGTTCAGCGCCAAGAGGTTGGTCTGGAAGGCGATGTCGTCGATCGCTTTGATGATCCGGCTGATGTCACCGGACGACTTCTGGATGTCTTCCATCGCCGTGACCATCTGGGTGACCTTGTCCTTGCCGCCCGTGACGATGGCCATCGCATCGCGCACCAGCCCGCTAGAGCCCTTGGTGGCTTCTGCATTCGCCTGCACCATGGAGTCGGTCTCTTCGACGCTGGCGGCAATCCGCTCGACATTTTCGGATTGCTGCGCGGATCTGCGGTTCAGGCCTTGGGCGCTCTCTGCGACTTCGGTGATACCCCCCGAGACCCGCTCGACCTGACGGTTCAGGTCGCTGATCTTGATGTTCAGCCCGTCAAAGGCCTTGGCGAACTCTGCGATGATCGCCTGATAGACCCCCTCATGCTTCGAGGCATCGACCTTGACCGAGAGATCACCAGAGGTCATGGCCTCGGTCAGGCGGGAAATCTCTTTGGAGACGTCGATCAGGCTCTGGCGGGCTTGGGCAATGGCTTCGGCGATTTGTGCGCCGTCGCCCTGAAGGTCCGGAATGGTCACATTGGTATCGCCCTCGGCCAGTGCCTTCATGGCGGCCATAATGGCGTCTTTGATGGCGATATGCTGCCCGATCATCTGGTTCACACGGTCCGCAATCTTGGCGTAGTTCTCGTCCATCGCGGTCTTGGCAATCCGGGCGCCGAAGTCCCCACCGGCCTGTGCCTTGGCCATTTCGTCGACCCCGTTGATCAGCCGCGAGACCTGAGTTTCGGCGTGTTCTGCGGCGGTGCGGTCAACCCATTCGACAAAGACACACTGCAATTCGCCGTCCTCGTCAAACCTCGGAGTCGCGGTGAAATGCAGGGATTTGCCACCCAGAACAAAACCGGCCTTGTGAGGCGCCTTCATTCCGTTGATCAGGGCGCGTTGCTTGGACGGCGTTTTGTGGAACTGGTCAATTGACTGCCCGATGACATTGTCCACACGGAAATGGGGCAAGTCCTGACGGATCGCACTTTCCAGATTGCGGAACATCTCCATCGCGGCCTTGTTCACGAATTTCACGGTCATGTCGGAATGCGCGATCATGATCGGGTTCGA
>CAXQKF010000465.1:0-4939 GCA_964224285.1 Donghicola sp. | reverse complement strand
GGGGCGCAGAGCGTGAATGGCTGGCTGCCTCGGACAACCGTTATGAGGACGTGACCAAGCCGGACACCATGGAAAACCCGCTGGCTGCTGTGCAGATGGGTCTGATCTATGTGAACCCCGAAGGCGTAAACGGCAAACCCGACCCGATGGCGACCGCCGCGCAGGTCCGCGAGACATTCGCCCGCATGGCCATGAACGACGAGGAAACCGCAGCCCTGACCGCTGGTGGTCACACCATCGGCAAATCCCACGGCAACGGCGATGCAGCCAACCTGAGCGCGGACCCCGAGGCTGCGGACGTCGAGTACCAGGGCATCGGCTGGATGAACACCAAAGGCCGCAGCGTTGGCCGCGATCAGGTGGTCTCGGGCATCGAAGGCGCATGGACCAAGAATCCGACCCAGTGGGATATGGGCTACTTTGACATGCTGTTCGGCTACGACTGGGAACTGACCAAGAGCCCCGCAGGCGCATGGCAGTACAAGCCTGTCGACATCAAAGAAGAGGACATGCCCGTGGACGTCGAGGACCCCTCGATCCGCTGCATGCCCATGATGACCGACGCCGACATGGCGATGAAGGTGGACCCCGCCTACAACGCCATCTGCCAGAAGTTCATGGCCGATCCCGAGTACTTCTCGGAGACCTTTGCCCGTGCTTGGTTCAAGCTGACCCACCGCGACATGGGCCCCAAGGCGCGTTTCTTTGGCCCCGATGTGCCCAGCGAAGACCTGATCTGGATGGACCCCATCCCCGCAGGCACCACCGGTTACGACGTGGCCGGCCTGAAGGCAGCGATTGCCGCCAGTGGTCTGACCGTTGCGGACATGGTGAACACTGCATGGGACAGCGCCCGCACCTATCGTGGGTCTGACATGCGCGGCGGTGCAAACGGTGCACGTATCCGTCTGGCTCCGCAAAAAGACTGGGAAGGCAACGAGCCCGACCGTCTGGCGCGTGTCCTGTCGGTGCTGGAACCCTTGGCCGCGCAATTCGGCGCAAGTGTCGCGGACACCATCGTGCTGGCCGGTAGCGTCGGCATCGAGATGGCGGCAAAAGCCGCGGGTCACGACATCGAAGTGCCCTTTGCCCCCGGCCGCGGCGACGCAACCGCCGAGCAAACGGATGCAGAGAGCTTCGAGCCGCTGGAGCCCATCCACGATGGCTACCGCAACTGGCTGAAGAAGGACTACGTCGTCTCCGCCGAAGAGATGATGCTGGACCGCACGCAGCTCTTGGGTCTGACCGCGCACGAGATGACCGTACTGGTCGGCGGTATGCGTGCCATGGGCACGAACCACGGCGGCACCAAGCACGGCGTGTTCACAGACCGCGAAGGCGCACTGACCACGGACTTCTTTGTGAACCTGACCGATATGGCCAACACTTGGCACCCGATCGGCGACGGCACCTATGAAATCCGTGACCGCAAAACCGGCGAGACCAAGTGGACCGCCAGCCGTGTGGATCTGGTGTTCGGCTCGAACTCGATCCTGCGGGCCTATGCCGAGATCTATGCGCAGGACGATGGCACCGAGCCCTTCCTGAAGGCGTTCGTCGATGCATGGACCAAGGTCATGAACGCGGATCGCTTTGATCTGAAGGCCTAAGACCTGCGCGTCCACACGGACGGGCACCAAAATACCCAAGGGCGCGGCTACGGCTGCGCCCTTTTTGTTTCAATAGCCATCCATCAACCCGGCGAAAATCCGGAAATTTCCCGCGAAAACGGCCGGTTTCTGTAACACCCATCACAGAATCCCCATCCGCCATAACGGGGGTGTGAGCGGCGTAACGATAGGCCGCCTCTCTGCGAACTGATCAGTGAAGGGCAACGGAGAACGCCCTTTTATTTAGTGATGGAGAGCTAAAATGACCGCATTGAAAAACAACCTCGTTCTGGGTGCTTCGCTGGCCTGTACTCTGGGTGCCATGGCAGCCATTCCCGCACACGCCGCAGATGACATGGAGAAGTGCTTCGGTGTTGCGCTGGCCGGCCAGAACGATTGTGCAGCTGGCCCCGGCACCACCTGCGCCGGCACCTCGAAGGTCGACTATCAGGGCAACGCGTGGAAGCTGGTTCCCGCAGGCACCTGCACCACTATGGAACTGCCGTCTGATGACATGGGCAAATCGCGCATGGGCTCGCTCGAAGCGCTGACCCGCGACATCCCTGCATAAGACGCGCCGGGGGGCGCTACCCCAACGGCGCCCCCTCTTTCCCATTTACCCCAAAGGTATTGCCATGACCGGACTTCCTGCATCAGTCGGCGTCGGCTTCAAGCCCGACCATTTCTCTGCCATCCGCAACGACGCGCGGCGCGTGGACTTTTTTGAAATCCATGCCGAGAATTACATGGGTGCGGGCGGCCTCCCCCATGCGCAACTGACTGCCCTGCGCGAAGACTATGCCCTGTCCGTGCACGGGGTTGGCCTGTCCATCGGCGGACAGCGCGGTCTAGACACCGATCACCTGAACCGTCTGAAGGCCGTGTGCGACCGCTACCAGCCCGACAGCTTTTCCGAACATCTGGCGTGGTCCAGCCACGGGGCCGAATACCTGAACGACCTGCTGCCCCTGCCCTACACGCCCGAAACCCTGCAGACCGTCTGCGACCACATTGATCAGGTCCAAGAGGTTCTGAGCCGCAAGATGCTGCTGGAAAACCCCTCGACCTACGTGCTGTTCGAGCAATCCACGATCAGCGAAACCGATTTCCTGAAGGCCATCGTCCAGCGCACCGGCTGCGGGCTCCTGCTGGATGTAAACAACGTCTTTGTGTCCTGCACCAACCATGGCGCAGACCCCTACGACTACATCGCGGATTTTCCCATCGGATATGTGGGCGAGATCCACCTCGGCGGGCACAGCACCGAAGAGTTGCCCTCTGGCCCGCTGCTGATCGACGCGCACGGCTCGCCCGTGGCCGATCCGGTCTGGAGCCTGTTTGCCCACGTGATCACCCGCACCTGCGCCCTGCCCACTCTGGTGGAATGGGACAACGACCTGCCAGATTGGCCCATTCTGGCGGCAGAAGCCCGCGCGGCGGCTGACATTCTGGCCCAAGGAGGCGCGCGCCTTGACCTCGCATCATGACACTCTCGCGGCCTTTGACCGCGCCCTGAATGGCGGGCCCCTGCCCCATGGCGTCACCGCGCTCGATCCGTCCGAGGCAGAGCAACGTTTCAACGTCTACCGCAACAACGTGATGGTCAGCCTGACCGAGGCCCTGACCGCCCGCTTTCCGGTGGTGCGCCGCCTGGTGGGCGAGGATTTCTTTGGCGCGATGGCGCGGGTGTTCATCGAATACCACAAGCCGACCACGCCTGTGCTGCAAGAGTGGGGCAAGGAATTTTCGATCTTTCTCGACCGGTTTTCGCCGCTCAAGGAATACCCCTACCTCGGAGATGTGGCGCGGATCGAGTTCGCCCGCGGCGTGGCATTTCACGCGGCCGACGCGGCCCCGATCGAGGCCAGCACCCTGAGCAGCGCCAACCCCGAAACCCTGCGCATGGGGCTGCACCCGTCGGTTCAGGTCCTGAAGCTGCGCTATGCGGCGGTGTCGATCTGGCAACGGAACCAACCGAGTTTTGAAACCCACCCCATCGGACCCAACGCCGAGATCGCGCTGATCCTGCGGGACCGGATTTTCGATGTGCCGGTGCAGGTCATCTCCCCCGCCGAGGCAGAGATGCTAAAGGCCCTGCGCGAAGGGCGACCGCTCGCTTCGGCTGCCGCGTCGGGATCCCTGCAAGACCCGATGTTCAACCCCCAACCCCTGCTGGTCAACCTGATGCAGGCTGGCGTTTTGACCGAACGGAGCATTCAGCAATGACACCTATCGCAAACCTGAACGCCCTCGGGGACCGCATTCCCAAGTCCTTCGTTGCGCTGGCCTTGCGCATCTTTCCCGCCGCCGTGTTCCTGCAATCGGGACGGACCAAAGTCGAAGGCCTGACGATCAAGGACAGCACCTACTTCCTGTTCGAACATGAGTACGCCCTGCCCCTCATCCCCCACGAACTGGCTGCGGTACTGGCCACGCTGGCCGAACACATCCTGCCGGTTCTGATGATCATCGGTCTTTGTACCCGCTTCTCGGCGTTTGGCCTGCTGGTCATGACAGCGACGATCCAGATCTTTGTCTATCCGGGTGCATGGATCACCCACGGGCTCTGGGCTGCGGCACTGATTGCCTTGATCGCGATGGGGCCGGGCCGGGTGTCGGTGGATCACAAGCTGGGGCTGGACCACGCGTGACACAGACAGCCATGCTTGCCCTCTCGACCAATTGCGCCGCACGGCCCGCGCCCTATACTCGCACCAAACGGGAAGACACGGGCGCGGAGGAAAAAGTGTCCCAACCGGATGAACTCGCAGTGCTGCTGGGACGTGCGAATGCTGGCGACAGTCAGGCATTCGCCCAGTTCTTGCGGCGCATCACCCCTGCCATCCGCACCGTGATCCGCGCCAAAGGCGGCAGCCTGCCCGAAGACCAGCACGAAGACATCCTCCAGGAGGTGCTGCTAGCGATCCACCTCAAGCGGGGCAGCTGGAAAGTCGGCACTCCGGTCAAACCATGGGTCTACGCGATCACCCGCTACAAGGTCGTGGATGCCTTTCGCCGTCGGGGCGCAATCATCCACGTGCCGATCGAGCCGTTCTCGGAAACCCTCGAAGACCTGTCTGCCGCCGTTCCCCTCGCCGACAAGGACGCCGAATACATGCTGAGCCATCTGGACGTGCGCGGCGCCGCGCTGGTGCGCTCCATGACCCTCGAAGGCGAGAGCGCCGAAGACGCTGGCGAAAAGGTCGGGCTCTCTGCCTCTTCGGCGAGGGTGGCTCTGCACCGCGCCCTGAAACAACTGGAACGCATTGCCGAAAGGACCAAGAATTTACCTCCCCTAAGGACACCGACGCGTTCATCGCGGCCCTCGC
>CAXQKF010000464.1:0-6824 GCA_964224285.1 Donghicola sp. | reverse complement strand
GGGGGCGTCTGTGGGCGATTGCACTGCGCCCTGATGGGGCGCCCACGGTGTCCCAGAACGGCGAGGTCGAGGTATCGCCCGAGGGGGAAATGAGCCTGCCGTTCTACGCCGAGGACGACTACGGGATTGTCGGGGGCAGCGCCGAGGTGCGGCTGGATCTGGCATCGGTGGATCGCCGCTATGGTCTGGAGATCGACCCTGAACCGCGCGAGGCTGTGCGGTTGGATTTGCCGCTGAGCTATTCGGGCAGCCGTCAGGCGTTCTCCGAGTTTCTGCGCGAGGATTTTTCGAAACATCCATGGGCGAACCTGCCCGTGCACGTGTTGCTCGAGGTCGAGGATGCCATCGGGCAGACCGGCCATTCTGATGTGCTGGCCTTTGATTTGCCGGGGCGGCGGTTCTTTGACCCTGTGGCGCGGGCGGTGATCGAGGCGCGACGAGACCTGTTGTGGAACCGCGAGAACACGGTGCGGATCGCGCAGTTGATGCGGGCTGTGACCTATCGCCCGCAGGATATTTTCCGGAACATGGATCGCTACGAGGCGCTGCAGGACATTCTGGTGCGGCTGGAGACGGCGGGCCCCGGGATGGACAGCGCCGCCCGTGACGGGTTCGCCGAGGAGCTTTGGGCCTATGCGATAGAGCTGGAAGACGGTGATCTGGAGGACGCCCGAGAACGGATGCGCGAGGCGCAGGAACGTCTGACCGAGGCGATGCGCAATGGCGCAAGCCCCGAAGAGAGCGAGCGTCTGATGCAAGAGTTGCGGGATGCGACCCGCGAGTTCATGCAGGAACTGGCCGAGCGGAACGGCGATCAGTCTGACGACGATGCCCAGAGCAATTCCCAGAACACGATGGAGATGACCCAGAACGATCTGCAGGAAATGATGGATCGCATCCAGGAACTGATGAACGAAGGCCGTATGGCCGAGGCGCAGCAGATGCTGGATCAGCTCATGCAGATGATGGAGAACATGACCGTCCAGCAGGGGCAGGGCGGACAGGGCCAGCAGGCGATGGACGATCTGGGCAGCACGCTGCGGGATCAGCAGGAACTGTCGGACGATGCTTTTGACCAGCTGAATCAGGGGCAGCAAGGGCAACAAGGGCAGCAGGGCCAAGGTCAGGACGGCCAGCAAGAGGGCCAGAGCGATCAGCCCCAGAGCGGCGAGGGCGAACAGGGGCTGGCGGATCAGTTGGCTCAGCGCCAGCGGTCTTTGCGCAATGAGCTCGAGCGGCAGCGCCGGAACCTGCCCGGAGCAGGCACCGAAGAGGGCGAGGCCGCCCGCCGCAATCTGGAAGACGCGGGCCGGTCCATGGACGAGGCCGAGGACGCCTTGCGCGACAATGATCTGGGCGAGGCGATCGACCGTCAGGCCGAAGCCATCGAGAGTATGCGCGAGGGCCTGCGGAGCTTGAGAGAAGCTCTGGAAGGGGAAGAGCAGGGCCAACAGCAGCAGGCTGGCGGCCAACAGGGGCAGGGCCAGCCGATGGGCGAGGGCCGTGAAGATCCGCTGGGTCGCCGCGAAGGTAATGGCGCGCCCATGGGCACCGAGGACGAATTGCTACAGGGCGAGGATGTGTACCGCCGGGCCGAAGAGCTGACCGAGGAAATCCGCCGCCGGTCGGCCGAAACCGAACGCCCCGAAGAGGAACGGGACTACCTGAACAGATTGCTGGACCGGTTCTGAGGGCCTTAGCCCTCGGACTGGTTTTCAGAGCTGAAGCTGTCGAGCCATGCGGCCACGTCGCGGGCCTTGGTATCCAGCCAGTTGCGGGCGGTGTCCACGGACTCCACATAGGCGCGCAAGGCCGGTGCAGCTGTGGGCATCGAGGCGGAGAGCGCGCCTGCCTTGACGTAGAACATCGCCAGAAGCAGCGCGAAAATCAGCGTCAGGAAAAAGCCCGAGCGGAAGCCGCGTTGGCGGACTTCTTCTGGGTCTTCCATCAATTCGCCGGGGGTGCGGACCGAACGGACTTTGGGCGCCTCTCGGGTGCGCAGGGTCGAGTTGATATCCTCGACATCCGGTAGCAGGTCGCGGCGGGACCGCTGGCCGATTTCTTCGCCCTCGATGGGGGCGTCGTCAGAGGATGCTTCGGCGGCCTCGGCAGCTTCTTTTTCGCGCAGCGAGGGGATATCGGCCGGAATGATCCGCTTGCGGACCGGCTGGTCGAGACCCAGTTCGGGCTGGCTTTCCAAGGTCTGACCGTCGTCCTGAGCGCGGCGCTCGGCCTCGTACTCGGCCTCCTGACGGAGCACTTCGCGGACCATGGGGTCCAGCTCGCGGCGGGGCAGGGTGGCGGCGGGGGCGTCGTCCTCCGGATCAAGCTCGTCCTCGGTCGGGACGGCAGATTCGGCCTCTTCTTCGGCAGCGAGACGATCCAGCATTTCCTCGGGCGAAAGCTCGTCGTCGGTTTGCGGATCAGACAGAGCGACAGGCTCTGCCGGATCGACGTCGGGTTCGTCCGCAGGCTCTGCCTCTGGCGCGATGGTGTCTTCGAAGGTGTCCTCGGGGGCATCGTCGCCCTCTGGCGCGTCATTCGGGGCGTCGGCGGGGCCCTGGAACCATGTGTGCGCACAGTTCGAGCATTGCACGTCCCGTCCGTCCTCCGGAATCACATTATCCGGTACTTCGTATATCGCGCCGCAATTCGGACAGGTTAGCCGCATCAAGCCCCCGTTTCGACGACCAAGGCGTCATCGGTGAGTTATCATTTCCAGTCCGTTGTAATCCTTGTTGAAACGAAGGCAAAGTCAATGTTTGCCGTGCATTGCAACACTGTCTGGCTTACGGCAAAAGCATATAAAGCAGATAAAGCGGGGGGCACACGGTGATCGAGCTGGACAACATGGCTTACAGCTATGGCGGTGGAGAGCTGCTGAGCGGGGTCTCGTTGCAGTTGCAGCCTGGCGCATTCCACTTTTTGACGGGCCCGTCGGGCGCGGGGAAAACCACTTTCCTGCGGCTGTGTTACGGGGATCTGACGGCGACCGCGGGGTCGGTTCGGCTGTTCGGTCAGGATGTGCGCGACCTGAGCCGCGATGATCTGGCGATCATGCGCAGGCGCATCGGGGTTGTGCATCAGGATTGCCAGTTTCTGGACCATTTGCCGTTGCACGAAAATATCGCACTTCCACTGACTGTCGCGGGCCAAGGGGCCTTTGACGACGCGAATTTGCGCGAATTGATCCAATGGGTTGGCCTGTCGCAGCGGGCGCGGGCCTTGCCGCCGGAACTCTCTGGCGGAGAGCGGCAGAGGGCTGCGTTGGCGCGGGCGATCATCATGTCGCCGGACGTAATCCTGGCCGACGAGCCGACGGGCAACGTGGATTGGGAGATGTCCCAGCGACTGCTGACCCTGCTGGTAGAGCTGAACCGTCTGGGCAAAACCGTGCTGATTGCGACCCACGATCTGGCGCTGATCCGCGCGGCGAAATCTCAGGTCCAGGCGCGCGTTCTGCGGATCGCGAACCGGAAACTGCAATTCGCGGGGGCTGATCTATGAACCTGATCCGCTCTGTCCTATCGATTCTCGAAGCCGACACGCAGGCCGACCGCGTGGTGCCGCCCACAGGGCACACGGTGCGTTTGACGCTGTTCAGTGCGGCGGCGATGGCTTTTCTGGCGGTTTTCGCGATGGCGCTGTCCATGGCGACGGGCCGTTTGGCTGTCCGTTGGGGGGACGAATTGGCACGGGCGTCTACCATCCGCATTTCCGCCCCCGAAGCGCAGATGACCGCGCAGACCGAAGCCGCCCTGCGGGTTCTGTCCACCACACCGGGGATCAGGAGCGCCCGCGCCCTCACCGACGAAGAGCAGCAGGCCCTGCTGGCGCCGTGGTTCGGGAACGGGGTGTCTTTGGCCGCGTTGCCGGTGCCGCAACTGATCGAGGTGATCGAAGAGGGGGACGGCTATGACGCGAACGGGCTGCGCCTGCGTTTGCAGGCCGAAGTGCCCGGCGCGACGCTGGACGATCATTCCCAGTGGCGCAAACCCCTGATCCGGGCGGCGTTCAGTTTGCGCCGCCTCGGGACGCTGTCGCTGCTGCTGATTGGCGGGACGATGGCGGCGATGATCACGCTGGCGGCGACGGCGGCCTTGGCTGCGAATGCGCAGGTGATCCGTGTTCTGCGTCTGGTGGGCGCAACGGACAGCTATATCGCGAGCGCGTTTGTGCGCCGCTTTACCCTGCGGGCGCTGGCCGGCGGAACGATTGGTGCTCTGGCCGGAATGGCAGCGGTTTTCCTGCTGCCGGGGGCGCAGGCCGAGGGGGGATTTCTGACCGGTCTCGGATTTCAGGGGTGGCAATGGGTCATGCCGCTGGTTATCCCGCCTTCGGGAGCCGTTGTGGCTTATTTCGCGACCCGTGCGGCCGCGATGCGGACGTTGAGAGGACTTCGATAAATGGCAAAGGCGTGGCGCTGGGTCAGATCCTTTTTGTTCATCATCCAGATGTACGTGATGATGCCCGTTCTGGGGCTGCTTTACTTGCCTTGGGCGTTGTTTGACCGGCGCGGGGCCTATGCTGCGATCCATGCCTATTGCGGCTGGGTGCGCTGGACGGCGGGTTGGATGGTCGGGCTGAAGACCGAAATCCGCGGGCAGGTGCCTACTGGCGAAGTGATCGTCGCGTCCAAGCACCAGAGCTTTCTCGACATCATCATGATCGCCAGCGTGATCCCGCGCCCCAAGTACATCATGAAGTCCAGCCTGCGCTTTACCCCCGTTCTGGGCTGGTATGCGAGCCGGATCGGCTGTGTGCCTGTCCAGCGCGGCAAGCGGGCCGAAGCCATGCGCAAGATGATCGAGGACGTGAAGCACGGGGACGCCCCCGCAGGCCAGCTGGTGATCTATCCGCAAGGCACCCGTGTCGCCCCCGGTGTGGATGCGCCGTACAAGGTGGGCGCAGGCGTGCTTTATCGTGAAACGGGGCAGGTCTGCGTGCCTGCGGCGACCAATGTGGGGGTCTTCTGGCCGCGTCACGGAATTTACCGCAAGCCCGGATTGGCCGTGGTCGAGTTCCTGGAACCGATCCCGCCCGGCGCAAGCATCGAGAGCATGATGTCGGTCCTGAAAGAGGCGGTCGAAACACACTCGGACGCGCTGATGGCCGAAGCCGGCTTCCAGAAAACCGACGGCTAAAAAAATCTAACTTTTTTGCAGGTGCAGCGACGGAAGGATTTGGACCTTTCGTTTAACCCCATGTCTACGGCGAATTGACCCTTTGCCGTAGTCGCACCGCTCACAAGCTTGCTTGTGGAACAACTGTGCCGGATGAGGCTGATCCTCCCTCATCCGGCCTTTTTTGGCCCTAGTGCGGGGCGTCACAGGGTCTTTTCAAAGAAATGATCGGGGTAGGGGTCGTCGTTGAAACGATCAATCTCGGTCCAGCCGGTGGTCTGGTAGAGGCGGAGTGTCTCTGGCAGGGCGCTGTTGGTGTCTAGGCGCAGGGTCTGGATGCCGAGGGCGCGGGCGCGGGTTTCGGCATCGGTCATCAGCCGTTTGGCCAGCCCCAGACCGCGGGCCGAAGGGGCGATCCAGAGGCGCTTGATCTCGGCGATGGGGCCACCGCTGCCTTTGACGCCGACGCAGCCGATGGGCATCCCGTCCGACAGCGCGACCAGAAAGGCCCCGCGCGGGGCGATCATGTCCGCAGCCTGCGGGTCGCAGCTGAGGTTCACGTCAAAGCCGGTCTGAAACCGTCGCCCCAGTTCGGCATAGTATTCATTCAGGCAGAAAAGGGACTGGGGATCGCGGGGGTCGCGTTCCTCGACCTTGATCCTGTCTTGTCCCAAGGCGCTGGCCACCAGATCCATCGCGGCCAGCAAGGCCTCGGGGCGGGGGTGGCGTTCCAGCAAGTCTTTGGCGCGGGTGTTGCTGATGTCCTCGTAGGCGGCGAATTCGGTCTGCCCTGTTCCGGTCAGAGCGGCGATGCGGGCGCGGGCATCGGTGGGGCTGGCCGAGAGCGTGATCAGCTCTTCGGCTTCGAGTTGGCGGAGGAGGCGGCTGAGCAGCCCCGAGTCCAGATCGAGATAGCTACGCAGGTCAGCCACATCCGTGCGCCCGTGGCCAATCGCATTCAGGACTCGGGCCGCCCCCAAGGACCGGCCACGCCCCAGAAATGAATCATCCAGAGCCCCGACCTCGGTCGTGACCGAGCGGGCAAAGCGGCGGAAGCGGGATACGGGATCATGTGTCATTTATTTGACTTAGGTCAGGTAAATGTCTTTGGCAAGCGCGAAGCTGCACGGTGTTTCGACAGGCTGCTGCCGTCGGGCTACCTGCTGCAACCTATGATTGCCTGCAAAAGCCGAGGGCGTGCTACCATCGGGGCGCGGTGGACGGAGGCCGCAGTCTGAGAGGCAAGGGGATTTCGATGAAACGATTGCTGGTACTGGGATTGGTGGCCTTGCCTTTCGGGGCAGAGGCAGACGTTTGGACCTTTGAGACACCTTCGGAGAATATCCAGTGCGTGGTGGGAGAGGATTTTGGCGGGTCTGATCTGACCTGCACGATCATCGAGCGGCAGGGGCCGCCCGCGCTGCCAAGGCCTGCTGGCTGCGGGTCCGACTGGGGGCATGTGTTCTTTATGGGCAATCGCGGATCGGTGAGCATGGAGTGCAAGCCGCTGGACCGGAGCAAGGGCGGGTTCAGCCGTGCGGAATACGGGGTGCGCGGGGAATTTGGTGGCTTTGTCTGTCATTCGGAAAAGACCGGTCTGGAGTGCCGGAACGAGGACGGGCACGGGTTGTTCCTGTCGCGCCGGTCGCAGCGGGTGGTCTGACCCAAAGGAAAAACCCCCGCACAGGGCGGGGGTTTTGC
>CAXQKF010000463.1:0-3389 GCA_964224285.1 Donghicola sp. | reverse complement strand
GCTATGATCCCGCCGTTCACGGCTATCTCTATGACGAGCTGGCCACCGACACCTACAAGGTTGTCGAAGAGGCCCGCGGGTCCGAGCAGCGCTATACCTCGCATAAGGCGATGGAGAAGGGCGATTTCGCCTACATCCCCGAAGATCTGGTGGTCAGCTATAAATACGACTGTCTCGGTCTGCCGCCGGTAAACTATCTGCGCGATCCGATCCTGCCAGAGAATGCGCGGGTCGTGTGTTTCCACGGTCGTCCCAAAATGCCCCAAGCGATTGCGGGCTACACAGGCTCGCTGATCCGCTACTCGCGCCCCTGCGCCTGGTTGCAGGACCATTGGGTCGACCGAGCCCGCGCCGATCTCGGAGAGCAGTGGGCCTGACACCGGACTATTTGGTGCTCTTGCCTTCCGCCCTGCGATGGTGCCACGATCCACCGCAGGAGGAGCCCCATGACTGACCGTTTCGAAGACATCCCCGAGCACGCGCTTGCGTGGCACCGTGCGGGCCGCGGCGCTGCGCTGGCCACTGTGGTGGAAACATGGGGCAGCGCCCCCCGCCGTGTCGGCAGCATGCTGGCGATTTCGGGCGACGGTGAAATGGCAGGCTCCGTTTCGGGCGGTTGCGTCGAGGGGGCTGTGGTCGTCGAGGCAATGGAAGCCCTCGAAGACGGCAAGCCGCGCCTCTTGGAATACGGGGTCAGTGACGGAGACGCCTTTGCGGTGGGCCTTGCCTGTGGCGGGACGATCCGCGTTCTGGTGCAGCCCGTCGGGTCTGCATTGCCCGAGGATGTCCTTGCGTCGCTGGTAGATGAAAGGGCGGCGCGCACGCCTGTGGCCTTGGTCACAGACCTGCAGACCGGCGGCCCCCGATTGTCAAAGGATCATCCCGACCGTTTCCGGCTGGACCGCTCCGGCGTCGAAGAAGACGGCCGCACCTTTGTCGCCATCCACAATCCCCCGCTTCAGATGGTAATCGTGGGCGGCGTTCACATCGCGCAGGCCTTGGTGCCGATGGCGCGGATTGCGGGGTTTGATCCGATCATCCTCGATCCACGAGAAAGCTTTGCGAATGCGGCGCGGTTCCCGCAGACGCGGATTGTGACGGAATGGCCCGACGACGGGCTTGATCTGATCGGCATCCATGCCCGTACCGCACTTGTCCTGCTGACCCATGATCCCAAACTGGACGATCCGGCCTTGATGCGCGGCTTTGACAGTCCGGCCTTCTACATCGGGGCCTTGGGGTCGAAACGCACCCATGCCAAGCGCGTGGAGCGTCTGACCGAAGCTGGCGTATCGGCAGAGAATATCGCGCGGCTCGACGCCCCCGTGGGCATGGATATAGGGGCCTCCGGCCCTGCCGAAATCGCTGTCTCCATTCTGGCGCAGGTTATTGCGTCCCTGAGGCTTGGCTGATGCATTTCGGACCCGTTCCGCTGGATCAGGCGCTTGGCGCCATCCTCGCACATTCGATCGGCACCGCCGGTGGCCGCCTGCGCAAGGGGCTGGTTCTGGGGCCTGATCACCTAGAGATCCTGCGCGCAGAAGGTCATGACCAGATCATCGTCGCCAGACCCGAGGAGGGCGATGTCTCCGAAGATCAGGCCGCCGACACACTGGCCCGTGCCATCTCAGGAGCGCATGTACTGCGGACCGATGCCTTTACCGGCCGCGTGAATCTGGTCGCGCCGGGGCCGGGGGTCGCGGTGCTGAACCCTGACGCGATCCGGGCGCTGAATGCCATCGACCCGATGATCACCTGCGCGACAGTCCCTGCCTACCAGCAAATGGGGCAGGGGGGGATGATCGCAACGGTCAAAATCATTTCCTACGCGGTGAATGGGGGGCACTTGACCCAAGCCTGCAACGCAGCCCGTGCCTCTGTCAGCTTTGCGCCTGTTGCCTTGCGCACCGCCGACCTGCTGATCACCGAAGTGTCGGGCGGCCCCGGAACCGTCGGTCAGGACGCAATCCAAGGACGGCTCGAGGCGCTGGGAATGACGCTGGAACAGGTCCACACCTGTCCGCATCAAACCGAACCTCTGGCCCAAAGGATCGCGCAGAGCACGGCAGACCTCATTCTGGTTCTCACAGGCTCTGCAACGTCGGATCCCTGTGACATTGCCCCGTCCGCTCTGCGTGCGGCAGGCGGTGAGGTGACGCGCTTTGGAATGCCTGTGGACCCCGGAAACCTGCTGTTCCTAGGACACAGACGCGGAACGCCGGTGATCGGTCTGCCCGGATGTGCGCGCTCACCTGCACTGAACGGGGCCGATTGGGTGCTGTCCAGAATTGCCTGCGGTCTCGAGATCACAAACGACGATATCGCAGCAATGGGCGTCGGTGGCCTCCTCAAAGAGATCCCGACCCGCCCCCAGCCACGGGCCAGACGCCTGCCCAAATCAGCGCAATAGCCTCTTCATCTTGGTCCAAATACCCGCGGCACTACGCGCGACGCAGCCCGGAGCCCATAGAAAAAGGCGGCCCCGCAATGGGACCGCCCTCGGTTCGTCTTTATAAAACTGGTTACAGCCCCAGTGCCCCACGCAACTGCGCCAGCACCTCTTCCAAGGCTTCGGGAGAGTTCTGCGCCTGCTGAAGGGCGGCCTTGAGCGTGCTCTGTTGCAAGGCATTCAGGTCCGCGCCGTCGATAACCGCCATCACGCGGTCCATGTTGAACCCGTCCACGGTTAGCAAAGCTTCCAGGCCTTCTTCTGTGGTGCCTGCATTGGCTTCGGCGGTTGCTTCGCTCAGAGTGGTCTCGTCCAGTGCTTCCTGCGCTGCTTCGCCCTCTTCGGTCGTGGTGATCAGGTCGCCGTCGGTGATCTCGTTCGCGGCCTCTTCCGCACTTTGAGCGGCGTCTGCTGCGGCGGATTCGGTTGCGGCCTCGGCGCTTTCGGCGGCGATCGCAGCATCTTCGGTCAGCTCCTGCGCGCTGTTTTTCGCGCCTTCATAGGCGTCTTCGATCGCTGCGCCAGCGGCATCAAGCGCCTCTCCGGTGGCAGCAACCGCGTCGTCGGCCAGACCCGAGACCGCGTCAGCTGCGTCGCTCGCCATTTCGGTGACGGTATCGCTGGCCCCTGAGGCTGCTTCGGCAGTGTCCTGTGCGGCTTGATCCAAGGTGGCTTCGGCGGCGGCCGCATTTTCCTGCACGCCTTCGCGGATGTCCTCTTCGCCGGGGCCGGAATAAAGGGTGTAAATCCCCAAGGCCACGAGCACAGCGACAAGTGCGATTGCCAGATTCTTCATGAAGATGGTCCTCTCTTTCGTATGACGTCCCAACGCGCGCGCGGCAGAGTAGTTCCCTCGTTCAGTCGTTTCTTGTGGATCAAAGCGATTTCCCCAGAAAACACGGCGGTTTCGCGAATCCCCGCTTGAAAGCCGGACGGTCTC
>CAXQKF010000462.1:0-7094 GCA_964224285.1 Donghicola sp. | reverse complement strand
TTGCACGCGACCCATTACCATCAGGTGAATGTCGCTTCGCTGCAGGACGAGTTGAAGGGCCGCGAAAAAGCCAGCCGCGATGCGCTGCTGACCCCGCCTCTGATGATCGGACGCAACCTGTCGGACGCCGAAGTGACGCGCGAGCTGGATAACTCGTGCCAGTCGATCCTGGGTTACGTTGTGCGCTGGGTTGATATGGGGATCGGGTGCTCCAAGGTGCCGGACATCAACGATGTCGGCCTGATGGAAGACCGTGCGACCCTGCGGATCAGCTCCCAGTATCTGGCGAACTGGCTGCTGCACGGCATCTGTTCAGAGCAAGAAGTGCTGGATTCGCTAAAACGTATGGCGCTGAAGGTGGACGCACAGAACGCGAATGATCCGGCCTACACCGCGATGGCACCGGCCTATGACGGCGTCGCGTTCAAGGCGGCCTGCGATCTGGTGTTCAAAGGTGCCGAGCAGCCCTCCGGGTATACCGAGCCGCTGCTGCACGCCGCACGCCGTGTGGCCAAAGCTGGCTAAGGAGAGACGACTATGATGACTGTACAACGTCTGGATCTGGCAGACGCGAATAAGATGCTGGAAGGCGCCCGCGCCAAATCTGTCGAGATCGGAGTGCCCATGTGCATCGCCATCACTGATGATGGCGGCAACCTGATCGCGTTCGAGCGTATGGATGGCGGCAAGGTCACCAGCATCACCATCGCGATCGACAAGAGCTTTACCGCGTCGGGCGCAAAGAAGGCGACCCACGAATACGGTGCGATCAGCCAACCCGAAGGTCCGACCCACGGCATCAACAGCGCTATCGGGGGTCGCCTGATGGTTGTTGGTGGCGGCCTTCCGGTCATGGTGGATGGCGCGTGCGTCGGGGGAATCGGGGTCAGTTCCGGCACGCCTGCGCAGGATATGGAGGTCGCTCAGGCGGGAATCACCGCACTGGGGCTCTGACAAGACTCACCAAGTTAATGATTAAAATTCGACGGCTCCCTTCTTGGGGGCCGTTTTTCGTGGAAGTGGCGTGATAGGCGCATTTGCCTCATTTTCCACAACTTTTTAGCAAATTATGTAACTTGAAATTAACTAATCTCTATCGGCAGACGGGGAGGATACATCACTATGCCTCTTCGCTTCGGCCCTAAGTTTACATGACGATCCCGAATGCGTCCCTGTATATCCCTATGACCCGCATTCTAGCCTGAAAGTATAAAAACGACCCTCCAAATACTGCCTTAATTGGCGAGATGTACTATGCAAATTGGGTAGGTCTGTCCGAATGAAACCCAAGAATAGCCTTTAAAACAAGGCTCATGACATTGGAGTGCCCCAAATAAACCGTAAGCTTTGATCAAGGTTGAGAGGTCAAAATCTCAGTGCTTATCACATGCCATTTTACGGATCGGGAACACCATGTGCACCATCTGCCAGCAACTGGTACCTCAAGCGGGGGACTGCGAGTTTCCGTCCTCTGACTTGACCACAGAGGACGCAACCTCAGGCACAAGTAGTGTAAGTTATTCGACCGGAACCTCGGGTTCGAGTGCGGCGCTATCGGAGGGAACGCTGGACGAGTTGGCCGCATACCTGATCGAAGGCTATTGGGCTGGCAGTGGTGCGCCGCAGCGGTCCTTTGCCGAAGGGTCGTCGACCACAGTGATCAGCGTGGATATCACGGCTCTGACGTCCGAAGGCCAGCAACTGGCGCGTTGGGCGTTCGAGATGTGGGAGATGGTCGCCGACCTCCAGTTCATCGAAACCACGAGCGCAGCAGATATCACCTTCTCTGATGACTACTCGGGTGCATATTGCAACACGAGCTACACCGGAGAGTCGATCACCAGCGCCTTTGTGAACGTCTCGGAGAACTGGCTCGATTCATACGGGACTTCGATCGACAGCTATGCCTTTAGCACCTATGTGCACGAGATCGGGCACGCCTTGGGTCTGGGGCATATGGGCGATTACAACGGATATGCCTCATATACCGAGAACGCTGTTTTTGCGAACGACAGTTACCAGGTCTCTGTCATGTCCTACTTCAGCCAGACCGAGAATCCGACCGTAGACGGGGACTATGCCGATCCGATCACCGCAATGATGGCGGATATCCTGGCGATCCAGACGATGTACGGGGCTGCGGGATCATCTTCGGCGACTTCGGGGGATACGGTCTACGGGGTGGGAACCGACCTGGACAATATCTTTGGCGAGCTGCTGGAGGCAGCGGTTTCAAGTCAGAAATCTGCCAAGTACAGCGGCGATGCCGTTGCGGTGACGATCTACGATGAATCCGGTGTCGATACCCTGAATTTCAGCTCGCTTTCGACTTCTGATTATATTGATCTCCAGCAAGAGAGCTTCTCGAACGTGGGCGGATACAACGGGATCCTCGGCATTGCCCGAGGCACAACGATCGAGAATGTATATTCCGGTGGCGGCAATGATACGCTGCTCGGGAACGGCGCAGACAATCTGATGAATGCGGGGCAGGGCAGTGACCGGGCCTACGGATATTCGGGCGATGATACCTTGCTCGGTGAAGACGGAAATGACCGTCTCTTCGGCGGCGGGGGACGCGACAGGCTTGAGGGCGGGACCGGGGACGACTCTTTGGTCGGGAACGGGCAGAACGACAAGCTCTATGGCGGCGACGGCGCAGACACGCTGGAAGGCGGCTCGGGCAAGGACAGGCTCTATGGGAATGACGGAGCCGACACCCTGTCCGGCAATGGGCATCGGGATATTATGTTCGGGGGAGCGAACGACGATCGCCTATTGGGCGGCGGTGGCCGCGATCGCATGATGGGTGGCAAAGGCGATGACCGGCTCTATGGAAACAAGTGGCAGGACAAGCTGCTGGGGAACGCGGGGAACGACACGCTTGGCGGTGGCGGAGGCGATGACACCCTGATCGGGGGCGCTGGTGACGACAGTCTGTACGGTGGTACTGGGGCTGACACCTTTGTCTTTTATGCATCTAACGGGAACGACACGATCTCGGATTTCAACGCGAGCCAGGGTGACGTTCTGAGGTTGGATGCCGATTTGTGGACCGATGGCGATCAAGGCACCTTTGATCTCGGTGAACATCTGAGCGTCGTGGATGGGAATGCAGTTCTGACCTTTGACACCGGCGATGTACTGATCCTGGAGGGGGCGACCGATCTGGACAGTATAATCGGCAACTCTCAGATTTTCTGATCTTGTAGGCGTGGATATCCGAACCGGTTCTGGCCTTTCTGTGGTCAGGCCGCTAGGGACGGGGCAGGCACGCCGCTGCATTTTGACGTGTGCCGCTGGATGACCGACAGCCGCGGGGAAGCGCGCAGATGCAATTCGTTATTTTTATCGGCCCGCACAAGGTGGGCTCCAGTCAACTGCAGGACTTCCTGTACCGGAACTATGTTCGGTTGATCCAATCCGGCATTCTCTATCCGATGATCGAGGCCGAGGGCCTGTCCTTCATGGTATCGAAAGCGATCATTGGCGATATCGACGACATTCCCCTGCCCGTGAATGCCCGCGAGGCGCATAATGCCTTTGCCTACAAGATGATTTCCGAAGTGGACGAGAACCGCTTTGTCCCGCCGAAACACACAGGCTTGCCCCGCACGCGCCAGATGTTCCGCGCCATCAAGAAGCAGATCGAATTCGTTCAGCCCGAAGCAGTGATCCTGGCGTCCGAAGTGTTCTCGACCTTTGGCGTGGTCAGTCCGCGGTTGATCCAGACCCTGCTGGATGAATTCCCTGATGCGCATTTCCGGATCATCGCCAACCTGCGCCGCGTGGATAACTATCTGGCCAGCTGGCACGGAGAGAGGCTGAAAGCCGGCGAACGGCTGCACCCATTGGGGCGCGGCGGCTTGCAGGCCTATTACGACACGACCCACTTTGACTACAGCCAGATTCTGGAGCCGTGGGTGCAGGCGATGCCCGAGGCGGATTTTGTTCTGCGCGACTTTTCAGAAGTCCGGTCCGGCGGAACGATCGAGGATTTCAAAGAGCAGTCCTGCCTGAACTTTCCCCAGAACCTGACCACCCCTCTCCCGCAGAACCCGACAATGCACCGCGCCGTCCAAGAGATCGTGCGCCGTGGAAATGCGCAATTGATGCCCGAAGTGGCGCAGTGCCTGAGGGATTTTCTCGAGGCGGTCACGCCCGAACTGAACCTTCCCAAATCGTCGGATATCGAAATGTACGGGGCGCCTCTGCGTGCCGAGATGTATGACCGGTTCGAAGACGTGCACGAGTTTCTCTGTGATATGACGGGGCAGACGCCCTTCTTTGCCAACCTCCAGAATATGCTCAGAGAGCGGCCCATTCAGGAAAGAGAGGCGACGGCAGAGGCGGTGTCCAGACTGAAGACCCAGCTGCGCGGGTTGCCGGATCCCGACGCGCGGACCTTTATCGAGACGTTTGCGCTGTAGCTTGCGTCAGTCCTGAAACAGCGTCCAATCCTGGACGAGAGCCTCTGCGGTCGAAGCGCGGGGTTGGGGCAGCGTGGTATGCTGCAAGCGGCGTGTCGAGACGGTTGCTCGGGGCAGTGCAGATTCTGGCGCATCCCGCCAAGTGAACTCGCGAGAGGCGGCGTTCAGGATCGCATCCATGGAGATGTCTCTGGGGGCTGCGATGTTCAGGACATCCGGGCAGTCCTTGAGCGGACAGGTTGAAAGAGTGGCGATGATCCTCGCCAAATCCGCAATCCCCACAAAACTACGGACAGGGCCAGAGCCGTCAGGGAACCTGTCCAGAACGACAGGCGCTGTGCCCGCCAAAGAGCGCGAGATCGCATCCGCGCCGATCACGTTGGCGACGCGCAAGATGACGGGCTTTGGCCCCTCTGTGCGTTGCAGCAACTCCTCCATTTCCGCTTTGGCCTGTCCATAAGGGTTGGCGGGCGTCAGGGCTTGGCGTTCATCGGCATCAATACAAGAGCGCCCGTAAACCGACTGGGTCGACAGATGGATAACCCGATCCGCGCCGGTTTGCTTGGCCAGGGCCTGAGCGGCCTGCGCCAAGCCAACATTCACCCGCGTTTCATCCAGCGTCCCAGAGCACACTCCCCACAACCCGACGACAGCGCGGGCTTGCTCCACAACGGGCGGCATGCCTGGTGTCCATGCCTGCCACGCTGGGCCATCGGTTCTAGCAACCGCGGCGATTTCGAAAGAAGGGCTTTCACGTTCCCAAGCCCTTAGAATTCTGCGGCCCACCTGACCGTTTGCGCCTGTTACCAGAACCGGAGTTTTGAGCATCGTGAATGATATCCCTTTGCAGGATGGATGCGCTGAATTTCGCAAAGATCCCGTGTCACTTGCGCATCTTTCTATCTATGTTCGCAAAGCTTGTCTTGGAGCGAAGCGCAAAAAATGGCATCAACTCAGCCAATTGATAAATGCTTTAAGGTTTCCCAATGCTGCGCCTTTTCCTTTGCCTTGTTCTTGCTACGGCGGTTTCCGGTTGTATCGTTCCGCGAGGTGCGGTGACGAAATCAGAAGTTCTGAGTGGTTCTAACAATCCCGACGCGAGCTTTGATGTGGTTGACCTTGATACTGCATCTCTGGCGATGGTCGAGAAATGGCCTCGGACCGGTGGCGGGCTGAAGTACAACTGGATCGGCGGAAACCGCGGGGCGTCGACCTATCTGATCCAGTCGGGCGATATGCTCTCTCTTAGCATTTGGGACAGCCAAGAGGATTCTCTGCTGACTGGCACCGGCCAGAAGGAAGCTCGTGTTGAGAATATTCGAGTCTCTTCGGGTGGCAGTGTCTTTCTGCCCTACGTGGGTAACGTGCAGGTTGCTGGCCTGACAATCGAAGGCGCACGTGACGATATCGCGCGTCAGATGGAGAGCATTGCCCCCTCGGTTCAGGTGCTGGTTTCGGCGACGCCCGGTCAGAACAACATTGCACGTGCGGTTGGCGGCGTGGGGCGTCCCGGGGCGTATCCCATGACGGACCGCAGCTATAGCGTTCTGGACCTGATCGCAGATGCCGGAGGCATCTCGGGCAGCATTCAGAACCCTGTGGTGCGGCTGATGCGTGGTGGTGCGACTTACGAGGTGTTCGCTTCTGAGCTAACGGAGAAAAGCAGCCTCGATACGGCGCTGCGCGGGGGCGATCAGATCATGGTTACGGACCTGCCGCAGAACGTGACCGTGATGGGCGCAACAGGTCGCGAGGCTCTCGTCGCGCTGAAGTACCCGCCGGTGACCGCGCTCGAAGCTGTGACCAACGCTGGTGGCCTGATGGACGCCCGCGCCAACCCCAAAGGACTGCTGATCCTGCGCCGGTATGAGCACAACGCAGTCCGTCTGGACACCCATGGCCCGAACAAGGATCTCGTGATCTTTGCGCTGGATATGACAAATGCAGAGGGTTTGTTCGCGGCGCAGCAGTTCGAAGTTTTCCCCGGGGATATCGTCTACGCGTCGGAATCGCCGCTGGTTCTGATCAACAACTTCATCGATGTGTTCCGCGCGAGCGGGGCGACTGTCCTTCAGGCGCAAAACCTCGCGAACTGAGGTTGTTGCTGATGCATTTGGACGGGCGCTTTCGGGCGCCCGTTTTTGTTTGCTAACAGTTCGTGAAGCCAGCGCAGCGCGCCATTCAGACTTTTTAACCTTGGCTGGGTTTCCTCCGTCCATCGCAACCACGGAGATTGCCCATGACCAGCGCGTCCCCCCGCCTCGACCTGCCGATGATCCTGCCGGCCCAAGCACAGAAACATGTCACGCACAACGAAGCGCTCCTGCGCCTCGATGGGGTCGTGCAGATGGTTCTGCAGAGCCTTTCGTTGTTAGAACCGCCCGCTTCGCCCGTCGAAGGGCAGACTTATTTCACCTCGGATGCCGCGACCGGAGCATGGGCCGACCATCCCCGCCAGATCGCGACCTACACGCAGAGCGGTTGGATCTATCAGGAACCCGCCGAAGGTTGGCTGGCTTGGGATGCGGCTGGCGGCAGATGCATGGTCTACCTAGGCGATGGATGGCAGCCGGTTCCGCTGGATATGAAAAACCTTCCCTCAGTCGGGATCAACGCCACCGCCGATACGACCAACCGCCTGATCGTGAGCGCGCAGGCAACCCT
>CAXQKF010000461.1:0-7014 GCA_964224285.1 Donghicola sp. | reverse complement strand
TGGGGATTGTGGGTCTGCCGAACGTGGGCAAGTCCACTCTGTTCAACGCACTGACCAAAACCGCGGCTGCGCAGGCTGCGAACTTTCCGTTCTGTACGATCGAGCCCAACGTGGGCGAGGTCGCCGTCCCCGACGCACGTCTGGACAAGCTGGCGGGGATCGCAGGCTCGAAAGAGATCATTCCCGCGCGCATGACCTTTGTGGACATTGCCGGTCTGGTCAAAGGCGCATCGCAGGGCGAAGGTCTGGGCAACCAGTTCCTTGCCAACATCCGCGAGACTGACGCAATCGCACAGGTTCTGCGTTGTTTCGAGGATGACGACATCACTCACGTGGATGGCCGCGTCGATCCGATTGCGGACGCCGAAGTGATCGAGACCGAACTCATGCTGGCCGACATGGAAAGCATCGAAAAGCGTCTGGCCAACCTGACCCGCAAAATCCGTGGCGGCGACAAAGAGGCCGTGGCGCAGGAACGTTTGCTCAAACTGGCCATGGAAGCGCTGGAAAACGGCAAGCCTGCGCGCACCGTGGATGTGGACGAAGACGACAAGAAAGCTTGGAAAATGCTCCAGCTTCTGACTTCGAAGCCGATCCTCTATGTGTGCAACGTGGACGAAAGCTCTGCCGCGGCTGGCAACGAATTCAGCGCCAAGGTCGAGGCCATGGCCGCCGAGCAGGGCGCAAGCACCGTCATCATCAGCGCGCAGATCGAAGAAGAGATCAGCCAGCTGGAAAAAGAAGAAGCCGAGATGTTCCTTGGCGAGATGGATCTGGAAGAGCCCGGTCTGGATCGTCTGATCCGCGCAGGCTACGCGCTGTTGGGGCTGCAGACCTACTTCACCGTCGGCCCCAAAGAGGCCCGCGCCTGGACCATCCGCAAGGGCATGTTGGCCCCTCAAGCGGCCGGTGTGATCCACGGCGACTTCGAACGCGGCTTTATCCGTGCGGAAACCATTGCCTATGACGACTATGTTGCAGGCAACGGCGAAGGCGGCGCCAAAGAAGCGGGCAAGATGCGCGTCGAAGGCAAGACTTACGAAGTCAAAGATGGCGACGTTCTGCACTTCTTGTTCAACGCCTGATCTTTTCGACATTCAGAATAAAAACGCCGTCTCGACCGAGGCGGCGTTTTGCATTGGTGGCCTCTGAATTTGACATGCTGCCGACAGAGCTAGAGGCCGCCGCGAACTCGTGTTGCGTCGCGGTCAGGGTGCCGTCTAGGCTGGCTGCATGACTTTCTCGGTTCAGTTGCAAAGAAAGCGCCTTTTGCTCGGTCCGTTGCGCGCACGGGATGCCTGGTTCTTTTATCGGCTCATCGGAAATCCAGGTGTGCGGAAATATCTGGGCGGCCCCGTCGGCAGAAGCCAACGGTTGCGGCAGTTCAAACGATATTTGAACGCGCCGGCGCATGTGGGCATCTGGGTCGTCAGGTTGGCCAAGGGCGGTCAACCTGTGGGGATTATTGAACTCGGTCCTCACAAGGATGGTGACGCGTACGAAGTGTCATACCAGTTCGCTCCTGCCGTCTGGGGGCAAGGCTATGCGCGCGAGGCCCTTGAGGCCATTGTGTCTCATGCTCTGGACGACGTCGGGTTGGATCGCGTTGTCGCCGAAACGCAAAGTGCCAACATTGCTTCGTGCAAGGTATTGCAGTCTGGGGGAATGGTCGAAATAGAGCGGCTCCGGCGGTTCGGAGCGGAACAGATCATTTTCTCGACACCTTGAAAGCCGTCATGATCCCGAAGGGTTTGCTCCGCAACGTGATCGATACACCAGCAGAGTAGTCACGCTGGCGGTCGCGATTGCCTCTGGAGGCTTAACTGCGGCTTTTGCGATGGGCGGGTGGCACGACCTACCTGGTAATTTCGCATCCAAATTGGGCGCGGTTTTTATTTTCGGCTCATATGACCGACGGATCACGCCTGCGCGGAACAAAAACCGCGGGGATGGAGGAATACCATTCTTAAACCGTGCCGCTCTACGGCGGATAGTGGCCCCGTTCTTGTGCAGTTTTTTTAAGTCTAACGCTTAAGCCGAATTGGGGCCTGTGATGAAAGTGAATTGGGATTATTCGAGAAGTCTTTTTCTGTCGAACCAAGTGGACTGGAGTTTTCTGGATTGGACATCCACCGAGTATCTGGATGAACGCGGGACGATCAGCGACATCAGTATGATCGAACCGAGTTGGGGCGGGGGGTATGTCGATGGGGAAGGCAGCGTTTCCTACGCGGACCGCATTACCTACACCGATGGCACGGCGCAGTATTCTCTGCTGGGCCAGAATCTGGACGAGACCGGAACGGACACCTACTGGTTCGATTCAAAGATCACTGCCATCACCTATAACAACGATGCGACCGGTGAACGCTGGATCGTAACCTTCAAGCGTTCCGAACTGACCCTGCCGGATTTGCAGGACTTGTACGACAGTGTTGGGGCTGCGGGCGTGACGGCAGCCCTGTTCTCGGGCCGGAACAATTTCGTCGGGTCCGAGGACGCGGATTCCGTGATCGGATTTCTCGGGGATGACAAGATTTTTGGCTGCAAAGGGGATGACACCCTGTCAGGCGCGGACGGGGACGACACCCTAAAGGGGCAATCGGGGAATGACAGCCTGAATGGGGATGATGGCGATGACATCCTGCGGGGCGGCTCCGGAAACGACAGTTTGAGCGGCGGCGCAGGCAATGACAGGCTCTCCGGCGGTCGGGACGACGATATTCTGTACGGCAACGAAGGGAACGATACGCTCTCTGCGGGCAGCGGAACCGATGTGCTCTATGGAGGCACTGGGGACGACAAACTCGCGGCTGGCAGCTACAACGCGATACATTCCACGCTCTACGGCGACGAGGGCAACGACACGCTCGTCGGGGGACGGGCCGAGACGAGCCTGCTCTATGGTGGGGAAGGGGACGATCGGCTGACCGCAAGCTGGACCTATGGACAAGACCTCCAGATGTACGGAGGAGAGGGCAATGACACCCTGATTTCCAAGGATAACGGGGATCTCTTGCTGGGCGGAGATGGCGATGACCGCCTCCGTGGCAACTGGGGCGATGATACGCTGCGTGGCGGTTCCGGGGAGGATACTGTGATCGGGGATTCGGGGGATGACAAGCTGTTTGGCGGTGACGGCGACGACAGTCTGAGTGGCGGCGGCTGGGACGATACTCTGCGGGGCGGTGCCGGTGCGGATACGCTCAGTGGCGGGTACGGCGAGGACGTGTTTGTTTTTGCCAATTCCGACGAAGGCGCGCTGATCCTTGATTTCGAGACGGGCGAGGACACGATCCTCCTCGAGGGGATGACCGGTCTCGAAGATACTGTCAGTTATGCTGTTGCGGTCATCGACTCCGTTGGCGAAGTGCCCGAGGGCGAATACGCTGAAATCCTGCACCTGATGGTGGGGGATTTGACCTTGCAGTTTGTCGGGACGGGGCTGTCTGTGACCGAGGCGGACTTGGTCTTTACCTGACAATAGGTTGGGTTGCTTTGGTGGTGGAAAAAACTGCCACCAAAGCGTCAATCTGCTCTTGTGCCTCCCCCCCGAGGATTGTAGACCCGTCGACGGAGACGTGGCCGAGTGGTCGAAGGCGCTCCCCTGCTAAGGGAGTAGGCGAGGAATCGTCTCGAGGGTTCGAATCCCTTCGTCTCCGCCATTTTTACAAACAATAGAATGGCGATTGGTGCTGTGGCTCAGTGCTCCGGCAGCAGTGCTTGCTCTGCTTTCCTGCATTATTGTGCAGAACCAACCTAATCAGCGACACACCCCTTCAGCCCTCCTCAGTTTGACTAGCGCGCAGGCGCTCTTTCTGTTCGCCTTCGTCGAATTGGAACAACTGCCCCGACCGGCTCAGGCGTAGGCGTTCGACGTGGGCGCGGGGGCTCAGGCCAATGATCCGCTTGAACATCCGTGAGAAGTAATAGGGATCGGCGTAGCCCACGCGGGCCGCCGCTTCGATGACCGAGTGGCCGGACTCCAAATATTCCATTGCCCGCTCCATCAGGCAGAACTGTTGATATTGGCGTGGTGTGCGGCCGATGCGCTTCTGGAAGGACCTTTGGAAATAGTCGCGATTGTAGGGGGCTTCGGACAGTGTCGCCTGCACGATCGTAGGGTCGAGGGGGTGGGCGCTGATCTTGGACGCCGCCTGCATGACCGCCAGATCAATCCCTGCGGTGCCTTCGATGGGCTGCGCGGCATCGGGTTTCCAGCGCAGGAAGGCCGCGTTGATATAGGCATTCAGCAGCACCATGAACTGATGGTGCTGGGGCAGGGTGACCGAACTTGGCGGCGCTTGAGAGCGGAAGTGGCGCACGAGCGGCTCATAGACGGGCCAAGGGGCCAGTTCGGCCACGAGGCGCAGGTCCATCAGGGATAACAGATCATGTTCACCAAAGGCCCGCAGCGTAAAGTGCTGCGCGATGCCGGTGTATTCGTCGGAGACTTCGGTCCAGCCTTCGAAACGGGTGTGGGGCGGGATCAGCATCGCCTGACCGGGACAGAGCGACAGGCGCTGATCCCCGACGCGATACTCGCCTTGGCCATCCAGCGCGACGATGAGGTCGTAGACCTCGTTCGATTTGTCCACCTGCCAAGAGGGGGCGTGCTGCATCCGGATGGTCGAGCGCGTGAGCGTCAGGCTCAGGGCGCCTACGGGCATACGGTCCAGAACACCGCCTTCGATTTCCTCCATCCCACGTCTTTCCTGCTTGGGTTCTGCTTTCTTGTCATATCACTTTTGGGGCGGGTTCGGTCAATAGATGTGGCTGGAGCGACATCCTGAGACATTTCCGAAGCAAGCCATGACGCAGCGAACAGCCCGCGCTATCGCGGCGATGAGGGCAGGGGAGGCGCAATAATCTTGATGTATGTCAGTAAATTAGGTGCATTCTTGGCCATCCGCTGCGAAGCACCTGATCCGCGCGGTCATCCTGTACCCGCTAAAATGACGTTCAGTTTTGTCCATCTTTTTCCCCCTTATCGTGTATCCAACGACAGAGTAGAGCTCTGATAACTTGTCAGACAACATCGGGATTCGTGCCGAGGAGGCGCAGCCTGATCTGCCCGGGTGTGGGACGCAGCCCTGTGCTGTGCACGCCAAGGCAGCCACGGAGGAGAGATTTGATGGATAGAATTGAAGTGCCGCCTGTGGGCGGTGGGCGAGGTGCGCCATGACGCCTCGTCGCTTGTTGGGATTGGGCTATCTGGCGCCCTATATCGTCGGCCTGCTGGTGTTTACGATGGTGCCGTTTCTGGCATCTCTGTACCTGAGCTTTACCGACTATAACCTGATGTCGGCCCCCGTCTGGACGGGCCTTCAGAACTACATTGATCTGTTCACCTCGGACCGCACGTTCCGCCGGTCTTTGACGGTGACGCTGATCTATGTGTTCACCACGGTGCCGCTGAAACTGGCCTTCGCGCTGTTCATTGCCTACATCCTGAACTACCGCCTGCGGGGCATCAATTTCTTCCGCACCGCCTTCTATGTACCGTCCATCCTTGGCGGGTCCATCGCGATTGCAGTGCTGTGGCGCTATATCTTTGCCACAGATGGCCTTGTGAATATGGGCCTCACTGCCATGGGGTTCGAGGCCGTCAACTGGTTCGGCGATCCCGGCAATGCCCTGTTCACCATCACGCTGCTGCGCTGCTGGCAGTTCGGCTCGGCTATGGTGATCTTTCTGGCGGCGCTGCAATCCATCGACAAGTCGCTTTATGAAGCGGCGGCAATTGATGGCGCGTCCAAACTGCACAGCTTTATCTTCATCACCATTCCGCTGCTGACGCCGGTGATCTTTTTCAACCTGATCATGCAGATGGTGCAGGCGTTCCAAGAGTTTAACGGCCCCTACATCATCACCGGCGGTGGCCCGCTGAAATCCACCTACCTGCTGCCCCTTTATATCTATGATGAGGCCTTCAAGCGGTTCGACATGGGCTATGCCTCGGCGATCGCATGGGTGCTGTTCGTGATCATCATGGTCCTGACGCTGGTCGCCTTCTGGTCGTCGAAAAAGTGGGTGTTCTACGCCGGCGACAAGCGGAGCTGACCCATGACCCAGATGACCGATACAACCCTAGACCTTGCCCGCCAACACGCGAATGCCCGCATCCGCAAAGCCCGCATCAACGCCGCGATCCGCTATGTCATCCTTGGCCTTGTGGGACTGGTGATGCTGTACCCGCTGATCTGGCTGGTGGGCGCCTCGTTCAAGACCAACAGCGAGATTTTCGCCAACCCCGGCTTTCTGCCCCAGAACCCCACGGCGGACGGCTATATCGAGGGGTGGAAGACCTCGACCCCATACACCTTCGGGACGTTTTTCCTGAACAGTTTCAAGATCATCGTGCCCAAGGTGATCGGCACTGTGATCAGCTGTACCTTCGTGGCCTATGGCTTTGCCCGCTTTGATTTTCCGTTCAAGAAGATCCTCTTCGGCTCGGTCATCGCGATCCTGCTGCTGCCCAATGTGGTGACGCGTATCCCGCAGTACATCCTGTTCCGTGATCTGGGTTGGCTGGACAGTTTCCTGCCGCTATGGGTGCCCTCGGCACTGGCAGGGGATGCGTTCTTTGTCTTCATGCTGGTGCAGTTCCTGCGCGCCATTCCCGGCGACATGGAAGAGGCCGCCCGTGTGGACGGGGCCAACAGCTGGCAGACGCTGGTGTTCATTGTGGTGCCCATGCTGGCCCCAGCCCTGATCTCGGTCGCGCTGTTCCAGTTCATGTGGACAATGAACGATTTCCTCGGGCCGCTGATCTACATCAGCTCGGTCGACAAATACCCCGTCAGCCTTGCCCTGAAATTGTCCATCGACACCACCGAAGCTTTTGCGTGGAACCGCATTCTGGCGATGTCAGTCCTGACCATCACGCCTGCGCTCGCCGTGTTCTTCGCTGCCCAGAAATACTTCATCGAAGGGATCTCCGCCGGGGGGATCAAAGGATAAAATGGCACGTCTTCAACTGCATAACCTTGAGAAAACCTACGGCAACGGGTT
>CAXQKF010000460.1:0-8221 GCA_964224285.1 Donghicola sp. | reverse complement strand
TCGTTCTGGTCATCGTTTTCTTTGTGACCTCGTCGGACTCGGGGTCGCTGGTGATCGATACCATCACCGCAGGCGGCAAAGTGGACGCGCCCGTGCCCCAACGTGTGTTCTGGTGCATCTTTGAAGGTGCGGTGGCGATTGTCCTGCTGCTGTCTGCCGGTGGGCTGCAATCGCTGCAGTCCATGGTGATCTCGACCGGACTGCCGTTCACAGTCGTCCTTCTGGTGATGTGTTGGGCAATCTGGAAAGGTCTGCAGGCCGAGCGCCGCGCGAAGTAACCTGTCGCAGTTCAAGCGAACCCAACCCTTCCCGACGATCGCTCGGGGAGGGTTTTTCGTTGTCTGCGCGAGGGTTGGCACCGTGCCGGTGATCTGTTGGGGACGCCCCCTGAATTTGAACCCGCCTTGGTTGAACTCCTGCGCGCGTTTTGCGGCGCTCCTCACCCTGCATAGGGTCAGAGGGATTAGGGATAGTTGGCCCATCAAAAGGTTAGTCCCCGATGGTAGTTTACTGGTTCCACGCATAATTTTTGAGAGTTTCGATGTGTACGTTTGCGGCCATTGCATCCTTGGGGATGTGTCAGCGCGACTGACGTTTCGGTTGTGATGGTTTGCCCCTGGCTCTGTTCCTCTGATCGAGGGAGCTTGATCTGAACAGGGCGCTGAAAGGGTAAGCCGCATTGGCCTGTGCGTAACGGTTTCTTTGGTTCGAGCCGTCTGGCCTGCATCCTGCAGGGCTTGGACAAGACTGACAGACGCCCGCGCCGGCGGTTGAGACCGAAAGAACAACACCGTGACCAAATCCGAAGCCCCCGAAAGAATGCTGAACGCGCTCAAGCGTCTCTTCTTTCTGAGCTTTCCGATCGCGCCCTTGGCCTTTGCGGTTGTGGACTATGTCCATTTCGGCATGACCGTGCAGTTCTTTGGTTTCTTGTGCGCGGCGTTTTTTGCGCTTCTCTTTGTCAGAACCGAAGCGCTCAAGGATCAGCGGATCAAGCTGATGGAAATCAGCCTGTTCGCCACGTTTGCCCTGATGCCTTTCGCCATCTCTGACTGGGGTCTGATCGCAAACCTCATTCTGATTGTCGGCGTGTCCTTTGGCTGTGGCTGCCTGAAGCGGACAAAAGCCCGCGCCTTGTCTGCATTGGGCGCAGGGATCATGGTGGCGACCCCTCTCTTTGCCCCCGACACCAACCTGCTCCATCTGGGGTTCTATACGATTGCCTATCTGAATCTGGTGCTCTTTGCAGAGTGGACGCGCACTATCCTGACAGCCCAGAAGGTCAAGAACTCTGAACAGACCGCAATTTTGCAAGCTGCGCTTGAGGAACTGGAAGAGCAGAGAAAGAAACTCGAACATGCCAATATCGGCTATGAGACCGCTCTGCTTGAACTGGATGTGCTGAACAATGATCTGGAGGATCGGAGTCAGACCAGCGAACGCGCCGTAGCAGACCTGAGCGCGTTGAACGAGAAATACGCCGAGACAATCGACAAGCTGGAGCAGGCCCAAAAGCAAAGCGAACGCGCGCAGCAACTGGCGACGGCCTATCTGGAACAGACCGATGCAGCGATCACCTTGCGCAGTCTCGACGGGCAAATTCTGGACTTCAACGAAGGGGCTCAGGAACTCTACGCCGAGCTGTCGCTCAAGCTGCAGATCGGTTCGGTCGAGACCTTCAATGATGTGCACCCCGATGTGGCCGAAGTCACCTTTGACCGGCCTTTCGACACATCCGACCTGCAGCAAGTTCAGGGCACTCGCACGGCAACGATCACGTGGGATAACGGCACGGTCCGGCATTTCCTGTTTGAAACCTCGATCATCGAACTTGGCGAGGATCTGATCTGGCTGTCCTCTTGGCATGACATCACCGACGCGATGGAGGCCGAAGCAGAGCTGAAGGCCCAGACCCGTAAGATGGAGCTTTTGGGCAACGAACTGCATTTCTCGCGGCAGCTGGCGTCCGCGTATATGGATCTTTCGTCCGACCCGATCTTTATCCGCGCCGAAAACGAAGCCCTGCTCGAGATGAACGAGGCAGCAGAGAAGCTGTTTACACATGCAGGGCTGGTGCCCAAAGTCGGCACCGCGACTCGTTTGCGCTATGGTCGCAAAGACAGGATCAACGTGATCCTGAGCGAGGGCGCGAATGGGCGTCCTATGCCCGAGCAGGTTGACGTCTTTGAAGAGGATGGTTCGGTCACCCATTACATCGTGAACTGCAACAGCGTTGTCCTAGGCGCGCAAAATGTCACGATTACAACGCTGTACAATGTGACAGAGGTTCTGAATGTGAACGAGGCCCTGTCCAATGCTGTCAAAGAAGTCGACAACGTGAACATCAGTCTGCGCAAGGCGCAACAAGAGGCCGCGCGCCTGAATAGCATCCTGCACAAGCAATCGGCAGCCACTGTCGCTTGGGCGGCGGACACCCGCAAATTTGTCTATGCCAACGAGAGCTTTACCGACGTGATGGCCGTGTGCTGTGAATTGCAAGGTACGGGCAAGGCCGGACCGCTCAGCAGCTACAAACCCTCTGATATTTCGAAGGCTTTGAACCATCTGCAAGAGCTGTTCGTTGAACGGTTGGAGCAGAACCCTGACGATATCATCCAGATGACCCTAGAGGGCTCGGATGGCCGGTCCTTCAGTGCCCAATGCCAGAAGGTCAACATGCCGGAGCATTTCGGCGACCTCGTTCTGGTTAATATTTCCGAGATCACCGATCTGGTCAGTCTGCAAGGACGCCAGAAAGAGCTGACCTCGTTGTTCGACAAACAAAGCGTGCCCTCTGTGGTCTGGAAACTCGGGGATACGACCACGCTGGCCTATATGAACACCGCCTATTTCGAGATGCAGAAAGAGGTTCTGAGCGGTGACACCATCCAAGCGATGCAGGGATTGCCCTTTGAGCAGGTGTTCAAGCCGGAGTATCGCGCCTCTGCCCTCCAGAGTTTCGAGCGGGTGGATGATCTGATGCGGCAGCATGTGGCGACCTCGTTGACCCTGCCCAAAGAGCCACAGCACGGTGGGCGCCAGTACCAGTTGGATTTCAGCCGCGTGATGATCTCTGACGACCAGAACGAACTGTTCACTGTTTTCAACTTCCTTGATGTGACCGAGAGGGAATATGAACGCCAGTTCGCCCAAACCCTGCTGAACCGGATCACTTCGATCGTTCTGACCCAGAACCAGAGCTGGCAGATCATGAGCTGCTCGGACGCATGGGAAGAGCAGTTCGGCTACACCCGAGAGGAAACCATCGGGCGGGATCTGCATGAATTCCTGCATCCTCTCGAGATCGAGCGGGCTCTGGACGAACGCCGCTCCGAGCAAGGGCGCGGGGGTGATCGGTTTGAAAAGACCACGATCAGCTTTGTCACCAAGGAAGGCGACGAACGGTTGATGGAGGTGTCGACCTTTGTGGACCGCACCAACGAAGACAACCTGTATATCGTGACCTTGAACGACGTGACCGAGATCGAGCGTGCCCGCGCAGAGCTCGAGCACAAGCTGATGTATGACGATCTGACGGGCGTGTTGTCCCGCCGCGGGATTAACAAGCGGGTCGAGATGGGTCTGCATACGGATCAGGCGGTGTTCCTGATCGATCTGGACCACTTCAAATCGGTCAACGACGGCTATGGCCACGAGGCTGGCGACCGTTTGCTACAGAACGTCGGGCGCACGATTTCGGATCTGACCACGGCGGGGGGGATTGCGGGTCGCCTCGGCGGTGAAGAGTTCCTCGTGATGAAGAGTTTCGAGAGCTGGGACGAAACGGAACGATTTGCCAACCAGATCCGTACCATGATCGCTGGCGCAGAGATCAAGACCGAACAGGGGCCATTGTCCCGCACGGCCAGCATCGGCGTTGCCCGTTTGCCCAAAGACGGCACGCTGTCCGAAGCTCTGGCCGTTGCCGACGCCGCGCTGGACGATTCCAAGCAAACGGGGCGGAACCGCGCGACCCTCGCCACACCCAGCTATATCGACTTTAGCACCAGCGAGGGCCGCTTTGTCACCGAGCGGGACATTCACGATGCCCTGTTGAACGAAGAGATGTACTACGTCGTGCAACCCATCGTGGACACGCACCAAAACACGATCAAAGGGTTCGAGGCCCTGATCCGTTGGAAGCGTCAGGACGGCACGATGATCTCGCCCGAGACTTTCTCTCCGAAGCTGTCCGAAGCGGCCAAAAATCCAGCCATCCGCGATCTGAAATGGCAGATGCGGCGGCGGTTCCTGCAACAGCTTTCGTACTTTGACGACCGCTATGTCAGCTTTAACCACAGGGTAGAGGAACTGTCCCACCCAAATTCGAGCGAGCTTTTGATCCAGGCGTTCGAAGAGATCCGCGATACGCCAAACCGCGTGTTTGTGATCGAACTGTCTGAACGTGCCCTGACCGAGCGCGTGGTGATCGAGGATGTGATCGTGCAGCTTGAAAACCTGCGGGCCAACGGCATCCTGATCGCGCTGGATGATTTCGGGGTCGAGGCCAGTAACCTTAACCGGCTAGCGCAATTGCCGATCGACATCATCAAGCTAGACAAATCCCTGATCCAGCGGATCGAAGCGGACAACAAAACGCTCGAAGTGGTGCGCTCGACGGCGATCATGGCGGAGAAGCTGGGGATCAAGACCATCGCAGAGGGGATCGAAACCGAAGGTCAGGGACGGATGCTGCACCACATGAACGCGGTCCAGCAGCAAGGTTATCTGCATGCACGCCCCATGCCGGTTGATCAGGTCTACCAGAGGCTGATGGATATCGGGTACGATCTACGCGAGGTGCACCAGCCTGCACACACCCAGTTTGTCGCTGAATGAACCACGGCGGGTGCGTCACAGATCATTCGCGCGTTCGCTGAAGTCATCTTTCAGGTGGCGCGTTCCGTGTGGATGGCCGACCATATCCATGGACATGGCCGTCAGGAAAAACTGTGCAGGCCCGTGGACGTGCTTTGGCGTGACCCAAGGCAGCACCGCCAGTGCCGCCCGCCGGATGACATCGGGCAGGTGCGTGATCCGCACCGGACGTCCCAAAGCCTCGAAGGCCATAGCAGCCAGTTCGTTGTGGGAATAGGCTTCCGGCCCTCCGACATCCAGCCAGTCGGCGCCTGCCTCGGTTGCTTGCGCCGTGGCGTGGGCCAGATCGGCGCCGTGGATGGGGTTGATACGTCGGGTGCCCTCCCCGAACAGCCAGACCCGCCCGCCTTTGGCCATGGCCAGAAAGTCCCCCATGTCAGAAAAGTAGCCGGAGGGCGCGATCACCGTGCTGGCAATCGGAGCCTCCTGCAGGGCGTCCACGAACTCCGCCTTGGCGGCCACCAGAGGAACCTCGCGCATCCGGTCGGCATTCAAAACGTGGATGTAGCCAAATTGCGCAACGCCTGCGCGAAGGGCTTCTTGTAGCAGGTTCAGGTTGGCCTGATAGTCGACGTCACGATAGCTCAGCCCATCCGTTTGCCGCGTAATCCCGAGGGCAGAGACGACCAGTTCCGCCCCATCCATGATGCCGGATAGGCTGTTTGGCTGGGTTGCCTCCGCTTCGATCAGGACATCGGCGTCCACGGCGCGGGCTCTGGCTTTGTCGCGGACCAACGCCATGACATACCAGCCCCGTCTCCGGTATTCAGAGCAAAGGAACCGCCCCAGATACCCCGTTGCACCTGCAATCAATCCGGTCCTCATCAGGTGTCCTTTCAGAAAACGGCCAAGGCAACTGCGCAGCCCGTCATGGCGACTAGAACCGGCGTCCAGAGAACCCTTTCGGGGCGCGACGGGCTGATGGCGTTTGCCAGCGTGCTCAGGGCGGTGATCCCTGTGCAGACCCAGAACAGCTCGGTCGCGATTCCCAGTGTGATGACGCCGCCGCGGTCCAGCATGACCACAGCCATCAGGGCCAATAGCGCACCTTGGACCACAGCGAGGCCACGCCAGAGCGGCGGAAGTCTGTCCGGAAATCGTCCCCCTACGGTAAAGCGGCCCCAAGGCGCTCCGGACGCTAGACCGATGTGCATCGAGACGGGCAGAGCCGCGAGGAAGGCATATGTGAAAGCTGCAAACATGGTCATCCGTGGCTCCTTTTTGTCTGACGGTGTGGGGCCACAGTAGCAGCCCGTTCATCCCAGCGGCATGACCGCGCAGATCAGATGACTGACCTTTGGTGCCATTCGGGGCGGAAACGGGTCTCTTTGCCGCGCCAGCGATCCTCAGCGATTGTCTTTCCTTTCGGACCGGTTCACATTCGTGGTCTGACCGACGCTATTGCGATGACCCGATGACCGACGAAGCCCCAGACACGCTGCCTCTGCACGAGGCCGAATTTCACAAGTCCGAGTGGCCGTTCTATTGGATAACCCAGACCTCTTCTCGCTATTTGCAGGTACTGGAGGCGCGGCTGAAACCGATCGGGGTGGATATCGCATATTGGCGCGTGCTCATGTCCCTGTACGAGGACAGCGCCCTGTCTGTGTCCGAGATTTCGAACTACTGTATCATCAAGCCCAACACAGCGACCAAGATCGTTCAGCGTATGACGGCCGAAGGTCTGGTGGCCACGGGCACGCGCCCGACGGACGGGCGGGTCACCGAAGTGTTCCTGACCGAAAAGGGTCACGAGATGCGGCGCAAGGCCCGCGCCATCGCGGATGATGTCTTTGCGGGGGCCTTTGCCGATCTGTCAAAGGAAGAGAAGATGATCCTGAACCTTCTTCTCCAGCGCGTTTTCAACGGATTGGCAGAGGATTAACCCCTGCCTTTAATGCTTTAGGCGAACTGCGGGCAGTCGCGCTTCATCTTGCGGACCATCGCGTCAAACAGCAGGGTCGCCAAGGATGCGTTGTCCTTCAGTGCCTGCGCATCGCGGGCGCATTTTTCTTTGACCTCTTGGGGCAGGATGCTGTTCGGACCGGGGATCGAGGACGCCGCGCACTGGATTTCCGCCGCCCGCTGAACGGTCCACAGCAGCATGAAGGTCAGGGGAATGTCGGCCTCGGCCACGGCGATCCCGTGGTTGCGCAGGACCAGAACGTGCTTGTCCCCCAGCGATTTCAACATGCGCTGGCGCTCGTCCGAGTAGATCGTGATCCCCTCGAAGGTATGATAGGCCACGCGTCCATACAGCTGCGCGCCATAGAAGCTGTCGTGGTCAATGTCGAAGCCCTTCATGGTGATGGCCGACAGCGGCGTGGTGTGGGTGTGCGCCACGCAGCCCACATCGGGGCGGTTTTCGTGGATCACACCGTGCAGGGCGAAACCGGCGGGGTTCGCGCCGTGGGCGCCCTCGTCCAGAACTTTGCCATCGACGCCGACACGGATCAGGTTTTCAGGGGTGATCTCGTCGTAATGCAGGCCGAAGGGGTTCACCAGATAGGCGTGCTGTTCGCCGGGCAGACGCACCGAGATGTGGTTAAAGATCAGCTCGGTCCAGCCCAAGTAGCTGACAAGGTGATAGAAATCGGCCAGCTGCACGCGCAGGTCTGCTTCGGTCATGCCAGCCATCGGGTCTTTGATTTCGGTCGCAACGTTCATCGGTCAAATCCTTTCCAATTCAGTATGGGTGAGATGTTTGGTCAAATTCGTCAGGGCTGCGCGGGGATCGCGCAGCGGCAATGCGGGGGCCTTTTCCAGTTCAGCCAGCAGGGTTTTCAGGCCGGTCATGGGCAGACCCGCCTGCGCCGCCATCGCCATTGGGGCGCGGCAGATCGCGTCCAGTTCCAGCGTGCGGCCCGCGCGGGCGTCTTGCAGCATCGAGGTTTCGAACTCTCCCGCGTCCAGTAGCAGATCCCCGAGCCAAGGGTTGGGCGGCAGGTCATAGCCCTGCGCCGCCGCCCAAGCGCGGAACTCGTCCGCGATGCCAAAGGCGATGGCCCGCAGATCATCGTTTCGCCCGATCTCGGCCAATGAGCAGCCCGCCAGCGCGGAAAGCGGGTTGGTGGCTACGTTGGCCAGCAGCTTGACCAGCACCTTAGTGCGGATGCCCTCGGTCACGTCGGTGCGGACGCCGGACGCGTTCAGCGCGTTAACCAAGTGGGCCAGCTCGCCCCCCTGCCCTGCAGCCCGCCCCAGCGACAGGGTCGGCGTGTTCGAGGACACCGCTACCCCGTCCGCGCCCGTCTGCACGGTCATCAGCAGAACCGCCCCGAGCACCCGTTCGCGGTTCAGGCGGGCCAGATCGCCAGTGGGGTCGGTGAACGGCGCAGGCTGG
>CAXQKF010000459.1:0-7856 GCA_964224285.1 Donghicola sp. | reverse complement strand
GATGCTCACTGGTGACTGGAGTTCAGACGTGTGCTCTTCCGATCTCTGCGCGTAGAACCGGCCCAAGGCGTCATCGCGAACGCGGCCGATGAAGGCTGCGCGCAGGCCCAGTTTTCCCGCCCCGGCGATGGTATTCGCGACCGAGCCACCGGGAGCCTGAGTACGCTCTTTCATGGACGCATACAGCAGTTCGGCGCGCTCGCGCTCGACCAATTGCATGATGCCCTTTTCGATATCCATCATCTCGAGGAAGGTGTCGTCGGACTGGGTCAGCACATCGACGATCGCGTTGCCGATGCCGACAATCTGATATTTTTTCACGGGTCAGTTCCTTTGGGTCAGAGGACCTTGTCCTCGAATTGGCAGAGGTCTCGGATGATGCAGTTGCCGCATTTGGGCTTGCGCGCCACGCAGACGTAGCGGCCATGCAGGATCATCCAGTGATGGGCGTGCTGCTGGAAATCGACGGGCACGTTATCCTCGATCGCGCGTTCCACGGCGACCACATCCTTGCCCGGGGCGATGCCACTGCGGTTGCCAAGGCGAAAGATATGGGTGTCCACAGCCTGCGCCGGATAGTGCCACCACATGTTCAGCACCACATTGGCGGTCTTGCGGCCCACGCCCGGCAGGCCTTCGAGGGCAGCACGGGAATTGGGAACCTCGCCGCCGTATTGGTCCACCAGAATGCGGCTGAGTTTGATGACGTTCTTGGCCTTGTTGCGGAACAGGCCGATGGTCTTGATGTGGTCGATCAGGGCCTCTTCGCCCAAATCCAGCATCTTTTGCGGGGTGTCGGCAATGTCGAACAGCTTGGCTGTGGCACGGTTCACACCAGCGTCGGTGGCCTGCGCGGACAAGGCGACCGCCACCACCAACGTGTAAGCGTTGACGTGGTTCAGTTCGCCCTTGGGTTCGGCTTCGGCTGCCTCAAAGCGCGAGAAAATCTCGCGCATGGTTGTGTAATCGAGTTGTTTGGCCATGTTTCCTCATGCCCCGAGAATTTCGTTTGCGCAACATTCGGGTCGCCCGCTGGTGCACATTCATGGCACAGATGGCGTCAGACCGACAGGAGGCAACTTTGGTGGACAGCTCTTATCACTATGACGCCATGCGCAGGGCGATTGATCTGATCGACGGCGCCGACGGCCCTTTGACCCTCGAGGTACTGGCCGAGCAGATGGACATGAGCCCCGCGCATTTCCAGCGCCTGTTTTCCGCGTGGGTCGGGATTTCGCCCAAGCGGTACCAGCAGTACCTGCAACTAGGGCAGGCCAAGAAAATGCTGGCAGAGCGGATGACAACGCTGGCTGTGGCGGATGAGATCGGTCTGTCCGGCTCCAGCCGTCTACACGACCTGTTTGTCCGGTGGGAAGCCATGAGCCCTGGTGATTTCGCCCGCGGCGGCGACGGGCTGGTGATCGAGTGGGACTGGTTCGACAGCCCCTTTGGCCCTGCGCTGGTGATGGGAACGGACCGCGGGATCTGCGGACTGGCTTTCGGCTCCGAGACGGGGCGTGATGGGGCCTTTGATGATCTGGCGCGGCGCTGGCCCAGGGCGCAGTTCGTCCAAAAGGCCGAGCGGATTGCCCCCTTGTTCGAGGCCGCGATCAAAGGGCAAGGCGAGACGCGCCTGCACATGATCGGAGCACCCTTCCAGATCAAAGTCTGGGAGGCCTTGTTGAACATCCCTGCTGGCCACGTGACCACCTACTCGGAAATCGCCACCCGGGTGGGGTCGCCCAAAGCGGTCCGCGCGGTCGGCACAGCCGTGGGCCGCAACCCCGTCAGCTACCTGATCCCCTGTCACCGCGCCCTACGCAAGAGCGGGGAACTCGGCGGGTATCACTGGGGCCTTCCGGTCAAACGCGTCATGTTGGCTTACGAGTCCGCCCGTGCTGACGTAAATCTAGCGGAAAAGTGACGGGCAAAGGCTTGCCGAAAGACCGTCATGAAACTTTCCTGCCCCTCCGGCATTAGGATATAGACATATCAAAAGGGCGTCCCGCCCATGAAGGAAGAGGCATTGCCATGAAGAACCGCTTTATCATCGCAACAGGACTGACCGCTCTGATGGCCCTGTCGGCGTGTACCGACCCCGCCTATCTGAACAGTGGCGGCGGCTACCAGGACCCGAACGCCCGCGCCAAGCAAGGCGCTCTGGCGGGCGCTGCGATTGGCGGTCTGGCTGGCGCCATCACCGGCGGCGACGACCGTTCGGACAAGCTGCGCGGTGCTGCTATTGGCGCGGCGCTGGGTGCGGGTGCGGGCGCTCTGATCGGCAACCATCTGGACAAGCAGGCGGCTGAACTGCGCAACAGCATGAACAACAGCGCGATCGACGTGACCAACACCGGTGACCGTCTGATCGTCACCATGCCCCAGAGCATCCTTTTCGCCACCGACAGCACCGCCGTCAGCGGCGCATTGCGCGGTGATCTGGCCGCTCTGGCAAACAACCTGAACAGCTACCCTGACTCGCGCGTGCAGGTCATCGGCCACACCGACAACGTGGGTGACGCAGGTTACAACCAGGATCTGTCCCAGCGCCGTGCATCGGCCGTTGCGGATGTCCTGTTCCAGAATGGCGTCGCCTACGGCCGCGTGTCGACCATCGGCCGCGGCGAGGATGCCCCCATCGCCACCAACCTCACCCCCGAGGGCCGAGCAGCAAACCGCCGCGTCGAGATCATCATCATCCCGAACAGCTGATCACGCACCACGGATTGGTCAGTTTAAGAAACGCCCGGCCTTTTGGTCGGGCGTTTTTGCATCTCCGCGCCTTTGTGCACCCATGCGCCGCGCCCCTGCGAAATTCGCTCTGGCTGTTCACTGCCCGAGGGCTAAATTCGTCGTCAGCATATTTGAATTCACGGGTTTCCTATGTCTGACGCGACCATTCTCTTGCTCTGCGGCTCATTGCGCCAAGGCTCTCTCAACCGCCTTCTTCTGGCCGAGGCTCAGCGCACCTTCGGCCCTGCGACCTTTATCGAAGGCGACCTGAAGCTGCCCCTCTATGACGGCGACGACGAAGCCGCGCACGGTCTGCCTGCGGGCGTCACCACTCTGGTCGAGCAGATCGCGCAGGCGGACGCTGTGATCATTTCTTCGCCTGAATACAACAAGGGCATCACAGGCGCCCTGAAGAATGCGCTGGACTGGATCAGCCGGCACAAACCGAATCCGCTGGTGGACAAGCCCGTTCTGGTGATGTCCGCAAACATGGGTCGCACGGGCGGCGAATCCGGCCAGTTGATGACCCGCACCTGTCTGGTCCCCCATCAGGCCCGCATTGTCCCCGGTCCCATTCTGGCCGTCGCGATGGCGCACGAGGCATTTGACGACAACGGTCACTTGAAGAACGAGATGACCCAGAACATGCTGGCGGGGCTTATTGATCGCCTGAAAAAGGAAATTGCCCTTGGCTGGCGCCATCACTCTGACCGACATTCTGGACCCCGCCCGCGCACAGGCGCTGGCGGTCACCTTGGGCCAACCCGGGATTGGGGAAACGCTTCCGCCGTTCTTTCACCAGATCTATTTCTGGGATCCGGTCGAGACAGCGGGATTGGGGCGTGACGGACATCCCAAGGTCGGTCAGGGCATCATGCCGGACATGGGGCTGCCGCGCCGCATGTGGGCCGGTGGGCAGCTGGAATTCCACGCCCCCGCCAAGCTGGGGGCCCAGGCCGAGAAGACCTCGACCATCGCCAAGACCGCGCACAAAGAGGGCCGCACGGGTCCGCTCGGTTTTGTCACTGTGCGCCACGATATCCGGCAGGACGGGGTGCTCTGCGTCTCCGAATATCAGGACATCGTCTACCGCGAAGACCCCGCGCTGGATGCCGTACCACCTGCCCCGCCCCCTGTCTCCGAAGGCGGGCGCATCTTGCTGGAGCGCAGCTTTTCCAGCACCGACCTGTTCCGCTATTCCGCGCTGACCTTCAACGGCCACCGCATTCACTACGATCTGGACTACTGCCGCGATGTCGAAGGCTATGACGGGCTCGTGGTTCATGGCCCCTTGCTGGCGCAGATGCTGATGCTGCTGGCCGAGCAAACCCTCGGACCGCTGCGCAGCTTTGACTTCCGCGCTACGGCCCCTGCCCTGCATGGTGAAGAGATCGCCTTTTGCTTGGGCGAGGACGGCGCCATGTGGGTGCGCGGATCAGACGGACGGCAATGTATGCAGGCCACCGCCCGCACCTAGGCCAGGAGAAAGTTCAGCATCTTGCCATTGCGGTCCAGCGCATCAATCACGTCGAAATGATGCCGCCCTTCTGCGATCTCGAGCCCGCAGTCCCAGACGCGGGCAAGCTTGGCCGCTTGCTCGACAAAGGCAGGGCGCTCTGAGCCGCCCACCCAGACTGTCACGGGCACGTCGGGCGGGGGCAAGGCCACTGGGCTTTCCCGCAGGGCCTCTTCTGCGTCGATCCGCAACACCTCGTTCATCGAGGTCTGCATCAAGGGCTCCAGATCACTGACGGGCGAAATCGGGACCACGCGGCGTATCCGGTGCATCACCTTGTCCGGCAAGAGCCCCGCAACCGCCCGCGCCACCAGATGCCCGCCCGCGCTGTGACCCGTCAGGACCAAAGGCCCTTTGGAGGTCTCTGCGATATGGGTGATGGCGCCTGCGATTTCCGCGCCGATTTGGGTGATGCGGGCGTCAGGGCACAGGGTATAGCTTGGCATCACGGTCGCCCATCCCCGCGCCACCGCGCCCGAGGCCAGATGGGACCACGTGGATTTGTCGAATGCCTTCCAATAGCCCCCATGCACAAAGACCAGCGTCCCCTGCACCGCACCATCGGGCAAAAACAGGTCATATCGCTGCCGCGCGCCCTCGCCGTAGGGGCGATCCAGCCGCGACAAACCGGAATGCGAAATCCGGAACGCTTCGGCCTGTGCATTCCACCGCGCGGGAAAGGAACTTCCGTCCGGAATGAACGCTGTGTTCTCGTAGGCACGGTCCAAGTTCATACCTGACACTCCTGTTCGCTGGACAAGTGTAGCGAGGCCTGCTTCTGCTATGCCAGCGGAAAATGAAAAACGAATGCCAACGGAGGCTCTCATGACCACATCGCCCCTCTCCGAAATTCTGGCGGATCCCAGCCTGATTGCCACCCAAGCCTATCTGGCCGGTGACTGGGTGGATGGTGCAGGCGGTACATTCGAGGTGACCAACCCTGCGACCGGCGAAGTTCTGGCTAATGTCGCCGACGTCACCCGCGCACAAACCGCGGAGGCCATCGCTGTGGCCCGCGTCGCGCACAAGGCATGGGCGACCCGCACCGCCAAGGAACGCTCGAACCTGTTGCGCAAGTGGTTCAACCTGATCATGGAAAATCAGGAAGATCTGGCCAAGATCATGACCGCCGAACAGGGCAAGCCCTTGGCCGAGGCACGCGGAGAGATCGGCTATGGCGCCAGCTTCATCGAGTTCTACGCCGAAGAAGCCAAGCGCATCATGGGCGAGATCATCCCCGGCCATCAGCCCGACAAGCGCATTCATGTGCTCAAGCAGCCCATCGGTGTGGTCGGATCCATCACGCCTTGGAACTTCCCCAACGCGATGATCACCCGCAAATGTGGCCCCGCGATTGCGGCGGGCTGTTCGTTCGTGGCGCGTCCTGCGTCGGAAACCCCTCTGTCGGCGCTGGCTTTGGCCGTACTGGCGGACCGTGCGGGTCTGCCCAAGGGCATCCTGTCGATCCTGCCCTCCTCCGACGCGGCTGGCATCGGTCAGGAATTCTGCGAAAACCCCAGCGTGCGCAAGCTGACCTTTACCGGCTCGACCGGCGTGGGCCGTATCCTGCTGCGACAGGCCGCCGATCAGGTCATGAAGTGCAGCATGGAGCTGGGGGGCAACGCGCCGTTCATCGTGTTTGATGACGCCGATCTGGATGCGGCGGTCGAGGGCGCTATCGCCTGCAAATTCCGCAACAACGGCCAGACCTGCGTCTGCGCGAACCGCATCTATGTGCAGGACGGCGTGTATGACGCCTTTGCCGAGAAGCTGCGCGCCAAGGTCGCCGCGATGAAGGTCGGGAACGGCCTAGAGGACGGCACCGATCTGGGCCCGCTGATCACCGAGAAAGCCGTGGAAAAGGTCGAAGACCACCTGCAGGACGCTGTGTCAAAGGGCGCGACCGTGATCCTTGGCGGGAAGCCCCACGCGAATGGCGGCACCTTCTATGAGCCGACCATCGTGACCGGCGTGACGCAGGATATGAAGGTCTCCAAAGAGGAAACCTTCGGCCCCTTCGCCCCGCTGTTCCGCTTCAAGGACACCGACGAGGTGATCGAAATGGCGAACGACACCATCTTTGGCCTCGCCGCGTATTTCTACGCCAAGGACCTGAGCCGCGTGCACAAGGTTTCCGAGGCGCTGGAGTACGGCATCGTTGGCGTGAACACCGGCATCATCTCGACCGAGCAAGCGCCCTTTGGCGGCGTCAAACAGTCGGGTCTGGGCCGTGAAGGCAGCCACCACGGCATCGAGGAATATCTCGAGCTGAAATACGTCTGCCTGTCGGTCTAACCCAGCAGGCGCGGCACTTCGGACGCCAGCAGATCAAAGACCAGCCGGATTTTTCGGCTGGTCTGCAGCTCTTTGTGAGCAACCAGCCACACCGGATAAGAGATCGGGTCCAACCCGCAATCCACCCGTGCCATATCGCGCGTGGAATCCCCCAGCCAGACCGGCACCATTCCAATCCCGATGCCTTGCTTGGCCATTTCCCAGTGCACCAGATGATCGCTGGTCAGATAGGGAAAGTTCCGCTCGGACACCGGCAGCCCCATATCGTTCATGCCTTTGATCAGCCGGTCGTTGTTGTCCATACCGATGAAACGGGCCTTGCTCAGGCGGGCGGGATCGCGCAGGTCGCCTGCCTTCTGTGCGTAATCCTCGGTGGCGTAGAAATAGCCGTAGTCCTCGGCGATTTTGCGCGCGATCAGGGTGTCGCCTTCGGGCGGGGCATTGCGCAGGGCAATATCGGCCTCGCGGCGCTGTAGGTCAGAGATGTCATTGCGGGCCACGATCTCCACCGTAAGATCGGGAGCCTTTTGCCGGATCAGGGGCAGGATCGGCGGCAACAGGTAGGCGGCATAGATTTCGCTGGCCGTGATGCGCACCGTGCCTTCGATGGACTGGGATTTGCCCGTGGCCGTCAGAGACAGACTGCCTGCCGCCTCTGCCATGGCCCGCACATGGGCCAGCAGGCTGTCGCCCGCCTCGGTCAGTTCCAGTCCCCGTCCGACACGGTCGAACAAGGCGATCCCCAGCTCGTCCTCGAGCGCCGCCACCTGACGGCCCAAGGTCGGCTGCGTCATGCCCAAAGCGCGGGCCGCCGCAGACAAAGAGCCCTCTTCTGCGGTGACCAAAAACGCCCTCGCGTGGTTCCAGTCAAATTTTACGCGGGTCCAATCCATGCGAATCTGTATATGTCCGGTCAGAATTTCGATAATTTTTTAATGGACCGATTCTAGTTAATTTCGACTAAAGATCACACCATTCAGGACATTCTAAGATGAAATCAGTTTCGTACAGTTCGTACGGGGCGCCGGACGTATTGCGGCTAGAGCTGCGTCCCACCCCCAAACCCAAAGCCAAAGAAATTCAGGTGCGCGTCCATGCCAGTGCCGTGACCACCGCAGACTGGCGTCTGCGGGCCTCGGACTTCCCTGGTGGGCTGTGGATCGTCGGGCGGTTGATGTTCGGCCTGTTCCGCCCGCGCAAGCCGGTGCTCGGGATGACCTTTGCCGGCGAAGTGACCGAGGTCGGCGAAGGCGTGACCAAGTTCAAAACCGGCCAGCGGGTCTATGGCTTTTCCGGTGGCGGAGCCCACGCG
>CAXQKF010000458.1:0-3229 GCA_964224285.1 Donghicola sp. | reverse complement strand
CGACGAAAACGTAGAACTGGTATTCCGGCGCGATCAAACCGCTTTCCAGCAGGATCATCGCGAGGATCGAGGCCACACACTGGGCCCCCAGCGCCGCGGTCGACAGCAGGCGCATCCCGAGGGTCATAACCAGACGCGCGTTGGTAAAGGACGCAATCGCCGCAAAGGCCGCCACACCCGCAAACCAGATCGGGAAGGTATCGCCGCGCTGATAGGTGTCTGTGAAAAGCTGCGGCGCGCTCGAGATGAACGAGAACATCTGGCCAAAGCCCAGCGACAGTGCCGCGATATACAGGACCACCACACGGTTCCCCAACACTTCGGTGAGGGCATAGCGGATGGCGCTGAGGCGCAGGGGACGGCGGTTCGCTTTGTCCAGTGTTTCGGGCTGGCGCAGCATCAGCCAACCGCCCGAGAACATCGCAAAGACAACGAACGCGACGAAGACACCGCGCCAGCTGGTATAGGCAATGATCACCGCCCCGATCGAGGGCGCCATCGCGGGCACCAGAATAAAGACCGTCATCACAAAGGACATAATCCGCGCCATCTCGCGGCCCTTGTAGAGGTCACGCACCATGGCAAGGCTGACCACACGCGGCGCCGACGCACCAAGGCCCATCACGAAACGCGAGGCCAGAAGGTGCTCCATATCGGTGGTGCCAGCCGCATAGAGGGCCGCCAGCATATAGATCCCGAGGCCCACGGCCACGGTGATTTTGCGCCCGAACCAGTCAGACAGCGGTCCGGCAAAAAACGTCCCGATCCCCATCCCCAGCACAAAGCTGGTGATAATGAACTGGGCACGGTTCACATCTTCGGGGGTCATCTGCTGCGCGATCTGGGGGATTGCCGGCAGCATGGAGTCGATAGAAAACGCGAGCGTGGCAAAGAGCATTGCCAGCATCCCCACGAATTCCGGAAAAGGGAGGGGTTTCGTGGGGGTTTTGAACATGCGCTTAGGCTCCTACTAGTTCATCTATCACCTTGACCCATAGGTCTGACGGCTGCGCTCCGGGCACGGCATGTTGACCGGCCACCACAAAGGTCGGCACCGCCTGAACCCCCATCTGTCGGGCCATGGCGTCTTTCTGCAAAATTTCGTCTTTGTCGGCGTCACTCGTTAAAAGGCGCAGGATCAATGCTGCGTCCATACCGGCACCGTCGGCAATGTCGGCCAGAACCTCGTGATCCGAGATATCCCGACCTTCATTGAAGTAGGCCCGAAACAGAGCTGTGGCAACCGGGGTCTGGCGGCCTTCGACCCCGGACCAGTGAATTAGTCTGTGCGCATCGAGCGTGTTAGGTGTGCGGGAAATAGAGGACAAATCCATCTCGATCCCGATTTCTTCTGCGCGTTCAGATACTTGTGCGTATGCTTTGACCGCGCCGTCCTTGCCGCCGAATTTCGCCTCGAGGTAGGTGCGGCGGTCCATCCCTTCGGCGGGCATGTCTGGGTTGAGCTGGAACGGGAGCCATTCCAGATCGAACGGATGCTTGGGGCGTTCCGCCAGGGCTTGGGTCAACTGCGTGTAGCCGATGTAGCACCAGGGGCAGATCGGATCGGAGAACAAATTCAATTTAACCATCGGGTGCCTTTCGGGGCCTTAGGGTAGTTTCAATTCCTTGCGGCGCAGTTTGCCATTCGGGTTGCGCGGCAGTTCGTTCAAATGCACCCAGATGCGGGGCTGTTTGTAGCGGGCCAGATTGGCCTCGGCATAGGCGGTCAGCACGGCCTCTTCTAGGTCGACATCGGCGGTGTAAAAGGCCGCGATCACACGTACATCGGGTTTGATCTCGACATCGGTGACGGCGACCTCGTGAATGCCCTCGAGGTGGGATAGCGTCCCCTCGACCTCGAGCGGAGAGACGCGGAAGCCGCCCGCATTCATCAGATCATCATCGCGCCCCTGATAGGTGATGAAGCCGTTTTCGTCCATGATCCCTTGGTCGCCAGTCAGGAACCAATCGCCGCACCGTTTTTCGGCAGTGGCCTCTGGCGCGTCGAGATAGCCCAACATCAGACCCGGATCGCGGTGGTCGATGGCGATAGTTCCGGCAGTGCCGCGTGGTACGGGTTGGCCGGTCTCATCCACGATGGCCACCAGTCGCCCGTCCTGAGGCGCGCCCAGGGTGCCCGTGGCCGAGGGCCGCGCCGGATTGCCGGAGATAAAGGTCGAAATCTCTGTCTGCCCGTAGGCCTCGTATAGGCCGGTGCCCGTGGCCTCGGTCCATGCGGTGCGCAGGGCTTCAGGCAGCTTCTCTCCCGCACACAGGCCGTGGCGCAATTTGGGCAGGCTAAGGCTGGGGTGATCCTTGAGGAACTTGCGGTAGACACCGGGGGCCGCGGCCATGAGCGTCGCGTCGTGCCGCTTGAGCAGCAAAGGCAGGGCCTTGGGGTCCGTTCCGTCAGCGGGGATCAGCGCGGTCGCGCCGCAGGCCCAAGGGTCCATCATCCCCGTGCCCAAGGTGAACGACCAGTTAAACGCCCCTGCGTGCAGCAAGCGATCCGTGGGCTGCAGGTCATACCACCCCTGCCACATCATCCGGCGGGCCCAGACGACGCGGTGCGCGTGGCACACGGCGCGGGGGGTGCCGGACGTTCCGGAGGTAAAGATGATATAGGCCATCCGGTCCGGATCACCCATCTGGGGCGTCACCGGTTCCTGATCGCGCATCCCGCGCAGATCGGCCTGCGGGATGGAACGCCAATCGCCCTCGGGCGCGGGGACATCAGGGGATTGCAGGATCGCTGCGGGCTGGATGATTTGCGCCAGCTTGCCAGCTTCGGGCGCAGTCAACTGGCTGCTAGTCGGCACAGGGATCAGCCCCGCCGCAATCGCCCCCAGAAACGCCAGCGGAAAATCGACGGTGTTTCCCAGCCGTAGCATCACGCGGTCACCGGGCTTCAATCCGGCGCTCAACAGCCCCGTGCCTGTGCCCAAGGCCGCCGCACGCAGCTTGCCGTAACTCCAGCGTTCCGCACCGGACAAGGCCAGCACAGCAAGGGCGATCTTGTCATCGGCGGCGCCGCTGCCGTCCAGAACATAGGCGGCCATGTTGAACGGATCGGGGCAGGGCGTTTGTGGGGTCGGCGTGGTGATTGATTTCATGGCACTTGGCTAAGGCCGCGCAGGCGCAGTTGCAAGAGTAAGGGCGCCGGATTACAGAACCTTCATGACAAACAAAGACCCCAAACAGCTGATCCGCGTTGCCAGAGACTCCGAAG
>CAXQKF010000457.1:0-6088 GCA_964224285.1 Donghicola sp. | reverse complement strand
ATCCCCTGCCTACGATGGTATGGTCCTAAGGTATCCAGATTAAATGCAAATCCTGCTCGAAGTCATCATCCCCGTTTTTATCGTGATTGGCTTCGGCTACCTCGTCACCTGGCGCAAACTGTTCTCGGACAGCGCAGTCGATGGTGTCATGCGTTTTGCCCAGAACTTTGCCGTGCCCTGCCTGCTGTTCCGCGGCATCTCGCAGCTGGACCTGAAGGCAAACTTCGATTTCAGCCTACTCAGCAGCTTCTACGGCGGTGCCGTGGGCGGGTTTATCCTCGGGCTGCTGGCCGCGCGTTACGTGTTCAAACGGGATTGGGAAGACTCGGTCGCGATCGGGTTTTGCTGCCTGTTCTCGAACTCGCTGCTGCTGGGGATTCCGATCACCGAACGCGCCTATGGCGAAGCGGCCTTGACCAGCAACTATGCGATCATCGCGATGCACTCACCGTTCTGCTACGGGCTTGGTATCACCGCGATGGAGATCGTACGCGCCCAAGGCGCAGGACCAGCAACCATTGTGCCCAAAGTCCTCAAGGCGATGTTCCGCAACCCCCTGATCCTTGGCATCAGCGTGGGTCTGGTTGTGAACCTGACGGGGCTGAACCTGCCCCAACCGCTGGATGATGCGATCGATATGATGATCCGATCGGCGATCCCTGTGGCACTGTTCGGGCTTGGCGGCGTGCTCTATCGCTATCGCCCCGAGGGTGATCTCAAGACCATCGCGTTTGTCTGCTTTGTCTCGCTGATCGTGCACCCGACCATTTCGTGGACCCTTGGCCACATGCAGAACCTGAACGTGGACCAGACCCGTTCGCTGATCCTGACGGCCTCCATGGCGCCGGGTGTGAACGCGTACCTGTTCGCCAACATGTACGGACGGGCGCGGCGCGTGGCGGCCTCGGCTGTGTTGCTGGCGACTGCCGGATCGATCATCACCGTTTGGGGCTGGCTCTCGATCCTGCCCTAATCGCGGGTCTCGATGGGCAAACCAGCCTCGCACCAAGCACCAAAGCCCCCTTCCATCGACGCGCAGCGCAGCCCCATCCGCTGCGCCACCTGCGCGGCCAGCAAAGACCGCCACCCCGACGCGCAATAAAAGACGAACATCTTGTCTTCGGCGAAATAAGGCTTGTGGTAGGGGCTGTCCGGATCAATCCAGAACTCCAGCATCCCTCTGGGGGCATGCCGTGCGCCGGCAACCATTCCGTCCCGCTGCAACTCGCGCACATCGCGGATGTCTACAAAGACCGTCCCCGCCCCCTGCCGGATTGCCTCGCCCTCCTGCACGGAAATCGACTTCACTTCTGCGCGGGCCTCGTTCAAAAGGTCCTTGATACCGATCGACATTAGGCAACTCCTCCATCCTCATACCAATAGGATTAAAGAACCTGATCGGGATCCGCGAACAAAACCTCATCCTGTGAGAAGCATTTATTGTATACAATTACGAAAATAATTCTATTTTCGTATTCCAAACAACACAGAGGACTTGATGGACACGCTCTCTTCAATCGACATGGCACTTCTGGTCGGCGGCGTGATCGCAACGGCGATCATAGCAGGCGTGATGGCGGGCCTGCTTGGCGTCGGGGGCGGCATCGTCCTTGTCCCTGTGCTGTTCTGGATCCTCTCGGCCACCGATTTCCCGCCGGATATCTCGATGCACATGGCCGTTGCCACATCGCTGGCAACCATCATCTTTACCTCGATCTCGTCGGCGCGGGCTCACCACAAGCGCGGAGCCGTGGACAAAGACCTGCTGCGCCGCTGGGCTCCCGGCATGATTTTGGGCGCGCTGACAGGCGGGCTCGCGGCCAAGTACATCAACGGCGACGGTCTGCGTGCGATCTTTGGCTGCATCGGCGTTCTGGTCGCAATCAACATGGCCACCCCCAAAACACTGGTGATCTCTGATCGCTTACCGGGGGCACGGGCCACCAACGTAGCGATTTCCTATGTCACCGGTTTCTTTTCGGCCTTGATGGGGATTGGTGGCGGCACCCTGTCCGTGCCGCTGTTGGTCGCCTTCTCGGTCGAGGTCCGCCGCGCCGTCGGGACCGCGTCCTCTTTTGGCATTCTCATCGCTGTGCCTGCGGTGATCGGATTTGTTTTCGCCGGATGGAGCGTACCGGACCGCCCGCCCCTGTCACTGGGCTATGTCAACCTGCCCGCAGCGGCGATCATTCTGCCGTTTACCGTGGGCTTCGCGCCCGTCGGGGCCAAGATCGCCCATACCGTCGATCCCAAATGGATCAAGCGGGCCTTTGCCCTGTTCCTCGGGATCACAGCCCTGCGGATGTTGATGTCCGTCTTCGGGTAAATCGCCCTAGCGCAACTGCCCCAGAACCTCTTGCGCCGCGCTCATCAAATGACGGCGCAAGGCGCGTTCGGCGCCACTTGGGTCATTGTCCACGATAGCATTGACGATGTCCTGATGCTCGGCCGAGGATTTCTCCATCCGCTTGGCCGATTTCAACTGGGTCCGGCGAAACGGCGCGAGTTTCAGCCGCAAAGTGTCCGCCAGTTCAGCGATATCGGCATTATGCGCGCCTTCGTAGATCATAGCGTGAAACCGGGTGTTCGCGGCCTCGTAGTCCTTGGCCGCACCGCGCTGCGCCATCTCTTGCATGTCGTCATGCAAGGCTTGTAACGCTCCCCGTTCGCCAATCGACATCCGTTGCGCCGAATATCGACCACAGAGTGCTTCGATCTCTGCCATGGCTTCGAACATCTGCTCGATCCGCTCCGGCGTGATGTCCAGCACAACAACCCCGCGATAGGGGACGCGTTCGACCAAGGAACGCGCGGCCAGCAGATGAAGGGCCTCGCGGACCGGCGTGCGAGAGACATTGAACCGTTCGGCCAACCCCTGCTCGTCCAGCTTGGTCCCGCCAGTGATCTGGCCGGTGATAATCTCTGCTTCGAGCGTCGCGGCAATCGACGCCGCACGCAGTGGCGGTTGTCCGGATGAATCCTTCATAAAAGCACCATGGCAAAGGCTTGGTATGCCATGCTTTTATACCAGTTCCCTGCACAACAAAACGCAAAACAGCGCAGATATGTGCACTGGCTGGCTTATAGCTAGATTATTTTTGGGGATGTGACATCCGCTCTGGATGTCAATGGTGCGGTCGAGAAGACTCGAACTTCCACGGGAGTTACCCCACAGCGACCTCAACGCTGCGCGTCTACCAATTCCGCCACGACCGCACTGTCCTGACTTGGTGCGCGGTTCTTAGCGAGTCGCGCTGCAGATGAAAAGCGGATTTTTCGCCCTTTTCCATATTTTTTCGCAAGACGCGCAAGAGCCATTCCAGCCGCTCGCGCGTCCGCAGTTCTATCGGGTCAACGCCACCGTTATTTGGAAGCGTCTTCGGCCGCTTTGCCGAAATCCATCAGGCTTAACGCGGGCTTCGCCGTCCCTGTCATTTCGTGGGATGCAGCTACCACAAGCGTCTGCCCCTCTGCATCTTCGGGGGCACGGAGGGGTTCGGCGCTGGCTTGCTGGGTGGCCTCATAAGCTTTGTCATACCAAGCCACGGCCAGATCAGGGCGCATGGTGCCCCCTACTCCGGTAGCCAGATGGTGGCCGACCATCTCTTCGTAGGCACCCAGATTCACGGCCGATAGTGCCAGAGCCGACGCAATAGCGGTCGGCATATTGTCGGTCCGGTAGCCGACCCCAAGACAGATACGCGCCGTTCCGGCAATCTGCTCGGCGGGCATTCCCAGTTCCTGAAGGATCGCCGCTGTCGCGCGCAGAGCCTGATCGCGGTCCCCGCCAGCGGCTGACTCAATCGCAGGCGCGAGGTGATCTGCGAACCCGGCACATTGATCGGCAATCTGCTGAGGCGTGAACCCTTCGATCCGCGAGAGCAGCATTTCACTCTGGTCGATGGTGATGTCACGCAACATGCAGAACTGCTCGCCAATGGCTTGGGCCGGGCTGGTCATGGAGGCCGCGGTTTCAGGACCGCCTGCCTTTGCCGTGTTCACTGCGATTTTCGAACAGAATGGCGCCGCACTGACAGATTCGGCCGTTGCTGGGGCCGCTTGGAAGAAGTTTGGAACCACAGGAGTCTTGGCCGAGGCCAGTTCGGTTTCCGGAAGCGCCTCTTGCCGCGCTACAGGTGCAACCGGCGTGGCGACTGCGGGCTCTGCAGTCAGGGTACAGTTTCCTTGCTGGCATGAGAACGCCGCCGGAATGATCTGTTCGCGGCTGGTGACCTGAAAATCGTTCTGCTGGAACCCACCTGGGGTCGAAGCGAACACCCGCGCGATACAACCTTGGGCACTGCACCAGAATTGCGATCCGCTCTTGGAGGTGTCGATCAGGTAATCGGTCTTGCCGTCATTGTTCATGTCCGCCAGCTGGATAAAGCCAGCCCGTTGCATCAGCGCCGTGCCTTCGACGCCGGAATTGCGGGCCACCTCGTCAACGGCCTGCGCCACTTCGGGCGGCAGACCACCGTAGTTTCCGGACATCTGGGTTGTGCCGCCGACGCCAAGGGACTCTTCTTTCTGTTTCATCAGAAGGCCGCGCATCCCCATTGGGTGGGTAGACACGGTTTGCGTCACAAACTGACCGCCCATCATAGCCCGCTGATAGGCGGTCACCAGAATATTGCGCTCGATATCGTTCAGAGTGCCATCAACAGGGAACGACAAGAGCGCCTGATACTGCGAAATCGCTGAACGGGACTTGGACCCCAGCACCCCATCCGGCGTCCCCGCCGGAAAGCCAAAGTGGTTCAGGGCGCGCTGGACTTCGCGGTTGGACTCGCGCTGCGCCGAAGAAACGCCGCTCGATCTTGGTTTTACGTAGGTTGTGGTCGTGCGCGGTTTGGAATTCGCAACGCTATTGGCGATCGCCCCGCCAATGATGCCGCCAACAAGTCCACGGGCAAAACTGTCATTGGCCATCGCGCTGGTTGCCAGTGACACGGACAGAACACCGGCGATCATACCGGTCGGAAGGGAGTATTTTGCCATATCTGGCCCTCCGTCAGAGCCAGCGCCGATCAAGCCTGTGACCAATTCAACAGGGTTCACAGCAATGCGGCGCAAGCGGTTAAATTCAATCGAATATTCAAGTCTGGTCTTCAAAATAGTCCGCGAATTATGGACCGAATCGCGCTTGTGACCTAGTAAGGAAGGCCTTACACCCCATGAAAACAGGTCGATTACCAAATCGGGGGCGGAAAATGGTCGAGTGGATCATCTCAGAAGGGCTGACAGATTATCGCGAGGCCGAAGCCTTTATGGAGGCCCGCGCCGCACAGATCGCTTCCGGAGACGCCGACGAACTGATCTGGCTGGTCGAGCATCCCCCTCTCTATACCGCAGGCACCTCTGCCAAGGTCGAAGACCTGACCGACCCCGAACGCTTTCCGGTTTATCCGACCAAGCGCGGAGGGCAATACACCTATCACGGGCCGGGGCAGCGTGTGGCCTACGTCATGCTGAATGTCGGCAAACGCGGGCATGATGTGCGGGCCTTCGTCAAAGACCTTGAAGAATGGGTGATCGCCACCTTGGACGAGTTCAACATCAAGGGTGAAATCCGCGAGGGCCGTGTGGGAGTCTGGGTCACACGCGACGACAAGCCGCTGACCGCCACAGGTGCCAAACCCGAGGACAAGATCGCCGCGATCGGCATCCGCCTGCGCAAGTGGGTGAGCTTTCACGGGATTTCAATCAACGTGGAGCCGGACCTGAGCCAGTTCGGCGGCATCGTCCCCTGCGGCATCCGCGAACACGGGGTGACCAGTCTGGTTGACCTGGGACTTCCTGTCACAATGGATGATCTGGACGTCGCCCTACAACGTACGTTTGAAGACCGGTTTCCCCCTCTGGAAAGCAACTAAGCGAAAGGTCGCATTTGCTTTCCACGATAGGAGTGGCACTTCTGGGGGGAAGTGTGCTTTGTTCGATTTAAGCAACGTAAAGGGAAGAGACATGAAGACCATCCTTACCGCAGCAGCTACCATTCTGACTCTGGCCGCCCCCGCGCTGGCCGAAGGTGACGCCGACAAGGGCGCAAAAGAATTCCGCAAGTGTAAAGCCTGCCACAAACTGGAAG
>CAXQKF010000456.1:0-4772 GCA_964224285.1 Donghicola sp. | reverse complement strand
CGACAGGTCCATGACGGATCATGAACAGACACACCTACGGATTCGAGTCATATGAAACGCTATTCCGTCTTCGCGATTGCCCGAGAGGCACAACGTTACCACTCTGGTTGGGAGCGCGCCTGGCGATCGCCCGAGCCCAAAAAGTCCTATGATGTCATTATCGTAGGGGCAGGCGGCCACGGTCTGGCAACGGCCTACTATCTGGGCAAGAACTTCGGCATCACCAATGTGGCGATCATCGAAAAGGGATGGCTCGGGGGCGGCAACACCGGCCGGAACACCACGATCATCCGCTCGAACTACCTGCAGGATTCCTCGGCGGCGATCTACGAGAAGGCGCGCGATCTTTACGAGACTTTGTCGCAGGATCTGAACTACAACGTCATGTTCAGCCCCCGCGGTGTGATCATGCTTGCCCAGACGCACCACGAAGTGCGCGGATATCAGCGCACGGCCCATGCGAACGCTCTCCAAGGCGTAAAGACCGAATTCATTGGCCCCGAAAAGGTCAAAGAGATCGTCCCGATCATCAACATCAACGGCCCCCGCTATCCCGTCCTTGGCGGCTTGCTACAGGAACGCGGCGGCACTGCACGCCACGATGCGGTGGCATGGGGTTATGCCCGTGCGTGTTCCGACATGGGCATGGACATCATCCAGAAATGCGAAGTGACCGGCGTGCGCCGCATCGCGGGCCGCGTTGTGGGCGTTGAAACCACCAAAGGTTCGATCGACTGCAACAAGCTGGGGATCGTTGTCGCAGGCCATTCCGGCGTTCTGGCCGAACAGGCGGGTTTCCGACTGCCGATTGAATCGGCGGCCCTGCAGGCGCTGGTTTCCGAACCGATCAAGCCCTGCATGGACGTGGTGGTCATGGCCAACACCGTTCACGGTTACATGTCCCAGTCCGACAAGGGCGAGATGGTCATCGGCGGCGGCACCGACAGCTTCAACAACTACACCCAGCGCGGCTCCTTCCATCATATCGAGGAAACCGTGCGGGCTCTGGTCGAAACCTTCCCGATGATCAGCCGTCTGAAGATGCTGCGCCAATGGGGCGGTATCGTGGACATGACCGGCGACCGCTCGCCCATCATCTCGAAAACCCCGCTGGAAAACTGCTTTATCAACTGCGGTTGGGGCACCGGCGGCTTCAAGGCGATCCCGGGATCCGGTTGGGCTATGGCGGAACTGATGGCCAAAGGGTACTCGCCTCTGGCCGCCGAATTCAGCGTGGACCGCTTCAAAGAGGGCCGCTTTATCGACGAATCCGTGGCAGCAGGTGTGGCGCACTAAAATGCGGAACTTTACCGGCATATCCCGCGTTGACTGTGTAACTCAGACTTGCACAGGAGCAAACGCATGGCTGCCCACGACAGCAACACCTCGAACGGTTCGAACAGCACCCTCTCGTTCATCGTCGGCGCGCTCGTCGTCGCCGTTCTGGTGCTGGGGTTCGCGCTGTACAACGGCATGGACTTCGGACGCGATGATGGCATCAACATCAACATCGAGGGCGCAGGCCCTGCTGCCGAACAAACCGGCGAAGCGCTCGAAGACGCAGCAAATGCCGTCAACGACGCAGCCAAGGACGCCACTGGCCAATAACACAGGCTTGCCTTTCGGCCGGTCGTTCAACCGGATGGCCGAAGCATCCCGTCGCCGCACCCCGCTTTCCGACTTACCTCATGGGGGCGGCGACACCATTTCCCGAACAATGCGCACCACCGTCCCACAGCACGCATCCCGTGCCCTGCGGTCTTTGGCGTGCGCCATCACCACCTCTTTCCGTGCAAAAGGATTGGCCTCATGCTGACATTCCAGTGCCCCTATTGCGGCGTCATGGCCGAGGAAACCGAACTCTCCGCTGGCGGCGAGGCCCATCTGAAGCGTTTCGGACCGGGCTCCTCTGACGCGGATTTCGAAACCTACATGTTCATGCGCGAAAACCCCCAGGGCGTGCATTTCGAACGCTGGCGCCATTCCAACGGCTGCGGCACGTGGTTCCACGCCGCCCGCTGCACCGTCAGCCTAGAGGTCTTCGGCACTTACACCGCCCAAACTTCGGTGCCGCCCGCGGACCTTCTGGACAAAATCCGCGCCGCACGCCCCGGCTTCAAGTGGAGAGAATTCGAATGACCTTTCTGCTTTGCATAAATACTCAAAGCCCCCCGTTCTCCGGCAAAAGCGAGGTCTGAGAGAATGAGCACCCGACTTTCCAAGGCAGGCCGTCTGGTCGACACCTCGAAATCTGTCGCGTTCACCTTTAACGGCAAGACGATGCAGGGCCATGCGGGCGATACGCTGGCTTCGGCGCTTCTGGCCAACGACCAGATGATGGTCGGCCGGTCGTTCAAATACCACCGTCCCCGCGGGATCGTGGCCTCTGGCGCCGAAGAGCCGAACGCACTGGTGAACCTCGGTTCCGGCTCCAAATTCGAGCCCAACCAGCGCACCACCACCACCGAGCTGTTCGATGGTTTGGCCGCCACCAGCCAGAACCACTGGCCCTCGCTCGATTTCGACATCGGCGCGGTGAACGGTCTGTTCGCGAACTACCTGACTGCCGGTTTCTACTACAAAATGTTCATCCACCCGCGTCCCCTGTGGAAGCACGTGTACGAACCCTTCATCCGTCAGTCCGCAGGTCTGGGTAAGGCGCCCAAGGACATGGACGCCGACCGCTACGAACATTTCTACGCCTATGTGGACGTGGTTGTTGTGGGCGGCGGTGTGGCGGGCCTTCAGGCCGCTCTGGCCGCGGGCGAAGCTGGCGCCAAGGTTCTCTTGATGGAACAGACCGCCCACTTCGGTGGCCGCGCTGTTGTGGACGGCGGCACCATTGATGGCGTCTCTGCCGACACTTGGGTTGCCGGTGCCTTGGCACGTCTGGAGGAAATGCCCAACGTCACCATCCGCCGCCGCATGATGGGGGCAGGGGTCTATGACCACGGCTACCTATTGGGTTACGAGCGGATCACCGATCACGCCCCCGAAACCGACGCGCCCCGCCACCGCCTGTGGCGCATCCGTACCAAGCAGGTTGTGACCGCGACCGGTGCGATCGAGCGTCCCATCAGCTTTGCGGGCAACGACATTCCCGGCGTTATGCTGGCCAGCGCGGTCCGCGACTATGCGGTGAACTACGGCGTGGCCGTGGGTCAGAAAACCGTTGTGGTTACCAACAACGACGACGGCTACCGCACTGCCTTGATCCTCAAGGATCTGGGTGTTCAGGTTCCGGTCATCATCGACGCCCGCGAATACGGCGGCGGTGCCTTGGCCGAAGCAGCGCGCAAGGCCGGCATCCGTGTCGAACCCGGCAAAGCCATCGCCAAAGTCAAAGGCGGCAAGCGGGTCGAGGGCGTGGAGCTGTGCCGCATGAACGGCAACGGCGGCGCGGTTCTGGAGACCATCGCATGTGACGCCGTGGCCATGTCCGGCGGCTGGTCGCCCGTGGTCCACTTGTGGTCCCATTGCGGCGGCAAGCTGATCTGGGACGAGGCCGAGGCCCACTTCAAACCCGATGCCAGCCGTGCGCCCACCAGCCACGACGGCAAGCCCTATGTCATCACCGCGGGCTGTGCGTCCGGTCCCTTGGGCCTTGGCGATGTGCTGGCGGATGCGGATGCGGCAGGGAAGAAGGCAGCCGAAGCGGCTGGTTTCACCCCCGCCAGCACCCCCGCACCGACCGGCGACGCACGGGACGAAACGCCCTTGCAGCCGGTGTGGATGATGCCCGCAGAAGCGGTGTACGAGCTGCGCATGAAAATGTGGCTCGACTACCAGAACGACGTGAAAGTGTCCGATGTCCAACTCGCGGCCCGCGAGGGTTACGAGAGCGTCGAACACACCAAGCGTTACACCACTCTGGGCATGGCGACCGATCAGGGTAAGCTAAGCAACATCAACGGCTTGGCGATCCTTGCTGATACGTTGGGTGAGCAGATCCCGCAGGTGGGCACCACCACGTTCCGTCCGCCGTACACCCCCATTTCGATGGGTGCGATCGGTGGCGCGGCGCGCGGCGATATCTTCCAGCCGATCCGCAAAACCCCGATCCACGCGTGGCACGAGGCGAACGGTGCCTATATGGAACCGGTTGGTCAGTGGCGCCGTCCGTACTGCTACACCCGCGGGTCCGAAACCCACGAGCAGTCGGTTAATCGCGAAGTGACCAACACCCGCACCAACGTGGGTCTCTTGGACGCTTCGACGCTGGGTAAGATCATCGTCAAGGGGCCGGACGCGGGCAAGTTCCTCGATCTGCTCTACACCAACATGATGAGCACTCTGAAGGTCGGCAAATGCCGCTATGGCCTGATGTGCAACGAAAACGGCTTCCTGATGGATGACGGCGTGGTTGCGCGCCTGTCCGAGGATACGTTCCTTGTGCACACCACCTCTGGCGGCGCGGCGCATACCCACGCCCACATGGAAGAGTGGCTGCAGACCGAATGGTGGGACTTCAAGGTCTATACCGCTGACGTCACCGAGGAATACGCGCAGATCGCCGTGGTTGGCCCCAAGGCCCGTCAGGTTCTGGAAAAGCTGGGTGGCATGGACGTGTCCAAGGCCAATCTGGGCTTCATGGACTGGACCCAAGGCAAGCTGGGTGACTTTGACGCCCGTGTGTTCCGCATCTCGTTCTCGGGCGAGCTGTCCTATGAAATCGCGGTTCCTGCAAGCCAGGGTCGTGCCTTCTGGGATGCGCTGCTGGCCGCGGGCGAAGAGTTCGGCATGATGCCCTATGGCACCGAATGTCTGCACGT
>CAXQKF010000455.1:0-7757 GCA_964224285.1 Donghicola sp. | reverse complement strand
CCTCACAGCACTGGCGCTCGATTGCGCGAGATAAATTTGGTATTGAGATAGCCTTCGAAGGTTTCTGTCCCGCCTTCAGTCCCATAGCCGCTGTCTCTTACGCCGCCAAACGGAGTCTCGGGCAGAGCCAGGCCGAACTGGTTGATGCTTACCATACCTGCCTGCAAACCCGCAGCTGCTTTATCTGCACGCTCCAACGAATTGGTAAAGACATAGGACGCCAGCCCGAAGGGTAGCCCGTTGGCCCGCGACAGTCCGTCCTCTATTTCACGAAAAGACGAGACGACAGCAATCGGGCCGAAGGGTTCTTCGCGCATCAAGTCGATGTCGTCGTTGGGCGTATCGACGACTGTCGGGGCATAGAAGTTACCATGATTCCCAACCCTTTTGCCTCCCGTCAACACCCGTGCACCGTTTTCGCGGGCATCCTCGACGAGCTTTTCCATCGCATTCACGCGTCCGCGATGACACAATGGCCCCATCTGTGTGCCCTCGGTTAAACCATCGCCCACCTTTACTCTCTCAAATGCTGAAACTAGCTCGGACAGAAATCGGTCGTAGATGCCTTGTTGTACGTAAAACCGGGTTGGGGCGATGCACACCTGGCCTGCATTGCGCAGCTTGTTGCCCGCCAAGGCGCGCGCCGCGGCCGTGGCATCGGCGTCGTCGAACACCAATACAGGCGCGTGACCGCCGAGTTCCATCGTCGCCCGCTTCATATGGCGGCCAGCCAATTCTGCCAGATGTTTGCCCACCTCGACCGAACCGGTGAAGGTGACCTTGCGCACCTCGGGGCGCGCAATAAGAGTTTCCGAAATGAAGGCCGCATTACCCCAGACAAGGTTCAGACAGCCTTCGGGCAAGCCTGCATCCAGCAGATAGCGCGCAATTGCCATGCAGCCCGCCGGAGCCTCTGCCGGGGCTTTCAAGATCATCGTGCAACCTGACGCAAGCGCCGCCGCGACCTTGCGTACCGCTTGGCTCAGCGGAAAATTCCAAGGCGTGATGGCAAGGCAGACGCCTATCGGTTCGCGCACGACAAGCTGCTGTACCCCCGGGCTGCGCGATGGAATGATGCGCCCATAAATGCGCCGACATTCCTCGGCGTGCCAGTCGACGTGGTCAGCTGAGGCGCGGACCTCAGCCAAGGCCTCAGCCAGCGGCTTGCCTTCATCGAGAGTGATCCAGCCAGCGATCAGTCTGTCATTTTGGCGCAGCAAGTCGGCAAACCGTCGCAAAACTGCACTTCGTTCCATGGGAGAGCTGTTTTTCCATCGGCGAAAAGCTGATTCGGCCGAGTGAACCGCATGGTCCAGATCTGCGGCGCTGGCCTGCGGACTCTGTCCGATAGTTTGCCCGTTTGCAGGGTTTATGACTGCACGATCCTCCGGCGTGGGAGAAGCGATCCAGTCCCGTCCGATGAGGTGCTGGATGGTCGGATAATTCATTTCTTTCATGGCGTTATGCCCTCGCTCAGTTGTGTCATCCGCAGGATCCGGCACGAAGGGGACCAGATGGACGACTTTAGTTTTCCGCATAGCGGAAAAGTTTACCACAGTATTGACGCGGACGTTATCGATCGTTTAGATGTGTTTCAAGACGCATAATTCTTCCCGAGGAGGGATGTCGTGAGACCAAGGAAAGACCGCACCAAGGACGCCGAGAGACAGGACCGCGATTTTGTCACGGCGTTGGCGCGCGGCTTGGAGCTGTTGCGGGCCTTTCGGCGGGAAGGGGAAGCTCTGGGGAATGGTGAGTTGGCCGAGCGCACTGGCCTGAGCAGATCGACGGTCTCAAGGCTGGCCTATACACTGAACAAGCTGGAATACCTCAGCTACGATCCGGATACAGCACGCTATCGACTGGCCCCTCCAGTGCTTTCGCTGGGTTTCTCCTGCCTTGCAGGGATTCCGCTGCGGCAACTCGCAAAGCCCTTTATGCAGGAATTAGCCGATTACACAGGTATGCCGGTGGCCATGGCCAGTCGTGACCGACTATCGATGGTCTATCTAGAGCGGTGCAAGGGCACCAACGCCGTCACGCTGGCGATTGAGGTTGGTGCCCATATTAAACTGGCCACTACCGCGGTTGGTCGCGCCTGCATAGCGGCACACGGCCCGGATGAGCAGGCCAGAATTCTGGCCCTTGTGGAGGAACATGAGGGTGACAACTGGCCGAATGTGCTGCCCGGAATCGAAGCAGCTATCGAAGACTACCAACAGTACGGTTATTGCACGTCCTTCACGGAGTGGAAGCGTGACGTGAACGCAGTAGCAGTGCCCTTCGTGCCGACGGACGGCTCACCCATCATTGCCTTCAACTGCGGCGGTCCTTCGCAAACCCTTACGCGCGATTGGATCGAAAGCGACGTCGCGCACCGCCTTGTCGATCTTGTCCGCCGCGTTGCGGCGGTCGCACCCTGAACAATAGAGAGCATAATGGCCCTTGATACAGATACCCTTTCCCAGTTTCTCGACGCGCTCGACCGCTTCGTGAAAGAGCGACTAATCCCTTACGAGGATCGCGTCGCCGATGAAGATGTGATTCCGCCTATGCTGGTCGATGAAATCCGCACGATGGGCCTTTTCGGCATGTCGATCCCGGAGGATTTCGGCGGGCTTGGCTTGTCGATGATAGAGGAAGTGCAAGCCGCTTTCGTTCTTGGCCAGGCTTCGCCTGCGTTCCGGTCGCTAGTTGGCACAAACAACGGGATCGGCTCGCAGGGAATCATCATCGATGGAACCGACGAGCAGAAGGCGAAGTATCTACCAGCTCTCGCCTCCGGAGATATGATCGCATCCTTCGCCCTAACCGAGCCAGATGCTGGTTCGGATGCTGGCGGTCTGCGCACCACTGCGCGGCGTGATGGAAACGATTTCCTACTGAACGGCACGAAGCGCTACATTACCAATGCGCCGCGTGCCGATCTATTCACGGTTTTTGCCCGGACCAGTCCAGAGGTGAAAGGTTCTGCCGGCGTAAGCGCTTTTCTCGTCGAGGCAGGGACGCCGGGCATAACGCTTGGCCAGCCTGACAGGAAGATGGGGCAGAAGGGTTCGCACACATGCGACGTCATCCTTGACAATGTCCGCGTGCCTGCCTCGAACATCATCGGCGGGCCGGACCGTCTGAACAAGGGCTTCAAAACGGCAATGAAAGTCCTTGATCGGGGCCGACTGCATATTTCTGCCGTCTGTGTGGGCGCCGCCGAACGGCTGATCCGTGACAGCCTATCCTATGCGATGGAACGCAAACAATTCGGTGAACCCATCGCTGAAAAGCAACTGATCCAAGCCATGCTGGCTGACAGTCGCGCCGAGGCCTTCGCAGCGCGTTGCATGATCGAAGAAACAGCACGCCGCAAGGACGCTGGTCAGAACGTGTCGACTGATGCTGCCTGCTGCAAGATGTTTGCCAGTGAGATGGTAGGTCGAGTGGCCGATCGCGCAGTGCAAATCCACGGCGGTGCAGGATACATGGCCGAATATGCGGTCGAGCGCTTCTATCGCGATGTGCGTCTCTTCCGCATCTACGAGGGGACAACCCAGATTCAGCAAATACTGATCGCGCGGAATATGATCCGCACTGCAGCAGCTTAACAGGAGCGAAGACAAACTATGGACTTCAATTTCCTTTCCACCCCGAGGATCGTCTGCGAGAGCGGTGGGCTTGGCCGGATCGGCAGCCTGATGCAAGATTTGTCTTGCACCCGTGCGCTGGTCGTGACGGACCCGGGCATATTGGCCTGTGGTTTTGCGGACGAGGCAGCCGCCTCACTTAGGGCTGCTGGCATCGAGGTTGAGATTTTTCATAAAGTCGAAGCGGACCCCCCGATCGCTGTCGTCGAGGCCGCGGTAGAGGTCGCGCGGGCCTTTGGTGCTGACGGAATCATCGGACTTGGCGGCGGCAGTTCACTGGACACTGCCAAGGTCATCGCAGCGGCGGTAGCCAACGATCAACCGATTACGGACATGATCGGGATCAATCAGGTCACCGATAAACGCGTGCCGCTGATCCAGGTGCCAACCACGGCAGGGACCGGATCAGAGGTAACATGGGTGTCCGTGCTGACTTCGGAAAGCCACGAAAAAAAAGCGGTATATGCACCGCAGCTTCTGCCTGACGTTGCCTTGCTAGATGCAAAGCTAACATTGGGAATGCCTCGTCACATCACGGCGGCCACGGCGTTAGACGCAATGGTTCACGCCATTGAGGCAGTAACCAGTCGCACCAGAAAGAATCCCATTTCCGATGGAATGGCGGACAAAGCGCTGGTGCTTCTCGGTCAGAACTTACCAATCGTCATGGAAACGCCTTCGGACCTGTCAGCGCGAGAGGCCATGCTGTTGGGGGCGACACTGGCTGGGATGGCCTTCATTAATGCCAGCGTGGGGGCGATTCATGCCTTGTCATACCCACTGGGAACAGGTTTCAAGGTTCCTCACGGGCACGCAAACGCTCTGGTCGCAGGACCAGTGATGCGGTTCAACATGCCCGTTGCAGAAGCTGAATATGCTCGTCTATCGCGGTTACTACTGCCCTCGCGGCCTTTCAACTCTGATGTGGCTGCGGCCCATGGCCTGATCGACGAGATGGAACGGATGCTAGTCGAAAGCGGACTTGAGTCTCGACTTTCTGGTGTCGGAGTGACCGAGGCAGCCATTCCCGGAATGGCTAATGAGGTCGTGACCGGTATCACGCGATTGCTGGAGACCAACCCGCGCGATATGACAGCCGAAGATGTGGCGCGCCTCTATCAGGAGGTGCTTTGATGGCTGGCTCATTGGACGGGATCAAGGTGGTCGATCTCAGCCGCGTGCTGGGCGGGCCTTACGGCACCCAACTGCTTGCGGATCATGGCGCTGAGGTCATCAAGGTGGAGCCGCCTCTGGGCGACGAGACCCGCAGTTGGGGCCCGCCTTTCAATGATGAACTCAGCGCCTATTTCTCTGGCGCCAACCGCAACAAGCGGTCCATCTCTATCGATCTGCAGCAACCGGAAGGGCGCGACCTGATTTTGCGGTTTCTTCAGGATGCGGATGTTTTAGTTCACAATTTTAAGTCTGGTACTCTTGAAAAATGGGGGCTTGGCTATGATGATGTGCTCAGGAAACGTTTTCCTAGACTGGTACTCTGCCACGTGACTGGATTTGGTTCCGATGGCCCACTTGGCGGTTTTCCCGGCTATGACGCCGTGGTACAAGCTATGACGGGCCTCATGAGCATCAACGGCAATCCCTCCGAAGGCCCGACACGCATGGGTACGCCCATCGTGGACATCGGCACCGGTCTGATCGCCTGTAACGCTATTCTCGCAGCACTTTTGGAACGGGGCCGGTCCGGATTGGGCCAAGCCATCGAAGTGCCGCTATATGACTGCGCGATCAGCATGATGCATCCCCAAGCGGCTAATTCCCTCATGGCCGGACAGATACCAATGGCGACGGGCAATGGGCATCCAAATATCGTACCATACGACATGTTCGAAACAAGTAATGGCAAACTCTATCTGGCTATCGGTAACAATGGTCAGTTCGCAAAACTCTGTGACGTGCTTGGCCTGCCTGAGGTGCCCTGCGATCCACGATTTGCCGACAATGCCGCGCGTCTTGCGCATCGGTCAGAGATGACAGAGGTCTTGTCAGAGTGCCTGGTGCAACATGACGCCTTCAAACTTGAGCCGGTGCTTTTGAAAGCTGGGATTCCCGCCGGAGTCGTTCGGAATGTGAATGAAGCGTTGGAGCATCCACACACCCGACATCGCGGCATGGTGGTATCAGTTGGCACCTACCGCGGCACCGGCGTGCCAGCACGCTTGTCGCGTACCCCCGGAGCGGTTCGCGCGGCACCGCCTCGCTTCGGGCAGCATAGTAGGCAGTTGCTTAGCGAGGCTGGACTGACAGAAGCTGAAATCGATAGATTGACTCAAGCGAATATCGTTCGAGAAGAACCGCGGATGCGCGAGACGACCTAAGCCGAAATTTCAGCTCAAGCGGACGATCGTGAAAAAGTTCAGGGAGGCCAAGATGGAAAGACTGCTCATATCACCGGACCGGATACCCGAATGGATTCCCGGCACGACTACGTTGGACAGCTCCGGGTGCAACTGGAACGGCATTACCCTGAAGGGCTATCGTTATGAGCGACAAGACGCGGCAATTCCCCCCATGCGCGACTATATGATTGTTGCATATGATGGCGCGCCAACCACTATGCGCCGCACGAGTGGCGGCCCATGGCAAAGCGCGCGCGTAGAGAAGGGTAGGATTTCCTTGCTCACGCGTGCAGAGGAATCCACTTGGAGTTGGTCCGAGCCTATCGCGGTTAGACACGTCTATCTCAATCACAGCGAACTCGAAAACACGGCCCTTTCGGTCTTTGACCGTGACCCGAAGTCCATTGAGATCAATGATTGGCTATCTGCGAAGGACCCCTGTATCCTGAACTGCATCCAATTGCTAGAGAATGAGCTAAAGAACGGTGGAATCGGCCAGAGATTGATCATCGACGCCCTGCGCAGCCAGATCGCCGTTCACCTTCTGCGTCAGTACGCCAAGGTCTCTTTGACCAGCGACGCAAACTCGAACTTCAGCCCTGCTCAAAGGCAGAGAATCATCGATCTCGTTGAAAGCTGCTTAGGTGAAAACCTCAGTCTGGAAGACATGGCCGCATCTATCGGTTTCAGCCAGTTTCACTTTTCGCGTCAGTTCAAGGCGGAGTTTGGGTTGGCACCGTCTGCATATGTTTTGCGCAAGCGAATATCGAAGGCCCAGGAGATGCTGAGAAAGGGTAATGCCCCCCTGAAAGTGGTCGCGCTTGACTGCGGTTTTGCAGATCAGAGTCATTTTAGTCGAACTTTTCGAAAAATGACAGGTGCGACCCCCGCCGAATTCCGGCGCATGGCATAATGACCGGAAAACTATTCCTTCCTATCGCTGTCACGCACCAGAGACAAAGAAATGTTGAGCCCGTAACGCTGCAATGAATGTACCAGAAACAGAATTTAAACCACGATTTGCCTTCGAACGCAGGATTTTCTTTGGCGACTGTGACCAGCTGGGAATCGCCTTTACTGGCCGGATTACGAATTTCGCGCTGGAAGCAATCGAGACTTTCTGGGACGATTTGCTTTCAGGCCGGGGCTGGCTTTTTCTACTCACGGAAAGAAACACGGCCATGCCTTTTGTCTCTATGGACCTACAATTCCATGCGCCGGTGAAAGCAGGCGCGAACCTAGCATGCGAGGTCTATGTGGTCCATGTCGGGGAAAGTTCAGTTGGTCTAAAAGTTGTCGGCCGTCAGCATGACTTGATTTGCTTCGAATGCGAAACGAAGTCAGTTTTCCGAGATGCTTCAACATTTGGTAAAGTCAAAATTGAAAGCTCAATTCGGCAGATTTTGCTCGCGGAAGTGGGTTCGGAAAATCAAACAGTGAGCTAGCAACCTTTGAGGTTGCCACCTGTAATCAAAGAGGTTTTTCGCCCCGTTTGCGTGTGACCGAGTGCAAATTTCTATCTGGCCTTCAAGAACGGCATTTTGAAAAGCTGCGGCCAGAGACGAAGGTCAGCGGATGAGGTCTGAAGTGGTCCCAGGAAACCGGACAGTCAGCTAAGGTGTTTCCCGAACCTTTGAAGGGATACGAACATGGCAAAGCGCCGGAACTTTACAGATCAGTTTAAGGCCAAGGTGGCGTTGGAAGCGCTGCGTGGCGACAAGACCGTGCAGGAGATCGCGGCGAAGCATCAGCTGCACCCTAA
>CAXQKF010000454.1:0-10631 GCA_964224285.1 Donghicola sp. | reverse complement strand
TTCGATCCGGTCGATCAGGGGTTGCAGCACTTTCATTGCGCGGCCGCACCAGCCAACCAGCGTCGTCTCGGGGATATCCGCGCCCATGCGCGCAAAGATTTCGTGCAGGCGGTACAATGGAAGATGGTCATCGAACTTCGAGACCAGAATATAGGCCAAGAGACCTGCGCCAGCCATGCTGCCCGGGATCGGGCGACTGGGTGCCGGGGACTGAATGATGGTCTCGCAACGGCGGCACGACTTCTTCAGACGCGCGATCTGCACAACCTTCATCTGTGCGCGGATCATGTCGAGCATCTCGCTGACATCCTCGCCTAGAGTATGCAGGTCGCCGCCGCATTCGGGGCAACACGTGCCCGGGTCCAGTTCACACCGCTCTCGAACCGTGTCATCGGACACACGAGGACGGCGGCGCGGAAGAGTGGGGCTTTCGGGATCGTCCTGCCCCTCGTCGATGGGGTGTTTGTCTTGCTCGGCGATGGCGACGAACAGATCCTCGAGCGCAAGTTCCAGTTGCTCGATCTCTCGCTCGACCTTCTCCGAGGATTTTCCAAAGGCCATTTTTTGCAGTTTGGCGATCCGCAGGCGCAGCGCCTGAACCAGTTGATCATGGGCACGCAGAGTGGCCGACATCCGAGCATTCTCTGCTGCGATCCGTGCGTTTTCTGCCTGCAGAGCTGCAATCATCGCCTTTAAATCGGCGGCATCGTCAGGCAAAGGAGAGACAGGATCAGACATGGCCCTGATTACCAGAGAACAGGTCGATAAGCCAGTAAAATAGCGTTAAAACAGGGGGGTATCACCCCATACGTGCAGGCGGAGCACCCCAGTTCGGCCGCCGCCAATCGATCCCTTCCCAGAGCATGGCCAGCTGCGCCGAGGTCAGGCGAACCGCCCCGTCACCCGCGCTTGGCCAAGGAAACCGCCCCCGTTCCAGCACCTGGTAGTAAAGGCAAAATCCTTGCCCGTCCCAGAACAAGAGCTTGATCCGGTCCCCACGCCGCCCACGAAAGGCAAACACGGCCCCACCTGCAGGTTTCTGACGCAAAACATCCTGCGCTAGTGCTGCAAGGCCACCGATCCCCTTCCTCATGTCTGTGACACCGCAGGCCAGATACACTCTGACGCCCGCTCCCGGGCCAATCATACGGCCTCCAGCAGACGCACGAGCCTGAGCAGTTTGTCCGAGCACAGATCAGTTGGACAACGAAGGGTTCGACCATTGGCCACCCGGATCTCGATGTCACCGGCCGAGCGTTCATCAGCACAGTCTGGCTCGGGCTGAGCTAAGGGCAAGAAAGTAGCCCCAGCGCCTGCTGTAGCCTCTAACAAGCCCTTCTTCTTCAGTTCTTGTCGCCATTGGTAAATGTGCTGACGGGTAATATCATGCGCCCGTGCAACATCCGAAACACTGGCGCCGTTCACGCCAACCACGTCCAGGATGGCCATCTTCTCTTCATCCCGCCAGCGACGCCGCCGTTCGACCCCGATAATAACTTCCTGTCGCATCTTAAGCCCTGCCTCATACGACGTCGGTAACGACGCCAATAATGACTTAGCTTAAGACATCAGACCCAAGTCAGGCAGGCGGTCACGATGGAGCCGTTACAATCCAACGCGGGCCAGGTCCGTGGACCAGCGCTCGTTCGGGTCGGTGGCCACGGACGGAACGGCCTGAATGCGTCGGCGCATCCCGACGGCGCGCTTGCGTGCCTGCCAGCCTTTTATGCGGGAAATCCGCTGTACGGTGTTCTTATTGAACCCCAAAAGCAATGCCACGGTCCGATAGCCGAAAGTAGGCTCTTCCTCGATCATGACCTTGATCGGCTCCGCGAAGCGCGGATCGACCTTGGGCGCCGACTTTGTCGGCCGATAGTAAACGGTTCGTCGCGGAACGCCGAACCAGGCGCAGAGCTTGGCGATCGAGACTTTGATCCCATCCGCCAAAAGGCCCTCATGCAGCGTCCGGATCAATTGCCGTCCTCCGTTCGATATTGGCCTCGAACCGGTGGCGGCTCAATGCCTCACCATGAAGGCTTGGAACTTTTTTCGAGCACGCAGCTCGAGCATGGCCTCGCCATAGGCTTCCTGCAGGTCTTTGAGCTGCTTCTCGTACTGCGCATGGATGTCTTGCGACGTCGCACACAGAGAATTCTCCACCCCCTTCTTCGCATCGTCGACCTAGATTTCGATCTCGGACGGCGTCAGGTCATAGCTCCGGCTGGCCCCGGTCACCGTGGTTTTGCCCTGAATGATCTCTATCAGCAGGGCGGTCTTTCGCTTGGCTGTCCAGCGTTTGACGGTCTCGTCCATACCCTAACTCATGGCTACTTTCTTCTTTTATAGCATGAGCAAGAAATCACTGGGCCATTACACACATAAGGATATCAACCCCATCTCATCGTAAGCAGTTGACTTTCAGAAAGTTAAAGAGGCGCTGGTCAACGCTACTGCGCCTCTTTGCGTTTGCATCCACGTAATCAGCAATCCGCTCTAGGAAAACCTATGGTGTGCTCTTGAGTAAGGAAAGCGGCAACCACCCCCTCTCCCTGTTCAAAATACTCTAAACCCCCGCTCTGCCACCAACGCCAGATTCACTATTGAAAAGAAAATCTCTTGTTTCAACTCGGGCATCCTCAAAGTGATTGACCCATGTTTTGGATTTCTTCTGAAAAGAAGACGAAAGAACATTTGCCAATATCTGCAAAGATCTAATTTCACTGTCACAAAAATGCGCATCCAGAGACACTAATTGCATCTCTGCACATGACTTCTCAATGCTTTCATTGAGGCTCTTTACCAAAAACTCTTCGCCTTTAAAGAACAGGCTGTCTGTCTCTAGGGCATCCTCATAAAATCTGTCGCGAACTTTCTGCGCCAAGCTTTCATGCATCATTACCTTCGTCTTCTTAGAAGGCGAAATGCCATTGCTTGCCGTAAGCACATCGACAACGCGATGAAACTCCCACCCGACATGATGGTGAAAAATCCAAGTACGCTTTCCAAGCTCTCTGTGGATATACGAAAGGCGAACAAGATCTTCCAATCCTAGAGATGTATTGCTTTTCCCGTTCTCTACTTTATCTGAAATTGACAGATCGTCACTTCCGAATGCGGTAACAGCAAAATCTGTAACAACGGAGTTGCCAATCAATTTTGATCTTTGAAAGGGCCTCAAGACGAAGTCTGACCCAAATGTCCCCTTCCAAGATTTAAGCCTTTTTGCATAAGGAAAAATTCTTTCGGACGTAAGGCGGCTTTCGCAGAACTGCTCTATGTTGCCTTGAAAGTTTCCAATCTTCAGGCTCTCACCGAATGTAGCAACAATCCAGTCCGCATGAGGTCGAATATAGCAAATCACTTTTATTTCGAACTCTTCAAGCGGCAAAAATTGCTCGAGTACAAGCTTCAAATCTCCGGGACTCACTTCGGAGAACAGCTCCGCCGATATAACGCATGCGGGATTGGCAGATGTGCGAATTTCTTGAAAAAAAGTTTTCAGCCTCTTTTCCGAAGTTGATTTTTCATCTTCACTACCATGAATGAACGATTTTACAACTTTCGGCAAGAAGTTGTGCGCAAGTCGTGAGTTGTAAAACGGTGGCTCGTCACAATATTTGATAAGATCAAGCGCCAAGGCATCCTGAATGGAAGTAGAGCCAGTCTTTGGATCTCCGATATGAATTACTAACTTTCTTTTACCCATATTCTTATCCATATTTGAGCCGCCTCGCTTATACCATTCCAAATTCAACTGAACTATCGCATCGATTAAAAATCGTTTTCTGCTCGAATTACTTTGAACAGGTGCAAGTCGTTTTCAACCATACGTGGCGAAGTCATACTGTTCGATCGACCTCGGCAGTATTACGGGCGTGTCGGATCTCGATGAAACAAAACCACAACATTCCCATACAGAAACCGACCAATCAGTCTGGCAGGACACCTGCATCAGTTCGTGCTGTTGATCAATCATATCCATAAGTCGCAAACGCAGAAGATCATCCAGTTCAAGAGAACAAGGACGATGTTTCACGGCCAAGCCAAAAGTGCAAGGTTTCTATTCTGGCCCTACAACGCCCTGCAGCGAGTTGCGCAGAGAATACTGAAAAGCAGAACAAATCAACATGTTGCCAGTACTCTGACTTAAACGAGTGGTGGCCCGCCATTTCAGCTTTATCTTCTCAGATTTCGCCGCAAGGATATTGTCCAGCTGATCGCCTGATGCGCTGGCGGGCCACCTTCATTTTACCAACGATGGCAACTGCGTGTGATATATTTCACGATAAAATCAATGACTTACGTTATCCGCATTTGCTGTGACCACATGAGGAACAGGTCATACATCCCTCTACCATCATCATGGAATACTGACCGCAGCTGGGGCATGCCTTGCCCTTGGGCTGGTCCAAATTGACGACCATCGCCTTGGGGTCAGACTTCAGGCCCATGCCCTCGCCTTCCATGAAGCCGATCGAAACAAGGTGCTGCTCGATCACGCTACCGATCGCTGCGAGGATCGAGGGGATGTACTTGCCCTGGATCCATGCGCCGCCACGGGGGTCGAACACGGCTTTCAGCTCTTCGGCGACAAAGGTGATGTCCCCGCCACGGCGGAACACGGCCGAGATCATGCGAGTCAGCGCGACGGTCCAGGCAAAGTGCTCCATGTTCTTGGAGTTGATGAAGACTTCGAACGGACGGCGGCGACCGCCGACAACGACATCGTTAATGGTCAGATAGATAGCGTGCTCGCTATCGGGCCATTTCAGCTTGTAGGTGTTGCCTTCCAGCGCCTGCGGACGGTCCAGCGGCTCGGACAGGTAGACGACATCTGCGCCTTCATCCGCCTCGGGGGCTGCTTCGCTCTCTTCGCTGACGGACAGGACCGAACCGGTCACATCGTTCGGGCGGTAGGTGGTGCAGCCCTTACAGCCCTGATCCCATGCCGCCATGTAGACGTCCTTGAACTCGTCAAAGCTGATGTCTTCGGGACAGTTGATGGTTTTCGAAATCGAGCTGTCGATCCATTTCTGCGCGGCCGCCTGCATTTTCACGTGGGCTGCGGGCTCCAGCGTTTGGGCGTTGACGAAGTGATCGGGCAGTTCTGCGTCGCCCATCTTCTCGCGCCACATCTGGACGGCGTAATCGACCACTTCTTCTTCGGTCCGGCTGCCGTCTTTTTGCAGAACCTTGCGCTTGTAGGCGTAGGCGAACACAGGCTCGATGCCCGAGCTGACGTTGCCCGCATACAGCGAAATGGTGCCGGTGGGTGCGATCGAGGTCAGCAGCGCGTTGCGGATGCCGTGCTCTGCGATTGCAGCGCGGACGTCATCGTCCATCTGCTTCATGTTGCCCGAAGCCAGGTAGCCTTCGGCGTCAAACAGCGGGAAGGCACCCTTTTCCTTGGCCAGTTCGACCGACGCCAGATAGGACGCGCGGGCGATCTGCTTCATCCATGCTTCGGTCTGCGCGGCGGCTTCGTCGGTGCCGTACTTCAGGCCTACCATCAGCAGGGCGTCGGCCAGACCGGTGACACCCAGACCAATGCGGCGTTTCTGCTCGGCTTCGCGGGCCTGCGCCTCCAGCGGGAAGCGGCTGGCGTCAACCACGTTGTCCATCATGCGAACAGCCAGCGCGACCAGCTCGGTCAGCTTTTCTTCATTCAGGACAGCGCCATCTTCGAAGGCGTTGTCCACCAGACGGGCCATGTTGATCGAGCCCAAAAGACACGCGCCATAGGGCGGCAGGGGCTGTTCGCCGCAAGGGTTGGTGGCTGCGATGCTCTCGCAGTAACCAAGGTTGTTCATCTGGTTGATGCGGTCGATGAAGATCACACCCGGCTCAGCGTAGTCATAAGTGGACTTCATGATCTTGTTCCACAGATCACGAGCCTCGACGGTCTTGAAAATCTTGTCGCCGAATTTCAGTTCCCAGCTGCCGTCGTTCTTGACCGCTTCCATGAAGGCATCGGTGACCAGAACAGAAACGTTGAACATGCGCAGGCGGGCCGCGTCGGACTTCGCGGTGATGAAGTCCTCGATATCGGGGTGGTCACAACGCATGGTGGCCATCATCGCGCCGCGGCGCGAACCGGCAGACATGATGGTGCGGCACATCGCGTCCCACACATCCATAAAGGACAGCGGGCCGGACGCATCTGCCGCAACGCCCTTCACGTCCGCGCCACGGGGGCGGATGGTGCTGAAGTCATAACCGATGCCGCCACCCTGCTGCATGGTCAGGGCAGCCTCTTTGAGCATGTCAAAGATGCCTGCCATGCTGTCCGGAATGGTCCCCATGACAAAGCAGTTGAACAGGGTCACGGTGCGGCCGGTGCCAGCGCCTGCGGTGATGCGGCCTGCGGGCAGAAATTTGAAGTCTTCCAGCGCGCCGTAGAATTTCTTTTCACAAGTCTTGGGATCTTTTTCGACCGAGGCAAGGCTGGTCGCGATTCGACGCCATGTGTCCTCGACAGTGCCATCAACCGGCTGCCCGTCCGCCTGTTTCAAACGGTACTTCATATCCCAGATTTGTTCGGCGATAGGGGCAGCAAAGCGGGTCATTTCAGCCTCGATTTTTTGTGATGGTCCGGAGGCGCTAGCTAGTGCACGCGCCATGTTTGGTCAACGCGTTTATCGCCGAAAATTGCCTTTTTGTCACCATATATAGGATAATTAATTATCCACATCCCTACATTTAGCGGGTGATGCCCGCAGCAGCCATAGGGCCCATTTCGCTAATTCACCAAAAAACAACGTCCCTTCCGAGGGTTAACGCACCCTGCCCCGCGATCGAAAAATCCATGAAATGCGCGACTCTCCTCAGGATTGCAAACTTTGCACAAGGGCCTGTGGAAAACTACCGAACGGAAAGTGGCGCCAAGCGTCTTGCCCACCCCTGACAATCGGCTAAGTACCGGCATAAGGTGGTTAACAATGTCTGAACATATCAATCTACTAAAGCTCTGTGTCGGTGCCGAGCAGGTCGAAGACCTTCTGAACTGGCAAAAGACCCCGCGTGCCAAAGGGCCGGACGGGCGTGTGCGCCATGTCACCCGCATGTGGCCGAAACGCGAGGCCGAGGTGCTGGCTGGCGGATCGCTCTATTGGGTGTTCAAAGGTGTGATTCTGGCCCGCCAGCGCATCATCGGGCTGGACGAGGTTGATCTCGGGGATGGCATTCGCCGCTGCGGAATTGTGCTGGATGACGAGGTACATCGCACCGAACCCGCCCCCCGCCGTCCGTTTCAGGGCTGGCGCTACCTCACACCCGAGGACAGCCCCCGCGACCTGCGCAAAGGCCGAGAGGCCGAAGACAGCTTGCCGCCTGAACTGTCCGCCGCGCTAGCCGACATCGGTGTGATCTAAAAGCAAAGGGGCGCCGCAGCGCCCCGATCCGGTCAGTTCCAGACACCCAGCATTTTCAACAACTCGGTGCGCTTGGCCCGTTCCCCGTCATCAAGGTCCAGCCCCCGCGCCTTGAACAGCGTCGCCTGCGAGCGCAGCACCAGAGCGTCCGACAGAATTTTCAGGTGGTTGGCGCGCAGCGTCTCGCCAGAGCTGGTGATGTCGGCCACGGCCTCGGCGGTCAGGTTCTTGATCGTGCCTTCGGTCGCACCCTGACTGTCCACCAGCTGGTAGTCGGCCACACCGTGTTCCTTCAGGTACTCGCGCACCAGACGGTGGTATTTGGTGGCAATGCGCAGGCGGAAGCCATGCTCGGTGCGAAAGGCTGCCGCCGCCGCATCCAAGTCTTCCAGCGTATCCACATCTACCCACGCCTGCGGGACCGCGATAATCAGGTCCGCCTGACCAAAGCCCAGTTCTGCCAGTTCCTCGACCCGCTGGTCCCACTGGGACAGCTTCTCGCGGATCAGGTCCTGACCGGTCACACCCAGATGGATGCGGCCCGCCGCCAGTTCACGGGGGATTTCGCCTGCGGACAGCAGGACCAGTTCCACGCCCTCGATCCCTTCGACCTTGCCCGCGTATTCGCGTTCAGAGCCAGCCCGCGACAGGGACACGCCCCGCTCTGCGAACCAGTCAAAGGTTTTCTCCATAAGACGGCCCTTGGAGGGCACACCGATCTTGATCGTCATGACAGACCTCCGAGGTCCAGAACCAGTCCGGGACGGATAACGCCGCCGACGGCCGGAATTTCACGGCCCTGCCCCAGTGTCGAGGTCAGCGCATCATAGCGCCCGCCCGTCGCCACGGGGGGCAGATCGGGGCGATCCTCGGCGATCAGGCCAAAGACGAAGCCGTCGTAATATTCCATCGAGGTCCGGCCATAGTTGGCCTCGAACGACAGGGTCTCCAGATCAACGCCCATCTTGGCCAGCGCAGCGTTACGGGCGGCCATGCGTTCCACAGCCTTGCTGATCGAGGGCATATCGACCGCCAGATCACGCAGCTGTTCCAGCGCATAGGGGGCGGTTTCGCGCACCTCTAGCAGGGCTTCGATCAGTTCCAGCTGGCCTTCGGAAATCGGCGCGGTAGCCGCATCTTCGCGCAGGGCGGCGATGCGCGCCTCGATTTCAGCGGCTGAGCGCAGACCGATCATCGGACCGGCATTCGCCATCGGGTCCGCCGATTTCAGCAGCGCCTCGCGGGCAGCAGGCACCGGCGCACGGCCCGCGAAACGGTCCAGCAGGGCGCGGAACCGGCGGGGGTGCCAGATGTGGCGCAGCAGCGCGGACTTGCGGCGCTGGGTCGTGTCCAGCCCCTCGATCGCGGCGCGCAGCAGGCCGATGTCACCGATCACGGCCCTCAGCCCCATCGGCGCCAGCACATCCGCGATACGGGCGAAAACCTCGGCCTCAGCCCCCACGGGGTCGGCACGGTCAAAGACCTCGTAGCCCACCTGCAGGAATTCGATGGCGCGGTCGGGATGCTCTTCCTGACGGCGGAACACCTCGCCCGAGTAGGTATAGCGTGCAGGCTCGGCCCCTTGGGCCATGTGCATCTGCACGACCGGCACGGTAAAGTCGGGGCGCATGAACATCTCGCCCCGCGCGGGGTCCGAGGTCACATAGGCGCGGCCACGAACATCCTCGCCATACAGATCCAGCAGGGTGTCCGCAGGCAGCAGAAACGGCGGCTCTACGGGCACTGCGCCCAAGGCCTCGAACCGCGCACGCAGGTCAGAGGCCAGTTTGCGGGGGGCGCTACGGTCGATCATTTGTACAGATCCAGAATTTCGCGCACCTTGGCGACCAGATCACCACGGGCCACTTCGTACTGCGACGGACGGTCCTTCCATTCCTCAAGTGTCGCCTCTTCAGCGATCTTGGCGCCAAGGATCAGGTCCTTGATCTGGACTACCCCGCGCTCCGCCTCGTCCCCGCCTTCGATGACGGCCACAGGGCTGTTGCGCTTGTCCGCGTACTTCAGCTGGTTACCAAAGTTCTTGGGGTTACCCAGATACACCTCGGCGCGGATGCCAGCCTCGCGCAACTCGCGCACCATCAGCTGGTAGTCGGCCATGCGGGCCTTATCCATCACAGTCACGACCACGGGACCACGGGCACCCTCTTGGCCGATGCGACCCTTGGCGCGCAGGGCGGCCAGCAGACGGTCCACACCGATCGACACGCCGGTCGCGGGCACGACCTGACCAGTGAAACGCTTGACCAGATCGTCATAGCGGCCACCACCGGCCACCGAGCCGAACTGGCGCTTGCGGCCCTTTTCATCGAAAATTTCAAAGGTCAGCTCGGCCTCATAGACGGGACCGGTGTAGTATCCCAGACCCCGCACGACCGAGGGGTCAATAATGATGCGGTCAGGGCCGTAGCCTTGGGCATCCAGCAGAGTCGCGATCTCTTCCAGTTCGTCCACGCCCTCGGCACCGATGGTGCTGCTGCCAACCAGTTCGCGCAGACGAGCCAGCGTTTCCGCACCGCTATCGCGACGCGCCGCCATGAAGCCCATGACGACCTCGGCCTGCTCGGTCCCCAGACCGGCACCCTTGGTAAAGTCGCCGCTCTCGTCCTTGCGGCCCTCACCCAGCAGGGCACGCACGCCGTCCTCGCCCAAGCGGTCCAGCTTGTCGATGGCGCGCAGAACGATGCCGCGCTCGGCCTCGAATTTGGTCTCGTCGGACGGGTCCAGAACACCCGCTACTTCCATGACGCCGTTCAGAACCTTGCGGTTGTTGATGCGCACGATGTAGTCGCCGCGGGGGATGCCTACGCGCTCCAGCGTATCCGACAGCATCGCACAAATCTCGGCATCCGCCGCAACCGAAGGCGCACCCACGGTATCCGCATCGCACTGGTAGAACTGGCGAAAGCGGCCAGGGCCGGGCTTTTCGTTGCGCCAAACGGGGCCCATCGCATAGCGACGATAGGGGGTCGGCAGATCGTTACGGAACTGGGCATAGACGCGGGCCAAAGGCGCGGTCATGTCATAGCGCAAGGCCACCCAACCACTGTCTTCCTCCTCCCAGCCGAAAACGCCTTCGTTCGGGCGATCCACATCGGGCAGAAATTTCCCCAGCGCCTCGACAGTTTCGACCGCGCTCGTTTCCAGAGCATCAAAGCCATAGTGGCTATAGACCTCTGCGATCTGGCGCAGCATTTCCTGACGTTCGGTGACTTCATGGCCGAAATAGTCACGAAAGCCTTT
>CAXQKF010000453.1:0-4329 GCA_964224285.1 Donghicola sp. | reverse complement strand
GGCCAACGCGCAGGGTTGGTCGACGAACACGTGGGGAATGGCTGCGTCCTGACACTGGCGGCTCAGGTCGTCGGGGGACACCGAGCCGACAAAGAAGATCGAATCGATCTGCCAGTTGCTGAGGTCTTCGACGATGTGGCGCTCCTCTTTTGGGTCGCGTTCGGTCGAGATAATGACAGGGCATTGGTTTCGGGCGCGCACCTCTTGGGAGAAGGTCTGCGCGATGTTCGAGAAAAATCGGTTGTATTCAGGAACCAACAGCGCGACCAGACCGGACCGGGATGTGCGCAGGGCGCGGGCCTGATTGTTGGTGGTGTAGCCTTGTTCGCGGGCGATCCGGATGATCTTTTCCGCTGTTTTCTGGGAAATCCTGCGTTTCTTCCACGTCCCGTTCAGCGCCGCGCTGACCGTGGACGGAGAGGCACCCGCCAGTTGGGCAATGTCGTAGATCGTTTCTTTTTGTTTACTGGACATCGATAGCGGTGCTTTTTTCGGGCGATTTCAAGTTGAGGTTGACAGAATGCATGAAAGGCATGATGCTTTGCAACATCGATTGTGCAAACAGTCTGCGCCAAAGTCCACGACGTTAGAGGAGATGTCGTGGTTTTTTTAGCCAAGGCAGCACAATCGGTTGTGCAAATGTGTGTGCAGCTTATTGCGATCGTACGGAAATGCCGTGCGAAGGGAGGATACTATGAAAAAATTCACTGGCCTTGTCAGTGCGTTGGCGCTGACTGTCGGCTTTGCGTCGGCGTCTTTTGCAGAAACCAGCATGGGCATCGTGGTTAAGATCGGCGGCATTCCGTGGTTCAACGCGATGGAAGATGGCATCAAGCGCCGCGCCGACGAACTGGGTGTGACCGCCGAAATGATCGGCCCTGTGTCGGCGGACCCCGCGCTGCAAGTGCAGGCCATCGAGGACCTGATCGCCAAGGGCGTTGATGTCATCGGCGTGGTTCCCAACGACGAAGCCGCGCTGGAGCCCGTTCTGAAAAAGGCCCGCGATGCAGGGATCGTCGTGATCTCTCACGAGGGGCCCGGTCTGGAAAATGTGGACTGGAACTTCGAGCTGGCCTCGGCTGACGGCTTTGGCGAGGCGCACGCAGAGCTTCTGTCCCAGAAGGTGCCCGAGGGTGGCAAATACGCGGTTTATGTCGGTTCGCTGACCGTACCGCTGCACAATGCCTGGGCCGACGCCGCCATCGCGTGGATGAAGGAAAACCGCCCCGATCTGGAGATTGTCGGCGACCGCTACGGTGTGGCGGAAAACGTGGATGACAGCCGCTCGACCGCGCTGGACCTGATCGCTGCGAACCCTGATCTGAAGGGCTTTCTGGCGTTCGGTAGCCAAGGCCCCATCGGCGCAGGCCGCGCGGTGGAAGAGCGTCGCAAGACCGGCGAAATCCATGTGATGGGTCCGTTTTCGCCGGGGCAGGGCCGTCAGATGATCCATTCGGGCGTTCTGACCGGCGGCTACATGTGGAACCCCGCGCAGGCAGGCGAGGTGTTTGTGACCCTCGGCAACATGCTGGCCAGTGGTGAAAAGGTCGAGGATGGCGCGGACATCCCCGGTCTGGGTGTCGTGCACCCCGATGCGGCGGCCAAGGATATTATCACCAATAACCTGCTGGAAATTAACAAAGATACGGTGGACGAGCTGGCCGAAAAAGGCCTTTAAAGCCCCCTCCCCGGCGGGTGCGCGGATACGGTTGCGCGCCCGCCCCCTATGTTCCCCCCGAGGTATGCTATGACGACTGCTCCGGCAGAACGCTTTGCGTTGCGATTGCACAAGGTTTCCAAGGCCTTTGGCGGCGTACAGGCGCTGAACCAGGTCGATTTCGAGGTCCGCGCCGGAGAGGTGCACTGTTTGGCCGGTGAAAACGGTTGCGGCAAGTCCACCCTGATCAAGGTGGTGACTGGCGTTCACCAACCCGAAAGCGCCGCGTTGATCGAACTGTTCGGCCAGCGGATCGACCGGATTAACCCTGTGCAGGCCCGCCGGATGGGTGTGTCTGTGATCTGGCAGGACTTGGCCCTGTTTCCCCACATGTCCGTGGCCGAGAATATCGCCTTTGACAGCCTGGTTGGGCTGCGGCCGCGTTCGGTGCAATTCGGCCAGATGACCACCCGCGCCGCCGAGGTTCTGTCGCGTCTTGGCGTGCGGATGGATTTGGGCGCGCCCCTGCACAGCCTGCCCATCGCGCAGCGTCAGGTGGTGGCGATTGCCCGCGCGCTGATGAACGATGCGCGGCTGATTTTCATGGACGAACCGACGGCTTCGTTAACCCAGTCCGAGACTGATCGCCTGCTGGATATTGTGCGCAAGCTGTCCTCCGAAGGGGTGGCGATTGTCTTTGTCAGCCACCGTCTGGCCGAAGTGCTGGAGATCGCCGAACGTGTCACCGTGGTGCGCGATGGCAATCTGGTGGGCGTCTATCCGACGGCGGGGATGACGCAGGCCCGCTTGGGCGAGCTTATGACCGGCCACCTGATCGAGAACGAGGTGTCCGCCCGCGACCTGCCTGACGCGCCGGTGGCATTCCAAGCCAAGGGTCTGACGCGGCACGGGGAATTCCAGAACGTCAGCCTGTCGATCAAGGCAGGCGAGGTCGTTGGCCTGACCGGCCTGATCGGCGCGGGCCGCACGGAGTTGGCCCATGTGATGATGGGCATGACCCGCCCCGACCAAGGCCAGATGTGGCTAGAGGGGCAGGCCTATCAACCTCGTTCCGTCCGCGCCGCGATTAACGCAGGCATGGCCTATGTGTCCGAGGATCGCCTGTCGCTGGGGCTGCTGCAAAAGCAGTCCATCGCGGACAACACGGTGATCTCGGTGCTGCGCAAATTAACCACGGCGGCGGGTTTGATCTCGGAAAGCCGCAAGACCGATCTGGTCGCCCACTGGATCCGCCAGATGGGCGTGAAGATCGGCCACCCCGATGACCCGATCTCGACGTTGTCAGGTGGCAATCAGCAAAAAGTCGTGCTGGCGAAATGGCTGGCCACCAATCCGCGCCTGCTGATCCTAGATAGCCCGACAGTGGGGGTCGATGTGGGCGCCCGCGCGGGCATCTTCCGCATCGGGCGCGAACTGGCGGAACAGGGGCTGGCGATCCTGCTGATCTCTGACGAAGTGACCGAAGTCATGCACCATTCCGACCGCATCCTGCATATGGCCGACGGCCGGATGTTGCAGGAATACGACCCGCGGGCCATCTCTGTCCCCCAGTTGGAGGAGCGGATTTATGCGTGACCTCATGAAATCCTACACGACCGAATTACGGCTGGGAGTGGTGCTGGTGCTGATCTGCATCGGCCTGTCCATCGCCGCGCCCCAGTTCGCGACCCTGCCGAACGCCACGAACCTGCTGAACAACAGCGCTGTGAACCTGATCTGGGCCGTGGGCCTGCTGGTCGTGCTGATCGCGGGGGGCATCGACATTTCGTTCGCGGTGGCGTCGTCGGTTGTGCAGTACGTGGCGGCCAAGATGCTGATGGCCGTGGGCGGCGGAAACTGGCTGCTGGGGTTCCTGTTTTGCGGATCGCTCGGGGTGCTGTTGGGGCTGCTCAATGCGTGGCTGATCCACGGGTTCCGCATCATCTCGATCGTGGTGACGATTGCCACGTTCAACGCGTTCTTCGGGCTGCTGATGTTCTTTTCCGGGGGGCGCAACATCTACAGCCTGCCGGATTGGTGGACGGCGCGGATTTTTATCTTTGAGCACGAGAACGCGGCTGGTGTCTGGTCCGAGTTAACCCTGTCGGTTGCGGTGATGATCGCCTGTGTGGTTGCCACTTGGGTGCTGATCCGGCGGACCAACATCGGGCGGCAGCTATATGCCTTTGGCGACAATGCCGAAGGGGCGCGGCGCGCCGGTGTGAATATCGCTGTCATGCAGGCCGTGGCCTTTGGCTGGATGGGGCTGATGGCGGGGATCGCGGGCCTGTGCCAAGTGAACATCGTTAAGGAAGTCGTACCCAACGCCCTTTATGGCCGCGAACTGGATGTGCTGGCCGCCGTGGTTCTGGGGGGCGCACGTCTGGGGGGCGGCAAGGGCACCATTCTGGGCTGCGTGCTGGGGGTCATGTTCGTGGCCATCACCCAGAACGGGCTGAACCTGATGGGGGTCTCGCCCTTTGCGTTCCAGATGATCATCGGCGCGGCGATCCTGATCGCGATTTCCACCTCTAGCATCGACCTGAGCCACATCTTGCGCCGCAAGGAGGCCCGCCAATGACCGCGTTCACCAAACGTCTGGCACACCTGAAATCCGGCCAGAACGAGAATACCGGCATGCTCATCATGCTGGGGGTGCTGGTGCTGTCCTT
>CAXQKF010000452.1:0-2910 GCA_964224285.1 Donghicola sp. | reverse complement strand
CTGTTGGTCCTTGATCCCGATGGACCAGCGATAGGCGTAGCTGCCCAAACCCAATTTCATAGGTAGTCTCCTCCTCGTCGCACGGGAAAATGCCGCGCCTTCGTCGTCGCAGAGTGTTAGCGAATGGGAGGATTGGGGGGAACGGGCCTTGTTTTAAGAATTTCTACAAGGTCTGTTAATCTCAGGTTGCGCAAGTGTGGCTATCGTGCGCGAAGGTTATAGAAGAACCAAGGGCGCTTCGTGGGCTTTGACCGACTGACGGGCCAGAGCCGAAGTCTTCATCGGTTCGTCGTCCATCTGTGCCAGTTCGGGGAACAGCGTCAGAATTTCGTTTCTGGAGGCTTGGGACAGGGTGTCCATGGCCTGAATGCCGGGGTGAAAGCTCTCGCTCGGGCAGCCTTCGGCAAAGACGATCTCGTGCTGGTCAAAGAGCATATGGTGATAGCTGATCAGTCCGCCGCGCTGCTGTGTGATGCCGTTGTGCCCCACCAGAAACTTTGCGGGAATCAGGACTTCGTGATCCCCGAGCATCAGTTCCGCCACCGCAGAGCGTGCCCACATCCGGTGGTTCGGGGACACAACCAGCTTACGCTCATTGCCCAAAGCGCCTTCGGGGATGTGGATCGGGGCGTTTTTGTTCGTGGCGTAGACGGTGCGGTTCCCGATCCAGAGAAGCGGCTTGTACCCATTGTCCATGGTCAGGATCTTGTCGTCCGGCCGCAGATTCTCGATGGGGATGGCCCCGCGCATGGTGGTGATCAGGGTACCCGCGCCAAAGCAGATCACGCCGGTCGTTTCGACGGTCAGTTCGGTCGCGGCAACCGGCGCGCCGCCAAGTTCGAGCCGCAGGTTGATGTTGCCGATGACGCTCCGGTAGTCGGTGCCGTTGATGATGCCGTCCAGCGTTCCGTCGGCCTGATCGGCCCTGAGCATCCCGAGCGCTGTGGCGAAGTTATCCGGACCGGCGGCATTCACGCCCGCAAGCGATGTGGTGTTGTAGAACGCCGTCAGGTCGACAAAGTCGTTGTTGGTCGGGTCGCCGTCCAAGGCGCCGCCCGTGTCGTTTCCAAAATCGGTGATCGTGTCCGCGCCCTGACCCGCGGTGTAGACAAAGGTGTCGTTGCCGACGCCGCCCGTCAGTCTGTCGTTGCCGGTGCCACCGTCGATCGTGTCATTGCCGGACCCGCCCGAGATCACATCATTATCAGATCCGCCGTGGATGCTGTCGTCGCCGCCGCCCGCGTTGATGGTGTCCCGACCGCCATTGCCGCGAATGTCGTCATCGCCATCGGTGATGACATCGCCGTCACCGGAATCGCGGTAGCCGACATTCATGACCTCGCCGGCGCTCTGGCCATAGACGATGCCATCTGTTTCTTTCGCCGTGGCCACAAGATCGCCCGAGCGGGAGGACAGGCTGAATGTCAAAAAGCTCAGGGCAGGGAGGCCGCCTTCGGCATAGAAATAGAGTTCGTTGTTGATCAGGACCAGCGTGACGGGCTTGGAGAATATGATCCCCGACCGCATCGTTGCGTTGCCCAGAAACTGGATGGTCGTCGGGGTGCTCGATCCTGAGAGGAATATCTCGCCGGTAGGGTCCGAAGCAGACAGCACGCCGTCGTCGTCGATCAGAGTACCGGTTTTCGCCGACGCAAAGCTGTTGCCCACATAGGACGCGGTCAGCAGGTCATCGATGCTGCTGATGTCGAGGCCGAGCAACGACCCGTTGTACTTGTACAAACCACTGAGCTGATACTGCGCCATCTACCAGACCGTCCATTTGACTAGTTATAACGGTCAGACGGGTGCCCGATTTAGATCGTTTCACCGTCTTTGCGAAAAACTTCGCGGTTTTACGAACTCGCGCTTTTTGGTGGTTTGGTTTCCTTGCTGATAGCGCACCCTATAGAAGAGTGAAATTTGTAACCAGGAGGTTAATTCGAGCGGGTGATCTCTTAGGGAATTGATTTTAATTGGTGTTTTCGGCTCGGCCTGCGGGGTGATCAATTTTGGGTGGCAACGTGGCGGGCCTACCGCACAGTTGGCCTTTCGGGCGGGTCCAAAGGGCTCTCGAGCACACAGTCGCGAGGTTCCGGCCCTGCGAAGAGATTTCTCTGCCACAAACCGCGATTTTCACCGAGGTCGAGACTTAAGCTCTCGTGTGTAGGTTCTCCGAAGGGACAGGAAAAACGGCACTCAGGGACATGAGTGCCGTTCGATTGTTCCGGTCTTTTCGCGTGGGCTTAGTTCATCGGGCGAACGGGTCCGAGGTTCAAAAAGAACGTCTCGCCAGAGCTGTCATCCACACCGTCGTTGTCGGTGACGATCAGCATGTTTCCCTCGCCGTCAAAGGTCAGGCCCTCGACTTTGTCCACCACATAGCCGCCAAAGGCCTGCAGATCGGGGATCAGGTCGCGGACGACTTCTTTGGTCACGACAGGCAGCTCACCACCCAAGGGTGCGGGCTGCAGGTCAGCGACAGCGACGCGGGTGATCTGCTTGACCTTGGCGTCGGCACCGATCTGGTTGTCACGCTCGATCAGGTAGACGGCATCGCCGTGCAGAGTGATCTCCGACAGGCCAACCCAGCCGGTTTCGGCGGCCTCTTTGGGGTAGTGGACAGCGCCCCATTCTTCGGTCTCGAGGTTGTAGGAGACGAGTTTGGCCATGTTCTTGGGGTCGTCGTTCCTTTCGCGCTGGACGGCCATCCACAGGGTGTCGCAAATCAGGGTCAGACCTTCGAAGCCAAAGCGCTTCTCGACGGCCATCAGTTCTGCGGGTAGGCCGATTTCATCCTCGATTTCGCCTTCCGCGTTCACGTGGTACAGGGCGTGGGGGATGACGCGGTCGGTGCGGCCCTCGCTCGCGATCCAGAAGCCGCCTTTGCCGTCAGTAGTGATGCCTTCCATG
>CAXQKF010000451.1:0-3341 GCA_964224285.1 Donghicola sp. | reverse complement strand
AGAATACGGATAAACGCATTGCGGCGCGGCGCGATCAGCACCGTCCGGCATCGCGTGCACACTGCGCGCTCTCCGAATTCCGGAGTGTGCTGCACATAGAGCGCATCACAATGAGGGCAGACAATATACCCTGATTGTTGCGAATGCGGCATTCCCATAGACCCTTTGACGATGTCCAACCCTTAACAGACGCCCCTATACTTGTAATTGCAGCGCAGCAAAACAAGCCTTCGTGGGTGTGGCCATGCGACTTAGGGCCCGTGCTTATGGTGCAACAGGCGCTCACCCGCGCCCGGCCCGAAATCCAATCTGCGCAAACAAAGATGGGGGCGCCGTAGCGCCCCCAGTTTCGCGGAACCGGGCTCATCGTTGTTACCGCCCGTTCTAGTTTTTGCCTGCGTCCCAGTTCGCGTTAAGGAGCGAACGCATCCGCTCCGGAACGCCAGTGTGTGGGTCGTTGCCCATCATCGCGCAGCCCATTCGAGGGGCCGTGCGACAATCCTTTTTCTCAGTGCAACACGCGTTTAGGTGCGTTCACCGAGAACCGCGCGGTGCACGCACCGCCACCGTTGGTGTGATACTCAAGCACCGAATACGTTACCGCGACACGGCCGCCATCATCGCTCAGCAGGATCACCATCCGATCGTCCAGCGCCTCGGCCAGGGGGCCCTCGGCGTCGGCAGCGAAATCGGCTTCGATCGTATCGCCGCGCATCTCGACGCGTTCGGCAATGCAAGCGTGACCAGCAATGTCAAAAACCAACTGCATGTGTCTCTTCTTTCATGGGGCCAACCGCAGCAGACCCTCATCCTGTTGTTTTCTTTTACGAAACGCGGTGATTTGCGCTCCGAGCTGCCTCATGTGCAGCACCTTGGCGGGGCGTGGCGTCCGCCCGGCCAAGATCTGGCAGGCGTTAGCTACAGCCGCTTGTCGCGCCGCAGGTGTTGCACTTCATACAGGTGCCATTCCGTACGAGGGTGTAGTTTCCACAGTCCCCGCAAGCCTCGCCTTCGTAGCCCTGCATCTTTGCTTTTGCTCGCGCATCGATTCCCCCAGCCGGAGCTGAGTCGGCCTCGGGCGCGAGGGTCGTAAGGGCTTGAAGTGACTCAGTTTTGGAGTCAACGGATTCGCTGTGGATATCTCCGCCGCCACGCAAAACAACCAGATCTGCGGGCACGCGCTTGCGCAGATAACCGGACGAGCTGATCTGTTTCAGAACCTCTAGCGGGTCATTCGCACGGCTCTCGGGCACCTCGCGGAAGTTGCGTTTGTCCTGTTCATCCCCGCGGTGCAGATCGTCAAAGGATGCGCCTTCGGGCTTGATGTGCGCCAGATCGGTGCGGTCCAGATAACTCACTGCCAACTCACGGAAAATGTAATCCAGAATGGAGGTCGCGTTCTTGATGCTGTCGTTGCCCTGCACCAGTCCCGAGGGCTCGAACTTGGTGAACGTAAACGCGTCCACAAACTCTTCGAGCGGCACGCCGTACTGAAGGCCAACCGACACCGCGATGGCGAAGTTGTTCATCATCGCACGGAAGCCCGCGCCCTCTTTGTGCATATCGATAAAGATCTCACCGAGAGAGCCGTCGCCATACTCACCGGTCCGCAGATACACCTTGTGCCCGCCAACGACGGCCTTCTGGGTGTAGCCCTTGCGGCGCTCGGGCAGCTTGGTGCGCTGGGTCTTGGAGATTTCTTTGATGATGACCTTCTCGACGATCTTCTCGGCGATGACGGCGACCTTTTCCTGCTGGGTGCCGGTTTCCAGCACCTCGGCGGCCTCATCATCATCCTCGACCAGTGCGGCGGCCAGAGGCTGGCTCAGCTTGGACCCGTCACGATCGAGCGCGTTCGCCTTGACCCCCAGTTCCCACGACAGCTCGTAGGCTTTCTGGCAGTCCTCGATCGAGGCGTCGTTGGGCATGTTCACGGTCTTGGAGATCGCGCCCGAGATGAAGCTTTGCGCTGCTGCCATCATGCGAATGTGGCTCTCGACGCTAAGGTAACGCTTGCCCTTCTTGCCGCAGGCATTGGCGCAGTCAAAGACGTTGTAATGCTCTGGCTTCAGGTGCGGTGCGCCCTCTAGGGTCATGGTTCCGCAGACGTGGTCGTTAGCCGCCTCGATCTCTGCTTTCGTATAGCCGAGGTGGCGCAGCAGGTCGAAGGTCGGGTCCACCAGTTTCGGCGCGGGAATACCCAGAACGTCCTTGCAGAAGCCCTCTCCCAGCGTCCACTGGTTGAACACAAAGCGGATGTCAAAGGCGGTTGCCAGCGCGGTTTCGATCTTCTCCAGCTCGGCATTGCCGAAGCCGTGGCCGATCAGGCTGGTGTGGTTAACCCCCGGCGCATTGCCAAGGCTGCCGTGACCGACCGCATAGGCGACGATCTCTTCGATCTGGGCACTGGTGTAGCCCAATTTTTCCAGCGCGCTGGGAACCGAGCGGTTGATGATCTTGAAGTAACCTCCACCGGCCAGCTTCTTGAATTTCACCAGCGCGAAGTCGGGCTCGATGCCGGTGGTGTCGCAGTCCATGACCAGACCGATGGTGCCCGTGGGTGCGATCACTGTGGCCTGCGCGTTGCGGTAACCGTGCTGTTCCCCCAGACGCAGCGCCTCGTCCCAGCAAGCCGCCGCAATGGCGGTCAGGCGCGGATCAGGGCAGTTCGCGATGTCCAGCGGGATCGGCTTGACGGCCAGTTCCTCGTAGCCATCGGCGTTCCCGTGGGCCGCGTTGCGGTGGTTGCGGATGACCCGCAGCATGTGCGCCGCGTTGCGCTGATAGCCGGGGAACGTCCCCAATTCACCCGCCACCTCGGCCGAGGTCGCATAGGCCACGCCGGTCATGATTGCGGTCAGGCTGGCGGCCATCGCGCGCCCCTCGGCGCTGTCATAGCCCAGACCCATCTGCATCAGCAGGCCGCCGATGTTGGCATAGCCCAGACCCAAGGTGCGGAAGTCATAGGACAGCTGCGCGATTTCCTTGGACGGGAACTGCGCCATCATCACGCTGATTTCCAGCGTCAGGCTCCACAGACGCGAGGCGTGCATGTAGTTTTCGACCTGGAACTGCCCGTCCTTGTAGAACTGCAGCAGGTTCATCGACGCAAGGTTACACGCGGTATCGTCAAGGAACATGTATTCCGAGCACGGGTTCGAGCCGCGGATCTGCCCGTCCTCGGGGCAAGTGTGCCAAGCGTTCACCGTGTCGTGGTACTGGATGCCCGGATCGGCGCAGGCCCAAGCGGCGTGGCAGATCTGCTCCCACAGGTCGAAAACTACATGCACGCCTCGCGTCTGTGGAGCCTGACGCTGGAAATCAGCGTGATGATGGCGCAG
>CAXQKF010000450.1:0-13304 GCA_964224285.1 Donghicola sp. | reverse complement strand
GCAGGAACGCCTCAGGGCTGTCGAACTGGTGGCTGTCGCCAAGCCGGTATCTCCGATGCCAACAGATCAGCGTGGCGAGGTTGCACCACTCACGCGGGCTTTCCATGTCGGTGTCATGGTAGATCTTGATGGTGTGGCCTTGGTAGGCTTCCTCAAAGACGGGGTCTTGCATGTCGGTTTCCTTTCTTGAAACGCAATCGACCCGCCGAGCCTTTTGTGGCCGAGCGGGTCGATCTGTACGTGGTCAGATGGTTGGCGAGTTTGCCGACCGGCGGATCAGGCGGCGGCGCGGTTCTGACGATCTTGGACGTGCTCGACCGAAACCTTCAGGAGCCAATCCTCAAATCCGAGAATGGTCTGGTGACTGGCGACTGTTTCGATCCAAGCCGCGCGCGGAGCGCTGCCGATCTGCGTCGGGTCGTTGTCGATCCGACCACTGGCCATCCCCGGTTCGGGTTGTATGCGTCCTAGCCAGTCCGCCAGCGACGGGATACGCCCCTGGCAGTCTTCGCGCACATGCTGCTCGCCAATCCAGCGGATCGGGACGACCCGGCCCGCGCTGTTGGTCAGGATGTGTCCGAAGATCCGTTGGGCATCATAGATTCCGGCCGTATGATGGCGGTAGGCTCGGTGGACAAAGAGGGCCAGGTGCTCTTTGGATGAGTCAAACCAATCATGCACGAACTGGTAGTCATCTGGAACGCCGCCGAACTTTCGGGCCGAGCTTTCTGCGTGATGGAGGGGATGTGCCATGTCAGAGCCCTTCATGTTCGGTGGTGTTGGTCTCGATATAGCGGTTCGAGTGGCTGACATCGATCTTGTCCGCCTCAATCGCCCAGGTCAGTTCGCCATAGCCACCTTCATTGTTCTCGAAACCGGGGCTCAGCGCATAGGCGAAGTCCCAGCCGAAGTCTTCGACGCGGCGCCGCAACTCCTCCGTCAGGGTGACAGTGTCAGGGGTCACGACGACATCCTCAACATTGCCGGAATCGCCGTAACCTTCGTATTGCACCTCGATGCTCGTCACACCGAGGGCGCGCAGCTCGGCAAGGAGCGCCGCGCGGGTCTCAACCCGCTGTTCGGCAGCAAGTCTCTGGGACTCGAGCATTTGCGCGTAGAAATCATTCACTTGTGTCATGTCTTCAGTCCTTTGGAATTGGGAGAGGGGAGGGCGACCGTTACGGGAGGCCGCCCCGTTGGTTTCCTTAAGTGGGCTTCAGGCCGCAGCGTCACCGCGGTTTTCCGCCGTCCGGTCAACCAGGTTGAAATAGAGGTTCTCGGTCGCGCGCTTGAACCCCGGCGGTTTGCGCGGGGCGCGGCAGCGCACCGAAGCGCTGCAGCTTTCGCCATGCTCCATGGCGAACTGCGTCACCTTGTCGATGAGGTCATCCATGCCCGCGGCTTGGATGCACTTTTCAGGGTAGCTCCCGAGCATCTGGAACTGGGTAACAACGAAGGCGCCGTCACGATGCGCGGGATAGAGGGTGATCTGATAATCGAGTGTTTTGGCCATTTCTGGTCTCCTGCGGCGGGCGGGCGCGGGTATCGCGCCCCTTCAAAACCCGCCAGCGCGAAAGGACCGCCCTTGTGCAAGGGCGATCCGGGGCGGTGAGTAGGGATTGGAGGCGTCAGTATTCCGACGGTAGAAGCAGGGTCAGCACGCGACGCGTCTGTTCGAGGTCGGAGGGCTCGGGCGAGCCGTACGTGTAGTCGACATCGTACAAGTCGATCTTGAACCAGACCGCCGTGTCCTCGAAATCGATGACCCCCATCTCGTGCCATCCTTGCGGGTCACTGTCGGCATTGAAGGCGTCAAAGGCGGCAACCCGGCGGGTGAGCTCCAGCTGGGCATCGGGAGGAAGCGCCGCGACGCCGCGTGTCATCACGAATTGGCCCTGTGGGGCTTCGGCGACCGAGGTCGTGACAAGGATGGAACGGCGAAACGCATCGTTCTGCGCGGCGATGAGTGCGGCTTCCCGAACGGGATCGAGGTCGAGCGTGGTGGTCATGGGATGTCTCCGGGACGGGCCAGCCGATCCGATATCGGCTGTAGACAACCCGCCAGCCAGAAAGGGCCGCCCTCGATGTGAGGACGGCCCAAAGTTCATGTGGCAATCAGATCAGTGTTTGCTTCGTCAGGCAGCATCCTCACTGAGGAAGGCGGGCAAGGACGATGGTTCATCGCTCTCCGCCTCTGCCAGAGGGTCTGCGGTGGACACATCCCCCTGCTCCGCCTCGGGTGCATCGCCAATCATGTTGGCGTCCACCTCCGTCGCACCTGCAAACACCATCCCCTCGGGCAGCCAGCGCGTCGTCCTGGCGACCGTCGCCGCGTCGAAACCTTCCGTCTCGCCGGCAGTTTCCGCGAAACACCGTTCCATCGCGGCCGCGATATCGCCCTTGCGCTCGCGATTGCGATCCTCGGCGTAATCGTCTCCAATCAGCTTGCGTGCCGTGGCCACTGAATGACCCTTGTTGACCCGACCCCAGTAATTCTGCGCCGTCGGGCGCCAGCAAGCCGCCACATCGACATCGAGCCTTGCACCGATCTCCTCGATGATCGGGGAAGGGCGATTGTCGGAGGAGAGCTGCGGCTTGAGCGCCAGACCCGTCGCCCAGGCGAAAAGCGCCTGCTTGTCGGCAACGGGTAGCGCTGACATCGCCCGGAAGTCCTCAGGCTTCTCCAGCTTCATCCAGTCGGTGGCGAGGTCTTGTTCCAGCGCCTCGAGCATCTTCTGGGCTACAGTGTCCGCATGCAGCACCTCGCGGTTCTGCGCCTGGAAAGGCCGGATCGAGATATCGAGCGCCTCGTTGTTGTAGGACCGTCCCAGAGCCTGCTCGCAGAGCGCGTAGAGCATCGCGTCGAACGCCACCTCGAAATCCGCCGCCAGATGCGCCCGCAGGATGTGCTGACGCGTGGCGCGCAGATCGTCGGCAAGGCTCGCCGAAATCCCATCGGCTTTGCGCAACGTCGCGGCCGGGTCGGAGCTCGGCACCGGTGTGGAGGAGGTCGGTGGCGTCACCTTCGGACGGGCAGGGGAGGGGGCTCCTCCCGCATCTGCGGTGACTTCATCGGGCTCGGACGCGGCCGGAATATCCTCCGGTCGCACGAGGCCTTTCTCGACCCGAGCCGCCCCGTCATGTCCGATGGTCAGAACGACACCGGCGATAGCGCGATCTTCGTCTGCGTAAGGTTGCCGTTCGCGCTGAAGGGCCTCGATCTCGCGAAGACGCGGCTCGATGGCGTAATATTCTTTGGTCTCCGCGTCGGTCCAGTCCTCACTGTCATTCTGTGCCGCGAGTTCTTCTTCTCGCGCGATGAGACGTTCCTCCTCGGCGAGCAGGTCCGGATCAGGGTCGATGTCCTGCGGATAGACCCGCCCGAAACTGCGAAACGCGCCGTAATCCACCGAAAGATGCACCTCGACCCATTTCCACGCCGCCTCGAAGGGCTTGGCCGCGGCTTGCAGCTTCTCGATGGCGAGGCGCTCGAGGAGCTCGGGGTTTTCCATATGGGCGCTGGCACGATCGTCGAAGAGATCGCGCAGCAGAACACCGCCCGCCGCCTCATAGGCCTCGATGCCGACAAAGCGCCCGAGGGCCGAATTCGCCGAATGCGCCGTCTCGGTCAGCTGGCGTTTGATGCTTTGCGGATGGATGTGATAGCCGCCCTTTACCGCGTTCCAGACCGCCAGTTGCCGATCATGGTCGTCAGTCAGGGTGAAGGCCATGACGCATTCAAGGGTCAGATCGCCCGTGCGGAACTGCTCGATGATCTCGGGCGCGACACGGGCGAGTTTGAGGCGACGGCGCACGAGGTCGACGGAGACGCCGAATTTCAACGCGATCTCGTCTTCGCAGCGGCCCTCGGCGATCATCGCCTCAAAAGCCTCGAACTGGTCAGCCGGATGCATGGCCGCGCGCTGGAGGTTTTCCGTGGCGGAGGTGAGGACAGCATTGCGCTCATCTTCGACGAGGCAGGGCACAGGATGATCGGCGGGAATGACGCCGTCGTCTGCGAGATGTTTCAGCGCCTTGAAGCGTCGGCCACCGGCATCGACAGCAAAACGTGTCTCTGATAGCGCATGCACCACCAGGTTCTGCTTGATGCCTGTCTCGCGAATGCTGGCGAGGAGTTCAGCATCGTCGCTGGCGCTGGCGGCCACCTTCCGGACGTTGAGAGGGCTCGGCTCCAGCTGGTCGAGCGGGATCATCCGGATATCGGCAACGCCATCAGGCGTTGCCGATCTGGCGGCTTCGGTCTTCTTTGAGGTGGCGGGTTTCGGGCGGGTCGTGGTCTTGGCCATGGTCAGCATCCTTGTCACGCCGGACCCGGAAGAGACTCTCTCTATCCTTTCAAGCCCGGCACCCGGGCTTCCCTTTCTCTGGCTCTGTGCAATTTTGGATCACGTCACCAATCGACCGAATGACCGCGCGATCAGAGCCCCGCGGCCTTTGTCAGGTTCACGCGGAACCGATCGCGGCGGCGCTGGTAGCGCCGGGTCATCTCGGCCGAGACGTGGCCGAGTTGCTTCTGGACGTAGCGCTCGTCTACTTCGGCGGAGCTAGCGAGACCTGCGCGCAGGGAGTGGCCTGAGAAGAGAGCGAGGCGGTCTTTCTCGGGCAGCTCTGATCGGATGTCCGCGTCCAGCACGGTGCGTTTGATCAGGCGCGCCACATGTTTGTCGTTCAATCTCGTCTCCGTGGCACGCTTGCCGTCCCGCGAGGTCCCGACGAACACGGGACCGAAATCGATCTTCCCAAAGTGCAGCCACTGTTCCAGCGCATGCACCGGGCAGGTCTGATCGCTGGAGCCGCGCCCGATCTCCACTTCGCGCCATCCGGTTTTGGCGTTCAGTGTCAGTACTGCGCCGTCGTCGAGGATCTCGATCCAGCCGCCGCTGTCGGGCGTGTCGTCTTTGCCGAAGTCGAGGCTGACGATTTCCGAGCGTCTGAGACCACCGGCATACCCGATGAGAAGAATAGCCCGATCCCGCAACCCGCGTAGATCGAAGGGAAGGGTGGCGACCATGGCGAGGATGTCCTCCGGCAAGATTGCCTCTTTCTGCACCGGAGGGCGTGCATGCTTGCGTTTGATGCCCGCGAGCACGGTGGCGATGTGCCGGTCCTTGCGATCCAGCGTGAACCCGCGTTGCCCGTAGTTCCAAGCAAGCCCCGACAGACGACGGTCAATGGTCGAAACGGATAGGGCAGGGGCGCCGCTCGTCGGCGCCGCCAGGTCGGTCAGGTAGAGCCCGATCATCTCCGGCGACGGGGGAATAGGCTCTGTCCCCTTCAACCTGCACCATCGCGCAAAGTGCTTCCAGTCGGTGGCGTAAGCCTTGTTGGTGTTTTCGGCCGTCGAAGCTTTGGCGTAGTCTCGCGCAGTGTCGACCAGCCGGTCCAGTGTCCCGGAGCCTGCCACATGGGCGGGGAGGGCGATCGTGTCGCCGTCTGTAGGCATTCTCTCGTCGCGCTCATTGCCATTCTTCGTGTCATGGGACGCTGAGTGCGATTTCTCGGCATTTGCGGGCTTGTTTTTGGGCATTTTGCTCATGTTTCTGAGCATATCGCAGTAATGTCCGATAATGCAAACTTATTGGACATAGTTAAAGAGTGCAGGGTATGGCGCTTATGTCAAAAAACTTTAGTCAAAAGCGCCGCAATGACACGCGCAGGTGACTGTTTTCCCCAGCCGCTCCCTTTTGCTTCTCCGGGGCGGCGTTACAGGCTTGGAGCGAGCAGCCGGTTTTGGGGATTCAATATGTGATCCCTTACTCGATTTGTGTCACAAGACCCAATACTACTGCCTTAAATTAGAAAGATCATGATCGTGCGTTTATTAGGCTGATGGACAAAAAAACGTCGGATACCTCTCAGCGGGAGATGCGCAATGAACAGGCGCTATCTACCGATCATCTGTCAGACGACTTGGTGTCCCGTACAGCAAAAGGCGGGGTCATCGGAGCGGTGTCTCAGGGTCTGCGCATGGTTGTCGGGATGGTAACCATGGCCATTCTTGCGCGTGTGTTGACACCCTATGATTTTGGCCTGGTTGCTTTGGCGACGATATCAACTGGCGCGATAGCGCTTTTTGCTGATCTTGGGCTTTCAATGGCCACTGTGCAAAAGCGCAGCCTTAGGCAAGAGACCGTAAGCACCCTCTTTTTTGTCACTCTGGGCGTTAGTGTCCTGGCGATGGCTGTTTTGGTTTTGCTGTCACCGTTTATCGCCTGGATATTTAATGAGCCATCGGTCGCACCGGTTATCATCGCCATCGCCATTCAGATTCCGATCATTGGGGCTTCGCGGCAGCATACTGCGTTGTTGCAGCGCGGCATGTACTGGACGAGCCTGGAGATGATCTCGCTTGCCTCTCAGGGGGTGGCGGCGGTCATTACGGTCTTTCTGGCGATCTGGAGCGATCTGGGCTATTGGGTTCTTGTGGTCCAAATCTGGGTTGCGGCGGGCATATCTCTGGCTCTGACCTGGCGGGTGTGTAAGTGGCGGCCAGATTTGATCTTTCGATGGTCGGCGGCCCGGGATTCAATCCATTTCGGCACTCATATCACCCTGTTTCAGTTTCTGAACTTCTTTCACCGGCAGTCGGATGATATGCTGATAGGGTGGCGCTGGGGGGCCAGCGATCTTGGGTTTTATAACCGGGCCTATGCGCTGTTGCTGGCTCCGATACAGCTTATTCAGGGGCCTGTGACCGCCGCTGTTATCCCGGGGTTGAGCAGGCTTCACGGAGATTCCGAGGCATGGTCTGGCCTTTATGTTTCGACGCTGAAGGTGGTTGTTACGGTTGCTGCCCCCTTGTCTTTCATGCTTATCCTTGCCGCGCCCGAGCTTATTCTGATCATGTTCGGGCCAGGGTGGGAACGCAGCATCGGTATCTTTCAGATCCTGTCGATCTGCATGATTGCACAGCCGGTCATGTCGTCGACGGGCTGGTTGTGGATTTCAGCGGACAAGACACGAAAAATGCTCAACTGGGCGCTGTGTTCCATTCCCGTCATGGTGCTGGCGATGGTTGTATGCCTGCCCTACGGGGCCGAAGGTGTCGCGGTTGGATATGCCCTGTCATTTCTTATTCTGACGCCGCTTTCGACGGCCTACGCAGCCTCGCATCTGCCGATCTCGTTTTGGCATGTTTACCGTAGCATTGGCCCCATTCTGGGCCTGGCCATTGTTGCATTTCTGCTTATCGCCTATGGGCCGATGATTTCGGGGGGAGCAGTGTTTCCCTCCGGGCTCTGGGGGATGGTCATAAAGCTCTTTGGATATCTTTTTCTCTATGTCGTGGGCATACTGTGTCTTGAACCGGCTATGCTTATTGGGCCAGGCCGGGCGGTTATTGCCAGACTGAAGAAAGATCATTGAAACGAATAGGGAATTTACATTGAACATTCTGCCCCTGAGCACCCTGCCGCACCGCGCGATCCAGGCTCTGAGACATGTCTTGGCACCGATGAAGGCGCATGTTCTGAGTGCGGTCTACCGGCTGGGATGGAATTCCGTTTCGGCGGCCCGGAATGCCCGCCGCCCTGTCCGCTGCCTGGAGATCGGCCCGGGGCCTGACCCCATACCGGGTTTTGAGGCTTTGAATATCGTCTGGACGCCCGGTGTCGATTACGTGTGCAACGCCAGCAAGAGGCTGCCCTTCGGTGACAATACCTTCGATACGCTCTACGCCAGCCATATTCTGGAGCATATTCCCTGGTACAAGGTTCCTGATGTCATTACGGAATGGTGTCGTATTCTCAAACCCGAAGGGTCTCTGGAGGTTTGGGTGCCCAATGGGCTGGAGATTGCACGGGCGTTTGTAGCGGCCGAGGATGGGCAGCCGAATGCGATTCACAAGGATGGTTGGTACAAGTTTAACCCCAACCAGGATCCCGCAGTGTGGGCCAATGGCCGGGTGTTTTCTTATGGGGATGGGCGGGGAACCCCGGGGCATTTCAATTGGCACTTGGCGCTTTTTTCGGAACGCTATTTGCAAGATATCCTGTCTGGCGCCGGATTTTCCCAGACGGGGATTTTGGACCGCTCTGCGGTCCGTGGCTATGATCACGGTTGGATCAACCTAGGTGTATACGGCAAGAAATAATGGAATTCAGAAGCCTCGCTGACTTGACACGTATCACGCGCACCGGTGCCGAGACACTGGGCGACGATTTCGACCTGATCGTCGGTGTTCCGCGCAGTGGAATGTTGCCAGCGACAATTATTGCCCTTCTGAAGAACAAACCTCTTCTGGATCTGCCCTCATTCCTGCGGGGGGATATTCCGGAAAATGGTTTGACCCGGATCTTGGATGGCGGCCAGCGACAGGCGATCGAAGATTTTCAGAACATCCTGGTTGTGGAAGACAGCTTATCTAGCGGTCGCAGTCTGCAATCTGTCCGGAGTCGGATCAATGCGGCCCGCCCCGATGCGCGTGTGACATACCTTGCGGTTATCGCTGCTCCGGAAACCCGGCACCTGGCCGACCTGAATTTTGATCTTTGTGAACATCCCAGGTTTTTCGAGTGGAATTTGATGAATGGCCAGATGTGTGACAGGGCGCTTTTCGATCTGGATGGCGTTTTTTGTCGGGATCCCAGTCAGGTGGAAAACGACGATGGAGAAGCTTACCGGGCATTCATCCAAACCGTTGCAGTAACTCATAGGCCCCGGCAACCTATTCGCGGTATTGTGACGTCACGCTTGGACATGTACCGGCCTGAAACAGAAGCCTGGCTGTCTGCACAAGGCATTAGGTGTGAGCGGCTTGAGATGATGACCGGGGTCACCGCTCAGGAAAGGCGGGAGAAGAGGCTGCATGCGCCGTTCAAGGCCAGGCTCTATGCCCGCGACCCTGGGGCCGAGCTCTTCGTTGAAAGCGATCCGGGACAGTCACTGGAGATTGCGCGCCTGAGCGGCAAACCCGTTTTGGATTTCAGTTCAATGATCCTGATTCAGCCGGACGCGGGCAGTTTGGCCTATGCGCGACAGATACTGGCTTGTGGTGCGCGCCGTCAGAGGCGAACAATGGGCGGGCTGCTGTCGCGGCTTAGGAGCTTCATACCTTTCGCGCGATGAACAGCTTCTCTCCCCGCAACAAGCCATGGCGCTGCACATGGGGCTCCTCGGCCGTGTATTCCGCCAGGCTGAAGCCGGCTTCGGTCACGCGGGTGCGAAAATCGGCCCCGTAGTACCTGACATGATCCGCCTGCCCGAAATGCTGAGCGCGTTCTGTGTCTTCGACAATGGCGGGGTTTTCATAGGTGTGCGCCCAACCTTCGATGATTGGCACCATCAGCAGCAGAGAGCCGCCCGGGCGTAATATCCTATGCAACTCGCTCAGGGCCTTGTGGTCATCCACATGTTCAAGCACGTGAAAGCAGATGGCCACATCAATTGAGGTTGCTGGCAAACTGATCTCTTCGATGTTGATTTGAAGAGGCGCAAGCGCCGGATCCAGATCACAGGCTAGGTAGCCGCCGCACAAAGGTTTCAGTAGCCCTGCTGTCACTGTACCCTCATTAATCAGAATTGCCTTTAAAATTATCGTTTGTTTTCAGCGGCACGATGTACCCTTAATTTTCATATTGTACCGTTAATTGCCATACTGTACCCTTTATTAGCATACGGTCAGTTCTGTGGATAAGTGCTGACAGGAATAGGGCAGGGATTGGCGTGGTCAGCGAGCGTCTTGCAAAACATCGAGCAGCAGTCCTCCGTCCGATCCTGGAACTTGAGAAGAAGGGTGAGCCGATCAGTGCGGCAATCGGAGATGCTGCTTGGGAACTAGGTTTGGCGAAGAGCCACACCTGGTCGCTTTACCGCCGTTTGCGCGAGAACGATGGGCGGGCCGCAGCACTGGAACTCAGTCGCCGGGGGCCGAAACCGGGGTCGAAACGGATCGCGCGAGAAGTCGAAGACCTCATCGATGAACGCCTACGGCGCTATTATCTGGTCCGCGAACGCTCCAGCTTTCTGCGAATTTGGCGTGAGATCCGTTCGGAATGCGAGGCAAAGGGCTTCCAGCCACCGGCACGAAAAACGCTGAAAGCTCGGCTCGATGCAATGGACGAGAAAGAGATTGTTAGAAAGCGCCGTGGTGCCAAGGAGGCGAACAAGACTTTTGCGGCACGTCCGGGCCGGCTTGCGGTTGGAACGCCACTGGAAATTGTTCAGATCGATCACACCTTGGCCGACATCATTTTGGTCGATCACGTGGATCGGCGACCGCTTGCGCGCCCATATTTGACGGTAGCCATCGATGTTGCAACCCGGATCGTTCTCGGGGTCTTCGTCAGCTTTGATGCACCATCAGTTCTTTCGATCGCGCTCTGCCTCGATCATTGTGTGCGTCGGAAATCGATCCACGTCCCAGGGAAGCTGGAAGAATTGGTCTGGCCGACATCCGGCATCCCGAAGGCGATCCATGTCGATAACGCGCAGGAGTTCCACAGCGACGCCTTCTCATCGGCCTGCGAAGATTGGGGCATTGCCGTCGAGTACCGCCCGCCTGGTGCAACGCACTTCGGAGGTCATATCGAACGTTTGATCGGAACGGCCATGGGGGCTGTTCATGTTTTGCCCGGGACCACGCAATCCTCCGCTGCCGAGAAGGGCGATTATGACAGCGAGAAACATGCGGCTCTGACCCTGGCCGAGTTCGAGGACTGGCTTCATCTGGAGATTTGCCGCTACCACAATACCCGCCACGAAGCCCTCGGGCGAACGCCGCTGGCCGCTTGGGCTGACTTGGGCGGAGACACTGCGGGGCGGCAGGTTGTCGATGTCGAAGCCTTCCGGACAAGCTTCCTGCCTTTTGAGTTGCGCCAGCTCGGGCGCACTGGGATCACTCTCTTTGGGGTGCACTACTGGAGTGATGCCTTCGCGTCGTTGGTCGGACGGGGCAGCGGCAAGGTGCAGGTGAAGTACGACCCGCGGGACCTGTCGCAGGTCTGGGTTCTCGTCAATGATGGCCGCATGATCCCGGCTCGGTATCGGGATCTGAGCCACCCTCGGATATCGCTTTGGGAAAGTCGTCGGGCGCGGAAGGAATGGCAAGACAGGCATGGCGGTCGGATCAACGAGAAGGCCTTGTTCCAGGTGATCGACGCGCAGAGACGACTGGCCGAGGCGGCGCGTCAGAAGACAAGGACCGCCCGTCTGGAGAGCGAACGCGAGACGCGGCTTCCCAAGCACCAGCCGCGCCGCGATCCGTCCCGAGAAATGTTCGCCATCGACACTGGTAACCCAGACCTCCCCACTTATCCGATTGAAGAGTTTGATGACCCCAGAAGAAAGAATTGACCGCATCCGCAGCGATCATTGGATCGCATTCGACCGTGCCACGATTGTTCTCAACCGATTGACGTCCCTGATGGAAATGCCGCAGCAGAGCCGGATGCCTGGCCTGATGGTCTATGGCAGTTCCGGTATTGGCAAGACGATGATCGCCAAGCGCATGGCCAGCAAGTATCCGACGCAGTACAACGCAGAACTGGGCATCACGAAGACCCCCATCCTGCTGGTTCAGGCGCCGCCAGCGCCGGACGAGCGACGCTTCTACCAGCACATCCTTTCGACGATCGGGGCGCCGATGTGGGGGCGGCATACCGTGTCCGAACTTGAGGTCCGCGCGCTCAGTCATCTTCGGGATATGGACCTGAAGATGCTGATGATCGACGAGGTGCACAATCTGCTTGCCGGTAGTTACCGGGAGCAACGCCGGTTCCTGAACATGCTGCGGTTCTTGGCCAACGATCTCTGTGCCTCGCTTGTCGTTTTCGGTGTCAACGAAGCGCTCGAGGCCGTCCGCGGTGACGACCAACTGGCCCGTCGCCTGGACGAACACTACCTGCCGCTCTGGGAGGACGACGTGGAGTTCTCTCGGCTCATCCAAACGCTGATTGCCGCGATGGCACTTGAGCAGCGGTCGGGCCTCACGGTTGCGTCGCTTCGGACAATCCTGAAAGTGACGGGCGGTGTGACCTCGCGCGTGTTCATCATGATCAAGTCCTTGGCCATCGATGCGATCGAGACGGGTGAGGAGCGGATCACCGATGAGGCCGTTCAGGCCTGGCAGCCGGTATGGGCGAAGCATGCTTGGAGCATTCCGCGCCAACCCATCGCGGAGTTCGGGTGACCGTGAACCCATTGCCGCGTCGACCGCCACCGGTATCCGACGAGCTTCTCTCGAGCTGGATCGGGCGGTTGGCCCGGGCCAATCATTGTTCCGTCGAAGAGCTTTGCGGCTATCTCGGTTTGGGGCAGGGCAGGGTGCCGGAGCATGCGGGTGACCTTGGGCATGTGAACTGGGCTCGGCTATGTCCGGCGGTTCAGCAGACCCGGGATGAGATCGCGGCCATGACCCTCCCGGACACGACGCATCATCCCGCTCAATGCGTATCTAGCGATGACTTCCAAAGTTGCGCAAACTGCTCGAAACAAACCTCGGGACTGGTCCTGCGCCACTGGCGCTTCGCCTGGTCGCTGACTTGCGAAAACTGTGGTCGACCTCTTGTGGCGAGGCATCCGGCCGATGGTCTATCAAACAGGCTACGTGTCCGCGCCGCTCGGGGCGCGGCATTGCTGAAGACGGCGGTTGCCGCCGCCGATCTGAGGCACATGCAGCGGATCAGCCATACGCTGTGCCTCTTACAAGTACTTGAGTTGGTATACAGCGTGCCACTCACGTCGCGGTGTCAACTGGAGCGGTCAATAGCACTCGCAGCTGTCGATGTCTGCTCAGCCCGTCCATTATTGGGAGTGGCCATCTTGCTGCGCGGAAATGAACAAGCATTCTGGGATCTCCGACGCGCCTTTCCTCAGCGCAGACGTTTGATTGAGAAGGTGCGCAAGCTGTCGATGAACCTCGATATGCGACTTCCGCGAAGACGTCGGCAGGAAAGCAGTCCCGTTGACCGATCTGCCAGGGCGACGTCGCCCAAAAAGACGTCTGCGCAGGCCCTAGACGCTGCCCGTCAGGCCATCTCCGAGCTCGGTGCCGATGCAGATCGTCAAGCGCTTCTGGCACGAGCCGATGCAATCTGGAAGCGCCAAAGCTGTGTCAGCCACTGACGCAGCGCCCTGTGGATATATTGCAATTAAGGGTACAGAATCTGCCGAAAACGCTTCCAATCCGCAGAATCTGATTAATTAGGGTACAGTGACAACACCATTGGCCAATGCGAGCCGGTGCAGCCAACTTGACAGAAGCTCTCCCGGAGCCGGAGCGACATCCACGGGCCAGCCGCGTCCCACCTCGCTGGCATATCGGCGCGCAGGCGTGACGGTGATCC
>CAXQKF010000449.1:0-7976 GCA_964224285.1 Donghicola sp. | reverse complement strand
GTGCAGGCAGCCTGTTTGGCGGCGCCCGACACGTCAAAGAGCGTGCCATAGGCGTCGAAAATACAGGTTGATGTCATCAAGGTCTCCTCCCCTTGTCGGGACAGAGTGCACGCATTCCCCATAAAATAAAAGCGGTTTGCAATCCGCTGGTCCGATCCCTAAGTTTACGGCGATCGAAAAGGAGAACCCGCGTAAACGGACCGTGGCCTCCGCCAACTCACCCTCCGAAAATGCAGAAAGCGAGTTTTCAATGACCGAAGCAAAATCGGGCGATAAAGTACGCATCCACTACACCGGCACTCTGGACGACGGCAGCCAGTTCGACAGCTCGGCGGGCCGCGACCCTCTGGAATTCACTCTGGGCAGCGGTCAGGTCATCGCAGGCTTTGACAAGGGCGTCACCGGCATGACCGTCGGCGAGAAGAAGTCCATCACCATCCCCGCCGCCGAAGCGTATGGCGAGCGTCAGGAAGAAGCCTGCCAGCCCGTGCCCCGCGCGGACATCCCCGCGGACATCCCGCTGGAAGTCGGCCTGCAACTGCAGATGCAGACCCCCTCGGGTCAGGTCGTTCCTGTCGTGGTCAAAGAAGTCACCGAAGAGCAGGTCGTGCTGGACGCCAACCACCCGCTGGCCGGTCAGGACCTGACCTTCGCGCTGGAGCTGGTCGAGATCGCCTGATCCCACGGCACAGACGCAGTTGCGGGGCGGTCTTCGGGTCGCCCCTTTCTTTTTGCGGGGTCTTGGGTTTTTTTGGCGCGTGTGCGGAGGGGACCATTTGACTCGAGACCAGATCATCGCGGCCTACACAGGCTATATCGATTGCCTGAACCGGCAGGATTGGGACAACTTGCACCGGTTTGTCGGCACAGAGGCGACCTATAACGGCGAGGTTGTGGGCCTTGAGGGCTACCGCGCGATGCTGGTTGATGACTTCAAAGCCATCCCTGATCTGTTCTTCAACGTGACCCGCATTGCCGCCGATCCGCCGGTGATCGCGAGCCGGATCGCCTTTGACTGCAAGCCAGTGGGGGAACTGTTCGGACTGCCGGTGAATGGACGTCGTGTGCGGTTCACCGAGAATGTGTTCTACGAATTAAGCGAGGGCCGCATCCAGAACGTCTGGTCCGTGATCGACAAGGCGGCCATCGCCACGCAGTTGCGCTAGGCCGGAATGCAAAACGCGCACCCGATGGGGATGCGCGTTTGCTTGTTCGATGTTGCAACCGGATCAGAGGTTGTCGGCCTGCGGCATTCCCAGAACGTGGAAGCCACCGTCAACGGTGATGATCTCGCCGCTGGTGCAGGCACCGTAGTCCGAGGCCAGATAGACCGCCGTGCCGCCCACAGCCTCTAGCGTGGCGTTGTCCCCGAGGGGGGCGTTCGCGCCGGTGTGCTTGAAGGTCTTGCGTGCGCCGCCGATGGCTGCACCGGCCAGCGTCTTCATCGGGCCGGGCGAGATCGCGTTCACGCGGATGCCCTGCGGACCCAGATCGTTCGCCAGATAGCGGGTTGCCGATTCCAGAGCCGCTTTGGCCACGCCCATCACGTTGTAATAGGGGGTCACGCGGTTCGAGCCCTGATAGGGCAGGGTGAGCAGCGTGCCACCGTTCGGCATCATCTCGGAGGCGCGGCGCGCCACGTCGATGAAGCTGAAGCACGAAATTTCCAGCGAGTGCTTGAAGTTGTCACGGCTGGTGTTGATGAAACGGCCGGTCAGTTCGTTCTTGTCCGAATAGGCGATGGCATGGACCAGAAAATCGATGCTGTCCCAACGCTCCTTGAGTGCGGCAAAGCCTGCGTCCAAGGACTCCTCGTTGGTGACATCCATATCGACCAGCAGGTCCGAGCCTACGCTCTCTGCCAGCGGTTTGACCCGCTGACCGAACGCTTCGCCCTGATAGGAGAACGCGAGTTCTGCGCCTTCGGCGGCCATTGCGCTGGCAATGCCCCAAGCAATCGAGCGGTTGTTGGCGACACCCATCACCAGACCGCGTTTGCCCTTCATCAAATCAGCCATTTTCTAAAATCACCCTAGATACTTGCTGAGCAGCATGGACCCGTTGGTCCCGCCGAAACCAAACGAGTTGGTCATAACAGTGTCGAGACCCGCGTTGTCCACGCGCGCCGTTGCAATTTCTTCGGGCTTCAGCGCGGGGTCCAGCGTTTCGACGTTGATCGACGGCGCGATGAAGTCGTTCTGCAGCATCAACAGGCAGTAGATCGCCTCTTGGGCACCGGTGGCACCCTGGCTGTGGCCGGTCATCGATTTGGTCGAGGAGATCAGCGGGGTCGAGCCCTCGCCAAAGACGCGGCGGACCGCCTCGACTTCGCCCACATCGCCCACGGGGGTAGAGGTGCCGTGCGCGTTGATGTAGCCAACCTTGCGCTCTGGGTTCAGGGACTGCAGGGCCAGACGCATGGCGCGCTCGCCGCCTTCGCCCGAGGGGGCAACCATGTCATGGCCGTCCGAGGTCGCTGCATAGCCAGTCACTTCGGCGTAGATTTTCGCGCCGCGGGCCAGAGCGTGCTCCAGATCTTCCAGAACAACGATACCGCCGCCGCCGCCGATGACGAAACCGTCACGGTTCGCGTCGAACGCACGCGAGGCTTTCTCGGGTGTGTCGTTATATTTCGACGACATCGCGCCCATCGCGTCGAACAGGCAGGACAGGGTCCAGTCCAGCTCTTCGCCGCCGCCTGCGAACATCACGTCCTGCTTGCCCATCATGATCTGCTCGGCGGCGTTGCCGATGCAGTGCAGAGAGGTCGAGCACGCCGAGGTGATCGAGTAGTTGATGCCCTTGATCTTGAACGCGGTCGACAGGTTCGCCGAGATGGTCGAGCTCATGCATTTCGGAACCGCAAAGGGCCCGATCCGCTTGGGCGACATGTTCTTGAGAACCGTCTGGTGCGCCAAGAGCATGGAGCTGGTCGAAGGACCACCCGAACCAGCCACAAGGCCAGTGCGTTCGTTGACGATATCCGACTCTTCGAGGCCCGCATCGGCGATGGCCTGCTGCATGGCGATATGGGCATAGGCCGCACCGGGGCCCATGAAGCGCAGGGTGCGCTTGTCTACGTGCTGGGTGACATCAAGGTCGATCGCGCCTGCGATCTGGCTGCGAAAGCCGTATTCCTTCATGTCCTCGTTCGCGGTGATGCCAGAGCGGCCAGCCTTCAGGCTGTCCAGAACTTCGGCGGCATTGTTACCAATGGACGATACTACGCCCAAACCTGTGACGACGACGCGGCGCATGGCGCACTCCTCTTCCCTGATGGAAATCGTGATGGATTAGCTCTCGGAGAGAGCGACCTTCATGTCTTTGACCTGATAGATGACTTCGCCATCGGCTTCGACGATACCGTCTGCAACGCCCATGGTCAGACGGCGGGTCTGTACGGCCTTGGTGAAGTTCACGCGGTAGGTCAGCATTTTGCGATCGGGGCGGACCATGCCGGTCAGTTTGACTTCGCCCACACCCAGAGCGTAACCGCGACCCTGCCAACCACGCCAGCCCAGGTTAAAGCCGGTCAGCTGCCACAGGCCGTCCAGACCCAGACAGCCGGGCATGATCGGGTTGCCGGGGAAGTGGCAGTCAAAGAACCACAGGTCCGGTGTGATGTCGAATTCGGCGATGATGTGGCCTTTGCCATGCTCGCCGCCATCGGCAGAAACTTCGGTAATCCGGTCCATCATCAGCATCGGCGGGGCGGGAAGCTGCGCGTTGCCGGGTCCGAACAATTCACCTCGTGCACATTTCAGCAGCTCTTCTTTGTCGAAGCTGGTGGGATAATCGGCCATCGAGGCGGCTCCTTATTATGGTTTTACGGTTATTTCGCGTTTCGCACCCCTTAGCACCCGCGCCTAAAGGGTGGCAAGGGCATCACGAACCCGCGCGTCGTTATACGTTCCTTTGGACGGCCAATTGGGGGCGTTGAAAAACCCTAGGGAAACGTCCTATATTGTGCTTTGACCCAGAACAGCCCGAGGCAGCATGACTACCACAGCGACAGAACGCGGAACCGACTGGCTTGCGACAGCAGGTCTGCGTCCGACGCGGCAACGTCTGGCACTTGCCGAATTGCTGGTGGGCGATGGCGAAGATCGTCACGTCACCGCAGAGAGCCTGTATTCCGCCGCGCTAGAGCAGGGGCACAAGGTGTCGCTTGCGACAGTGTACAATACCCTTCGCGCCTTTTGCGAAGTGGGCCTGATCAACGAGGTGACGGTGGATGGCTCCAAAAGCTACTTTGACACCAACACCCACGATCACCCGCATTTCTACTGGGAAGACGAGGCGCGTCTGACCGACGCCCCCGCCGAGGATCTGGAAATCATCAGCCTGCCCAATGCCCCCGAAGGCATGGAGATCGCCAAGGTCGATGTGGTGATCCGGTTGCGCCGGAAATAACCGAGGTTGTCGCAGATGACACAGGGGCCGGAAGGGCCCCTTTTTTTTATTGCTCGATGCTGATCTGAAGCTCGTCGAGCGTCTTGACCACTTCGACCCGCGCGATCTGCCAGCTCCGGTTCAGTTTGGTGACCGAGGCGCCGATGTCGAAATTGGCGTCCGTTTTCAGGCCGGTTTGCGCGACGGCCAGATCATGGTGGAAATCGCTGAGGCCAAAGCTGCCGGCAGAGCCAGCGGTCTTGTGAACCATCGAGGTGATCTCGACACGGTGCTCGTCATCATGGGGCATGGCGAGCAGGTCGACAAAGACCTGATCCGTTTCCGCGATAAAACGCCCGACCAGTCCCGCCAGATCGTCGGGGGGCAGGTCGCGGGCCAGTGACTTGATCACGTTCTCTTCGGGGTCGTCGTCCTCGACGTGGTTCGGGTCATAGCTGTCATCCTCCCCGATCCACTGGTTTAGGGTTTTCGTCAGCTCGTTCCGCACAATGGGCTTGTTCAGCACGGCGTTCATGCCCGCGTGGATAAAGCCCTGAAGCTCGTCAGGCATCGCGTGGGCCGTCACCGCGATGATCGGGGTGTGGGCGTTGGGGCCGTCACTGGCGCGGATGTGCTTGGTCGCGGTCACGCCGTCCATACCGGGCATCGAGATGTCCATCAGAATGGCGTCGAAGGTCTCGAGGCTGGTCTTCTCGACCGCCTGATTGCCATTATGCGCTTCGCTGACCGTGTGCCCTTGTGCCTCTAGCATTTCGCGCAGGACGCGGCGGTTGATCTCGTTGTCCTCGACCATCAAGAGGTTCGCGCCGTCTTTGACGGTGGTAGCGAGGGCCGCGAATTTCGCGGTTTCGTCGTTGACCTCGGTTTTGACGATGGGCAGGCGGACCCAGAACAGGCTGCCTTCGTCGACCTCGCTCTCGACGCCGATCTTACCGCCCATCATCTGGACCAACCGGCGCACAATCCCGAGGCCGAGCCCCGAACCTTCGGCGGTGCGGTCGTAATTGGCGTCCACGGTTTCAAAGTCATCAAAGACGCGGTCAATATCGCTCTCGGGGATGCCGCAGCCGGTATCGAGGATACGCAGTTCGAGTTCGGGCCGCCCGTCAACCGTCAGGGGATCAAGGATTTCGGCCTCGACGGTGATCTCGCCGTTTTCGGTGAACTTGATCGCGTTGTTCACGAGGTTCAGCAGAATCTGGCGCAGGCGGGCACGATCGGACAGAACGCCTTTGACCGGATCGCCAACCCATTCGTAATGCAGCTGGTTGTCGTTTTTGCGGGCCAAGGCCAGCTGAGAGGCCAGAACTTCCTGGATCAGCCGTTCGGGATCGAAGCTGGAATTGTTCAGGGCATCCACTTCGGTGTCGAGCTTGGTCAGGTCCAGCACGTTGTTGATCAGGTCCAGAAGGACGCGACCCGAGAACTCCATGTTGTCGATATAGAAGCTCTGTTTTTTGTCTGTCTGCGTCTGGCGCAGCAGGTCCAGCATCCCCAGCAGCCCGTTCAGCGGCGTGCGCATCTCGTGGCTCATGATCGCGAGGAAGCGGGACTTGGTACGCTCACCGGCGAGGGCGCGGTCACGGGCTTCGACCAGCTCGCGTTCAGCCTGCTTGCGGTCGGAGATGTCGCGGATGAAGCTGACAAAGAAGGTCTCGTTATCGGAGACGACCTCTTCGATGGATAGTTCCACGGGGAAGATCACACCGGATTTGCGCAGGGCCTCGATTTCGATGCGGCCACGGCCGACCAGACGGGTTTCCCCGCGCTCGCGCATCCGCTTCATGCCGATTTCGTGGGCGCGTCTGTATTCAGCAGGGATGATCAGGTCTGTCAGGTTCCGGCCCATGACCTCGGCTTTGGAATAGCCAAAGACCTTTTCGGCGGCGCCATTGAACTGGTGAATGATGCCATCGGTGTCCACAACCAGAACCGCGTCCAGAGAGCTGTCCAGGATGGTCTGCATACGGGCCGCCAGTTGGCGCTGCTCGATCGCGCGGCGTTCGTTGCTGCCAGCCAGCCGGAAGAGAATAAGGATCGTCACCGCCAGCGCGATCATCATCCCGATCGTCAACGCCCCGAGCATCTGCATCATGCGCAGAACGGTTTCGCGGGCGACATTGGAGACGGCGACAAAATTCTGCAGGTTCTCGAGCGAGGCAGTCCGGACCAGATCGGCGATACGGTCGTTCTGTTCGTTCAGGCGGCGCAGGCCTGCGGTCAGTACCTCGTCACTGCCATCGATCAGCGGGATGGCCTGATCCAGTTCACTGCGGATGGTGCCAAAGAGTGCTCGGGTCTCTTGGCCGCCCTCGTATTTGTAGAGCCCGCGCAGGTTGGCCACCGTATCCACGCGGCTGTAGAAAATGTCGAACTTCTGCCGCAGGTCGCGCAGCTTGGCGGGGTCGTCGGCATCCGCGACCGCATTCAGGATTGCGGTCGAAAACTTGAGGTATTCGACTTCGAGTTGGGACAGGGTCCAGATCACGCTGTCCGAGGTCGCGACCTGCAGTTCTTTCTGTTTCTGGAACACGCTGAGGGTCAGCGCTGTCACAGAGGCCAGCGCAATAACAATAAACAGCACGAGCGCGACCATTCGAAGGCCGCGCCCTTTTAGGCGAATCTGCTCAGACTTACGCGTGTTCGGCAAACCGGGGGTCCTGATTTAGTTTGCGACTTGTAGCGAACGTAGCTGCCAAATGCTGTTGGAAAATACGACTTCGCTCTGGAATTTCGGGTCCAGATCGTAGGGGTAGACCAGCCACAGGGGGCCTTTGCTGCGAACGGACATCGCTTCGCCGTTCATTTTCGTTGCGATCACCGGACCGGGGAAGCCGTCGGTGCCAGCGTCCATCTCGATCGAATAGTCGTTCAGCGCCGTCGCCTGAAGTTGGGTCGACCCCGCGCCAACCGCTTCGAGGACGGCCTTCAGGGTCGGGCCCATGAAGGTCGCGGTGCCTTCGGTCCATTGGGTCGTGGTGTCGAATGTTTCGGTGCCCAAGGCTTCGAGCATCGCGATATCGAAGTCAGCCTGATCGCCGTTGTTCTTTTCGGTGATGTTGCCCGTGATGGTCAGGACGACGTCGCCGGTGGGGGCGTCCAGTGCACTGGCCAGAGCAGGCGCCAGTCCGAGGGTTGTGATTGCGACGCATTTGCCGATGAAACCCATGAAAGACATGATTACGCCTCCTACGTAAAAGTTTGCCTCGCGTTGACTTACCACGCGACCCTAAGGGCGGGCACCTGATCAATGGGGCGTACCATACGTCCAAATGGTTGTATGGGGGTCAGAACCACTGACCCGGTTCCATGAGCCCCAAATCCATCAACTGTGCGGAATCCCATTCGAATTTTGTTGAGGCATGCCACATAAAAGTGTGGATATTAAACGAACTTCCGGGGTTGCGACGCAGGGCTTTGGCGGCGCGAAAACTGGCAACTGCAGCTGTCAGGTTGTGGTGCCAAGGGCAGGAGTAGGTGTTGTACTCTTCGTCATTGAAGGTGAAGTCGTTGTTTAGGGCCAGCCCGGGCTTGCCCCTGAAGATAGAGATTCGGTCGATTTT
>CAXQKF010000448.1:0-3957 GCA_964224285.1 Donghicola sp. | reverse complement strand
GGGTGCGGGGATCGCACGGATTTCGGTGCCTTCCTGCTCCAGGAGTTTGGCAAAGATCGCGAAGCCCGAACCGGCAAAGTGCTCGGACACGGTCTGCATCTTGATCGGGTTGCGCAGGTCGGGCTTGTCGGTGCCGTACCACAGGGCCGCATCGCGCTAGCTGATCTGCGCCCACTCGGCGGGGGCGTCCACTTTCTTGCCGCCGCCGAACTCTTCGAAGATGCCAGCGATCACGGGCGAGATGGTGTCGAACACATCCTGCTGGGTGACGAACGACATTTCCATGTCGAGCTGGTAGAAGTCGGTGGGCGAACGGTCAGCACGCGGGTCCTCGTCGCGGAAACAGGGCGCGATCTGGAAGTATTTGTCAAAGCCCGACACCATGATCAGCTGCGTGAACTGCTGGGGCGCCTGCGGCAGCGCGTAGAACTTGCCGGGGTGCAGTCGCGACGGCACGAGGAAGTCGCGCGCGCCTTCGGGCGAAGATGCGGTGATGATCGGGGTCTGGTACTCGCGGAAGCCCTTGTCCCACATGCGGCGGCGGATCGACGCAACCACGTCCGAGCGCATGGTCATGTTACGCTGCAGCTTCTCGCGGCGCAGGTCCAGATAGCGGTAGCGCAGACGGGTTTCCTCGGGGTATTCCTGCTCGCCGAACACCATCAGGGGCAGTTCGTCGGCTTTGCCCAGAACTTCGATGTCACGAACGAATACTTCGACTTCGCCGGTAGGAATCTTGGCGTTCACCAGCTCGGGGTCACGCGCTTTGACGTTGCCGTCGATGCGGATACACCATTCGCTGCGGACCTTCTCGACGTCCTTGAAAACGGGGCTGTCGGGGTCGCACAGAACCTGCGTCACGCCAAAGTGGTCGCGCAGGTCGATAAACAGAATGCCGCCGTGGTCGCGGACACGGTGCACCCAGCCCGACAGGCGGACGGTTTCACCAACGTTGTCTTTGTTCAGGTCAGCGCAGGTGTGGCTGCGATAGGTGTGCATCAGGCTCTCCCGGACGGGTGGTATCAAGTTGCAGCCGATACACATGCCCGCGCCCCAGAAGTCAAGAGAAGCCGCCAATTTCGACCCCGAAGGCCCCAATGGCGGCCCTGTTTCACCCGTTGATCGGGGTTCCGGTCGCCTGCGCCCAGCTCTCTGCCGTGATGGTGTAGCATTTGTAGGGGGCAGGCCCCGTGCCGAAATCCAGATCGGCATCATACTGGTAGACCGCCCCGACCCGCCCGCTGGCGATCTGCGAGCGCATGTTATCGGGCGCGATGTGCAGCCAGACCGCAGGGCGGCTCTTCAGCACATGGGCGACCATCAAGGCCTTCATCCGCCGGTTCCACGCCCCGCCCCAGTACTGGCACCCCAAAAAGGTAAACCCGATCGCAATACCGTCCTCTTGGTCCGGCACATCGTAGAACCGCGAGCAGCCCAGAATGGTGCCCGTCCCTGCCTCGACAGCGACCAGCGTGCCCCCCGCCCCGAGCAGGAAATCGAAATACGGATCAAACACCGCCCGCTCGGCCCGCCCCTTGGCAGGGTGCTGCGCCCATGTCGCCGGATCGGACGCCGCCAAATACAGCCCCGCGCGATCACTCTCCTGCAAAGGGCGCATTTCGAGAACCCCGTCGGTCAGCACCACATCTGTCGCAAAATCCCGCATGAGAGGCCCTTTCCACAGCGCAAATAACACGCCACAGCCCTACGCCCTGCCAGCGCCCCGCGCCATATCCACATTTCCCTGAATGCGCAGGTCCAATCCGGACCGCAGGCCTCTCGCCCCCCCTCACGATAAGGTGACGGAAACTTACCCGTGGATATGCGTTATACTCCCAGATCGCGACGCCCGATGCGCCGCAGCCATCGACACGAACCACCGCGGCCCTGCGCCGCCACAACACAGGAACCGTCAGCCAGACGCGAATTGATCTGCTCCTGACCATTGCGCCGACGTACCGGCACCAGAACGGAGAATCGAGAATGCTCCAGACGACCACACGCGAAATCGCCCAGTCCTGGTTCACCACCAGCCCCGAGGCGACCGAACCCCGCGCCATCGCCATCATCGCAGGGACCGACGACACCCCGCCCCTGCCCGCCCATGTCCTCAAACTGATCTCGGACAGGCTGGAGGCACCGGTCCAGCTTTATTTCTCTTCTGTCCGCCGCCTGCGCACATTCCAGGCGTCCAAAGCAGACAGCGCGCGGATCGCACTGGTGATCACCGACACCCCCCTCACCGGCGCGCTCAGCAAACTGCCAACCCTGTGTGCCACCGATCTGACCCTCAGCCTGCCGATCCAGACGCTCCTGCGGCAGATCGATTTGCTGAGCCATCCCAAGGAACCCCAGCGGGCCGCCTGACCCCGCCCGAGGCCCAACTCACAGCGCCTTCCTTCATGGAATGGCGCTGCTTTTATGTCAGGATTTGAGTATTTCCAGCAAAAAGAAACCTCTTTCTGCTTTGTCAAAATACTCATGGCGCACCCCGTCCGAGGGCGCGCCATTTCCATGTGGGGCGCGGCGTCGAAACCCGTTTACGAGAAATCCTCGCGGACGATCGCCTTGTCCGGCACGCCCAGATTTTTCAACGTGGTCTCCAGTTCATTGACCATCTCGTCGGGCCCGCAGAGGTAGAACGGCGCGTGTTTGGGGCTGGCGTAATCGCACAGGAGATCCTTGTTGATCGCGCCGCCATACATCCCGTGGGGGATGTGGCCCTGATCGGTCAGGACGAACACGGTTTTCAGGCCGGGCATGTCCTCGAATTCGTCGCGCAGGATGATGTCCTCCTCGGTCTTGTTCGAGAAGATCAGCGTCGCGCCGCCCATGGTGCCCTTGTCATAGATGCGCTGGCGCATGATCGCGATGAACGGGGTGATGCCCGCGCCACCCGCGATAAAGGTGCCGGGGCCTTCGTCGTGGATTGCCCCCCAAGGGTCCGAGATTTCCACCTGCTCGCCTGCGGCCAGTGTGCGGATCTGGTCGGTGACACCATCATGGTCGGGGTAGGTCTTGATCACGAACTCGATCTTCGAGGCGTCCTCGGTCATCACAGGGGTGAAGGGGCGGGCCTCGCCCTGCCAACCCTCGCGCATCAGGGTCAGGTCCACCGCCTGACCGGGTTCGATGTCGAACTCCTCGGGGCGGGTGAAGACCAGATGGCGGGTGTCGTGGGTGACTTCTTCGTTCTTTTCCAACGTCAGGATCGTTCCCATAACGTGCAATTCCTTTCCTGAATCTCTTTGGAAAGGTAACGCGATCAGGCCACCTGCCGTTCCCTAGACGCCTTGCAAAACGGCCGGAATGAGCCCCCGCAGGGAGTTTCCGACCCAGATCGCCTGCGCATTGTGCAGATCATCCAAGGTCAGATGCTGAATCCGCGCTTTTCCCGCACAGATCAGGCTGGACCGCAGCACACCGGGCAAGAGCCCGTCCGAGATGGGCGATGTTACCAGCCCTGAACCCAGATCGGCAAAGACATTGGTGATCGTGCCCTCGCAGACATGGCCCGCGTGGTTCAGGTAGATCAGCTCGTCCACGCCTGCGGGCAGTGCCGCACGGTCGCAGTCATAGAGGTGGCGCTGGGTGGTTTTGACGCCGAGCCACGGATCATCCGCGTCTAGGCGCGCCTCGGCCACCGCCAGCCGCCACACCGTCCCCTCGGGCAGCGGGGCAAAGGGTGCATGGGTGATCTCGGGTCTGCCGCCTGCATCCACGGTCAGACGCACGCGCTGCGGCCCCTCTGCGGTAAACGCCTCTAACGCTGCGTCCACGCCCACGGGCGCAATCCCCAGCCGCCCCGCAGCAAAGGCCAGACGTTTACGGTGCACATCCCCGCGCTGGAAACCGCCCTCGGGCGTCCAGAGCATGGTTTCGATAGATCGGAAGAGCGTCGTGTAGGGAAAGAGTGTCGATACCTGTGTAGATCTCGGTGGTCGCCGTATCATTAAA
>CAXQKF010000447.1:0-22724 GCA_964224285.1 Donghicola sp. | reverse complement strand
GCCTGTTTCGCCGCAGGTCAGCGTCCTGTCAGTTTCGGGTCAGGAAATGCTCAGGGGGTTTCGCGCATGGTCCGCCGACGGCCCCATCGGGCCCGAGATGTCAGGGAGGACATCATGAAAATCGTTTATCTCGCCACTGCCATGGCGTGCGCCGTTGCAGCACCCGCCTTTGCCCAAAGCGCCATCGACAAGCCCGAGTGCATCGCCCCCGCCAACCCCGGCGGCGGCTTTGACCTGACTTGCCGTGTTGTGCAGACCGGCCTTGAGCCGCACGTGAGCGACCCCATTCAGGTCACTTTCATGCCCGGCGGTATCGGCGCCGTGGCGTTCAACCAGTTCAACACCAACCGCACCGATGACGGCTCGGCGATTGTGGCGTTCTCAACCGGATCGCTGCTGAACATCATCTTGGGCAAATACGGCGCGTTTGACGAAAACGATGTGCGTTGGCTGGGGACCGCAGGCGCTGACTTTGGCGCGGTGGTCGTGCGTGCGGACAGCGAATATGCCTCGCTCAAGGACGTGATGGATGATCTGGCCGCTGACCCGCAAAGCGTGGTTGTGGGGGCAGGCGGCTCTGTCGGGTCGCAAGACTGGATGAAAGGCGCACTGCTGATGCGCGAGGCAGGCGGCACGCCGATGCAGATGCGCTATGTGGCGTTCGATGGCGGCGGCGATGCGATTGCCGCGCTGCTTGGCGGCTCGATCGAGGTTTACACCGGTGATGTGGGCGAAATGGTCCCCTATCTGGAAAGCGGCGAGATGAAAGTGCTGGCGACCCTGTCGCCCGACCGTCTGGCAGCGCCCTTTGACCAGATCCCGACCGCCAAAGAGCAGGGCTATGATGTGGAATGGACCATCATGCGCGGCTTCTACATGGGCAAGGATGTGTCTGACGCCGACTATCAGGCATGGGTAGACGCCTTTGAGGCCGCCTATGCCACCGACGCTTTCGCCACCGTTCAGGCCGAGCGTGGCCTCTTGCCGCTGAACCTCTCGGGCGAGGCACTGACCGCCTCGATCAACGGCACCATGGACGAATTGCGCGCCATCGCGACCGAAGCCGGTCTGATCAAGTAATCCGCCAGTTCCAACGACGGGCTGCCCCTTGTCATAAGGGGTGGCCCTTTCGGTGCATTCACGCATCTTTTTCTTTAGAAACATGAGGCTCTACATGACCGACCGCATCTTTGCGGCCGTCCTGTTGGCGGTGACCATCGGTTACGCGGTGATCGCCTTTACCGTCATCAGTGCGCCCTTCCAATATGACCCCCTTGGCCCCGAAAGCTGGCCGCAGATCCTGTCCATCGTGGCCGTTCTGTGCCTGCTGTATATCCTGTGGCGGCCCGATGCCGTCACGATGGACCTAACGCGCAGCGTCTGGTTTCGCCTTGGCGCGGCTGTCGCGCTGCTGCTGGCTTACGGGCGCCTCTATGAACCCTTGGGCTTTGTCATCGCCACCATTCTTTTCGCCACCATCATGGCCCTGATGCTTAGCGCGCCGCGCTGGGGCGCTGTCGCCTTTGGCGTGGCCGCAGGCGTTCTGGGCTGGCTGCTATGTGTCACGGTCATGGACCTGAACCTGCCCGAAGGGGCGGTGGTCGAGGCCCTGCTGGAAACCTTCAACAAGGAGGGCAACTGATGGATACGGTTCTTTCCGGTCTGGCAACGGGCTTTGCCGTTGCGCTTGATCCTTTCAACCTGATGCTGGTGCTGGTCGGCTGCTTTCTGGGCACCCTGATTGGCGCGCTGCCCGGTCTTGGCCCGATTAACGGCGTCGCGATCCTGCTGCCCATCGCCTACGGCTTGGGCTTTCAGCCCGAAGCGGCGCTGATCCTGCTGGCGGGCATCTACTACGGCGCGGAATACGGCGGGCGGATTTCCTCTATCCTGCTGAACGTGCCAGGGGACGCGGGGGCGGTGATGACCACCCTTGATGGCAATCCCATGGCCCGCAACGGCGAGGCTGGCCGCGCTCTGTCCCTATCGGCGGTTGCGTCCTTTGTCGGCGGCACCTTTGCGGTGATCCTGATGTCCCTGTTCGCCCCGGCGCTGGCCAAATTCGCGGTCACCTTCGGGCCTGCGGATTATGTGGCGCTGATGGTTTTCGCGTTCGCCTCGCTGGCCTCGCTGGTGGGCAAAAGCACGGTGAAGACCCTGCTGGGGGCCACAATCGGGCTGATGCTGGCGACAATCGGCATTGACGCCAACACCGGAGTTGCCCGTTATACCTTTGGAATTCCCGACATTCTGGCGGGCATCGACTTTCTGATCGTTGTGGTAGGACTCTTCGGCATGGCCGAGCTGCTTTCACTGGTGGAACACCAAGCGCGGGGAACGTTGAAGTCCTTGCCCGTGGATCGCAGCTTTGTGCGCATGGCCGATCTGGCGCAGGCCAAATGGACCATCGCCCGCGCCTCGGTCATCGGATTCTTTATCGGCATCCTGCCCGGCACCGGCGCCTCGGTCGCCTCGGCTGTGGCCTATGGAACGGAAAAGCGGATTTCTGACACCCACGGCACCTTTGGCACCGGCGATGTGCGCGGTCTTGCTGCGCCCGAAGCGGCGAATAACGCGGCGGCGGGCGGGTCCATGGCGCCGATGCTGACGCTGGGGATCCCCGGGTCGGGCACCACGGCGATCCTGCTGGGAGCCTTGTTGATGTTCAACATCCAGCCCGGCCCGATGATGTTCGCGCAGCGTCCCGAAGTGGCGTGGGGTCTGGTGGCCTCGATGTATATCGGGAACGTGGCCCTGCTGGTGATCAACCTGCCGCTGGTGGGTCTGTTCGCTCGCATGCTGACGATCCCCCAGCACTACCTGACCCCGCTGATCGCGGTGCTGGCCTTCATCGGCATCTACACCATCGTCGGCAATCCCCATGACCTGATCATGATCACCATGCTTGGCGTCTTTGGCTGGTTCCTGCGGAAACTGGACTTCAGTCTGGCCCCGATCATCCTTGGCTTTGTGCTTGGGGGACTGTTCGAAGACAACCTGCGCCGCGCGTTGTCGATTTCCGGCGGGGACTGGGGCATTCTGGTCCAGAACTGGAAGAGCGTTCTGCTATACGCGCTGGCGATCTTGGTGGTGCTGGTGCCTGTGGTGCTGGCCCGCCGCGCTCGCAAGTTGGCTGTTTGATCCAGGCCCAGTTTGGATAGGGAAGGGGCGGCATCTGCCGCCCTTTTCGCGTTTCCGTATCTTCTTTGGGCAAGCGTCATCCCGATTGCAGCTGCCCACCCAGAAACTGTGCAGCTTTCTCTAGAACCGGAATGGCGGCGTCTCGCGTTGACCTGACAAAGCGGGTATTCAGTCCGGATACCGTGAGCGCGCCCTGAAACGTGCCTGTAGCGGTGAAAACAGGTGTCGAGATCGAGGCGATGTTCGGATTGCGCGTTGCATCCAAATTGACCGTCCCCCGATTGTTGAAGACGCTCAGATCAGGAAGGGTCTCGCCCGCGAACCGTCTGAGAACGAGCCCACTTGCGCCGGTTCCGAGGCGCAGGCGCATCCCTTCTTCGACCCCGAATTGTTCAAGGTTCGGGGTGTTTTCGCGGTAGAGACACACCCGGTCGTTGCCAGCCCGCACAAAGAACGAGGCAGTTTCACCTGTGGCCTCAACCAATTGCCGCAGGACGGGGCGGATCGTTTCGCCTGTTGCGAATTCCTGCCGGAAAATCAGACCCAAGTGCCAGACGCTCGCGCCGATCGAAAAACGCCCCTCGGCGTCCCGATCAATAAATCCGAAAATCTGCATCGAAGCTGTCAACCGAAGGATTGTGCTTTTGTGCAGTCCGGTTTCAGCGGCCAGTTCGGCGAGCGTCATGCGAGGGCGCCGGATGCTGAAAGCCGACAGGATTGAAAGGGCGCGTTCGACCGACTCGGTTCTGTCTGCTGGCATAGGATTTTCCTCGGGCGTTCTGTCAGGCGAAACGATTTGCGTTCAGCATTGTCGAATATTTTGGCTTTTGTCTATTCAAAATCCAATGAGGCCGGGAGGGCCTTGTGACGACTTGGGAGGACATCATGATCAAATCGAAAACCGCAGTGATGGCTGGCATCGCAGTCTCGGCTCTGGCCTCGGGGGCTTGGGCCGAGACCGTGCGCTTCACGCTGGGGACAGAGAACAACAGTTCGGCATTCAACGTTCAGGCTGTGCGCCATTGGGCCGAACTGATGGATGAACGCTCGGGCGGGGAGCTGAAAATGACCATCGTTGACGGTGGCGCGCTTGGCTCTGGAACCGAAGTTCTGCAACAACTGTCGGGCAATGAAATTCAGGTCTCGACCTCTGGTCCGACCCTGATTCACAGCATGGCCAAGCCCTACCAGTGCATGGAAGCGGAGTTCGTCTTTGATGACGCAGCCCATGGCTATCGTGTCTGGACCGGCGATCTGGGCCAAGAGCTATCGGATTACATGACCGAGAATTTCGACATCGAAATCACCGGTGTGGGTATGCGGGGGGCACGGAACATCACCGCACAGACGCCCATCCAGACCCCTGACGATCTGAAGGGTGTGAAGATCCGCGTCACCAATCCCCTGCGCACCGAGGTATTCAAGGCGATGGGGGCGCTCCCTGGTCCGCTGCCGTTCTCCGAGCTCTATGGCGGTTTGCGTCAGGGTGTTTTTGATGCGCAAGAAAACCCGATTTCCGCAATCCACGCGCAGAAATTCTACGAGGTGCAAAAGACCCTCAACATGACCCAGCACGTCCAGAGCTACTACGTCGTGACATCCAACACAGAGTTTCTGGTCGGTCTGTCCGATGAACATCGCCAGATTTTCAATGACACCGCGCAAGAAGCCATGGAATGGCTGAACGCACGTGTCGATGCCCAAGAGCAGTCGTTGCTCGATGAGATGGTGGCGAACGGCATTGAATTGGTCGAACCGGACGTGACCGCGTTTCGCGATGTGGCCTTGCCCGTTGTGCAGGCCTTTGCCGCCGAGAATTGCCGCGAAGGTATTCTCGACGATATCGCCGCTGCGCGCTGATCTCTTAATTTTCGGGGGTCAAGAGCCCCCGGTTTCCTTTGTGGAGCCTACATGAAACTCCTGACTTCTCTGGAGCGCGTGGTTCAGTCGCTTGGTTTGGCGATGTTTGCCGCAATGCTGTTGCTGACATTGGCGCAGGTCGTGTTCCGATATGCGCTGCACTTGCCCGTTCCATGGACCGAAGAAGCCGCGCGCGCGCTGTTCGTTCTGGCCACGCTCAGCGGGATCGCTCTGGCATGGCGGCGGCGTCAACATATTATCGTCGATTTTCTGTTCGCAGCCATGCCCTTTGCGGTGCAAAGGGGCCTGTCGCTGTTGTTCGGGATCTCGATACTGGCCTTCCTGATGCTTTGGGCGCGGGGTGCGATCGAGCTGGCGGGACGCAATTGGGATGTGACGCTGATCACGATCGGCTGGTTCCGTCTGGCCTATTATTACATCTGGGAGCTGGCCGTCATCGGGTTGCTGGCGCTCTATGTGCTGCTTGATCTCCGTGACATTGCCAAGGGCAGCCGCCGTTCCCTGCAACTCGATATGCAGGAGACTGACCTGTGACTATTTTCCTTTTGATCGTTGCGCTGTTCCTGCTGTTGCTGGTGATCGGGTATCCGGTGGGCTTTGCGGCGGGTCTCTCGGCCTTTCTGGGGGCAGGGCTGGTGTATGGCGACGTGCTGGACCTGCGGTCGTCCGTCATGGTCGCACGGCTGGCGCTGTCTTCGATGGACAACTTTCTGTTGCTAGCGATCCCTTTCTTTATCCTCGCCGGGCGCCTGATGAATTTCGGCGGCATCACTGAGCGCATGTTCTCGCTGGTGGCGCTCGTGGTACGTCCTATTCGTGGTGGTCTGGGGCATGCAAACGTGCTGGCCTCTGTGGTTTTTGCAGGCATGTCGGGGTCGGCCACCGCGGATGCGGTGGGCCTTGGCCAGATCGAAATGAAAGCCATGCTGAGTCAAGGCTACCAGCGGGGCTTTGCGGCGGGCGTGACGGCGGCGTCTTCGCTGATTGGACCGATCCTACCGCCGTCGATTGCGCTGGTTGCATATTCTGTGCAGGCCGAAGTCTCTGTGGCGCGGATGTTCTTTGCCGCGATTGTGCCCGCGTTCATGATGGCCGCCGTCTACATGGGCTATGTTGCTTGGCGGGCCCGCAAGGATGGTATGCCCAAGGGCGGGCGGGCCACATTGGCCGAGTTCTGGCCAACATTCAAAGTCGCGATCCTGCCGATCCTGACCCCGTTCATCATCATGGGCGGTATCTGGTCCGGCGTCTTCACACCGACGGAATCCGCGGCTGTTGCGGCGCTCTATGCCGCGCTGCTCGGGATGGTGGTCTATCGCGCCTACGGGTTTCGCCGTCTGGCCGCAGAACTGGTGGGCACACTGATTGATACGGCTGTGATCATGGTGATCATCATCTTCACCACCGCATTCGGCGTGGTCATGATCCGTGCAGGTGTGCCGTCGGCCATGGCAGAGTTCTTTGCCTCGTTGACCGGAAATGGCACCGTCCTGCTCTTCCTACTGATGATCCTGTGGCTGGTGGTGGGGTGCTTTATGGCGCAGACGCCGGCCATCCTGATCCTCACACCAATCCTGTTGCCGATCATCAAGGACTACGGCATCGATCCGATCCATTTCGGCATCCTGATGACGCTGACCCTGACGCTTGGCCTGCTCACACCACCGGTGGGGATGGTTCTGTATGCGCTGACCCGCGTGACCGAATTGTCCTTCCGCGAATTGGTGTCGGTGTCGATCCCGTATGTCTGGCTGACGCTCTTGGTGATTGTTGTGCTGGTCTTTGTGCCCGATCTGGTCACGTTCTTGCCGGATGTGCTGCTATGAACGGTCTGTCTCGGGGCAGCTGGGACTGCCACGCCCATGTCTTTGATCCGCGGTTTCCCTATGCTGCGGGTCGGGACTACAGCCCAGGGCCTGCAACAGCTGAAGCCCTTCGGGCGCGGCACGCGGCATGGGGGGTCGATCACGCCGTTCTCGTTCAACCAAGTGTGTATGGCACTGACAATGCCTGCCTACTGGACGCGCTCTGTGTTCTTGGTCCAAAGGCGCGCGGTGTTGCGGTGGTCGATCCTGATCGCATCAGCGACGATGAGCTTGCGGATATGCAGAGGGCAGGGGTGCGGGGCATTCGTGTGAACCTCGTGGCCGGTGGCGGCGCGGCGGTCGATGACCCGTTCGCACGCATGGCGCGCCGGTTGCGCGGGACGGGTCTGTTCATGCAGGTCTACGCCCCGCAAGAGAGAATCCTCGACTGCCGTCCCGTGATCGAAACGGCAGAGGTGCCGGTGGTGCTGGATCACTTTGCCGGAGGGGCGTCGGCGGTCGCGCTAGAGCCGCTGCTGCGTAATGCGCCGGTCTGGGTCAAGCTGTCCGCTGACTACCGCCTGTCGCATGATGCCAGCATTGCCGAGACCGCCGCGTTGGACCTGATCGGCGGGTTCCATTCCTTGATCCCTGATCGCCTGATTTGGGGATCGGACTGGCCGCATACCGGCGGCGGACCAGAGCGCAAGCGCCGCCCTCCCACAGAGATTGAACCGTTCCGGCAGGTCTATTCCCTGTCGGTGCCCCAGATCATGGCGGATGCGGGACTGGATGACAGCGCCCGTACTGCAATCCTGACGACGAATCCGGCACGCCTCTTCGATGCTGGAACGCACTGATGCGCAAGAAAGACTGACATGAAAATTGTAATCCTTCCCGGGGATGGTATTGGCCCCGAAATCAGCGCCGCGACCAAACTGGTCCTGCAGGCAGCGGACGCCAAGCACGGTATAGGCTTTGGCTATACAGAGCATCTGATCGGGTTTCCCGCGCTAGAGGCATTTGGCACCACTTTCCCCGAAGCGACCTTCGAAGCGGCCCAAGCCGCAGATGGTCTGATCCTTGGGCCGGTCTCGCATCTGGATTACCCCCCGCGCGAGAAGGGCGGTTTGAACCCGTCCGGAGAACTGCGCAAACGGCTCAATTTATACGCCAACATCCGGCCTGCCATGACGCGCAAGGTTCTGCCGTCGCGGACAGGTGATAGCTTTGATCTGGTGATCTACCGCGAGAATACCGAAGGCTTCTACGCTGATCGCTGTATGCATACCGGCGCGGGTGAAATGCAGGTGACCGAGGATGTCACGGTGGCCCTGCGCCGGATCACACGCAAGGCGTCCATGCAGATCGCAGAAGCTGCCTTTGCGGGTGCAATGCAGCGCCGCAAGAAAGTGACGGCTGTCCACAAACAGAACGTGCTGAAGATCACGGACGGTCTCTTTCTGGCGTGCTGCCGAGAGGTCGCCGCACGCTATCCCGAGGTGCAATATGACGAACTGATCATCGACGCGGCCTGCGCCCATCTGGTTCGTCATCCAGGGCGGTTCGACGTGATCCTGACCACGAATATGTTCGGGGATATCCTGTCCGATCTGGCTTCCGAGCTTTCGGGCTCTTTGGGGCTGGCGGCCTCTGTGAACGCAGGGGACCGACTGGCGATGGCCCAAGCGCAACATGGCTCCGCGCCGGATATCGCGGGGCAGGGGATCGCCAATCCGGCCTCGCTGATCGGATCGGCAGGCATGTTGCTCGAGAGGCTCGGAGCACAGCGGGGCGACACCCGTCTGGTTGCTGCGGGTCAGGACATCCTGCGCGCTCTGGATGCTACGATCGACGACCCAGAGACCCGCACCCGCGACCTTGGCGGCACCTTGGGCACCGAGGCCTTTGCGCGATGCGTTGCTGCACATCTGGAGGACTGAGAAATGGCTGAGATACAGACTTTTACCCCCGAGGCGCTAGAGGCTTTCGCGACCTCGGCATTCATGAGTGCAGGCCTCGGCGAAACCCATGCAGGGACCATCGGGCGGGATCTGGTGAAGGCGAACCTGCGCGGGATCGACTCCCATGGGGTCTCGCGCATTCCGATGTATCTGGAGCGGCTGGATCGCGGACTGGTGAACCCTCGGCCAGAGCTGAAGGTGAACAAAGTCGCCGGTGCGGTCGCACATCTGGATGCTGACAACGCCATGGGGTTCTTGTCAGGGCATCTGGCCATGGAGACAGCCATGGATCTGGCGGCTGATGCAGGTATCGGCATGGTCGGGGTGCATAGTTCAACGCATTTCGGGATGGGAGCGCTCTATGCTCTGCAAGCGATCGAGCGCGGCTATGTCTCTATGATATTTACAAATTCGTCGCCTGCTATCGCGATGTGGGGCGGGCGTTCGACGTTCTTGGGCGCATCGCCAATGGCCGCAGGTGTTCCCGGTGCAGTGCCTTTTGTCATGGACATGGCGATGACGGTGATTGCCCGTGGCAAAATCCGGTTGGCCGCAATGCGCGGCGACCCGATCCCCGAAGGATTGGCGCTCGATGCCGAAGGCAACCCGACAACAGATGCGGCCGCAGCCTTCGAGGGGGTGTGCCTGCCGTTCGGTGGCGTCAAGGGATCGGTTCTCGGCACGATGATGGACCTGATGTCCGGCCTACTGACCGGCGCGAACTACGGGGGCGATGTCAAATCGCTCTATTTCGATCATTCCGAGCCGCAGAACGTCGGCCATATGTTCTTTGCGATCCGGCCTGATTTGTTCATGAGCATGACCGATTTCGAGGCGCGTATGGAGGAATACGTGCGCAGGATCAAAGCATTGCCCCGCGCCGCCGGATGTGACGAAATTCTGATGCCTGGCGAACCAGAGGCACGGACCGAGGCGAAGCGCCGGGCAACAGGGATCCCTGTCACCGTTAATGTCGTCGCTGATCTGGCCAAAGTCGCCAAAACCCGTGGGCTGGACCCTCTGCGATGAGGTTCTCGGCGCATCTCGGTTATCTCTTTACAGATCTCCCGCTCGAGCGCCGTTTCGAGGCTGTGGCACGGGCGGGCTTCGAAGCAGTGGAGCATCCTGCGCCCTTCGACATTGCGCCGGTAAGGATGGCAGAGCTGCTGTCGGACAACGGTTTGCAGATGGCGCAAGTCACCTCCGGGATGGGGGAGGCCGGTGAAAAGGGGCTCGCCAGTTTGCCGGGCAGAGAGCGGTCGTTCCGCGACGGCTATGCGCGGGCACTGGATTACGCCGAAGCGATCGGCTGTCCATTTGTCCATGCCATGGCAGGTGTTCATGGAGATCGGACGACGTATCTGCGGAACCTCGACGCGGCCCAATCGCTCTGTGAGGGCCGAGCACCCAGTCTGCTGATCGAGGCGATCAGTACCGCCGCCGTCCCCGGTTATCATCTCTGCGAGGTCATGGACCTCTTGGCTCTGGCCGCGACCCGCCCGCTGCACGTTTTGATCGATACGTTCCATGCGGCCAGTTGCGGTATGGACCCCAAAGAAGCCATCCAGCGCGCTGGATCGAAACTGGGTCACGTGCATGTGGCTGACCATCCAGGACGCCATGAGCCTGGCAGCGGCACACTGCAATTTCCACAAATTATCAATGCCCTAAGGCTGTCCGGTTATGCCGGTGCAGTGGGGTTCGAATACCTGCCGTCTGTAGCAGATCATTTGAAATGGATGCCAGAGTGGCGCGCGCTGCGGGCCGGGCAACAGAAAGGACAGTCCTGATGCAACAGTCTATTAACCCAGCAACCGGCGAACTCCTCGCCGAATTTCCTCTGCACGACGATGCAGAGATCGACCGTGCCCTGTCCGCAGCTGCCGCTGCGCAAAAGGCTTGGCGGCGCGTTGACATCGAAGATCGCTGCGATCTGCTGAGCGCAATGGCCCGCGGGCTGCGTGAACACAAGGATCGCTACGCACGGCTGATCACCAACGAAATCGGCAAACCCATCACTGAATCGCTGGGTGAGATCGAGAAATGCGCCGTGACCTGCGATTTCTATGCTGCCAAGGCCCCCAAGTTCCTCGAGGACGAGCTGATTGCCAGCAACGCGAGCCAATCCGGTGTTTGCTTTGACCCGCTGGGGGTGGTTCTGGCGATTATGCCTTGGAACTACCCGTTCTGGCAGTTCTTCCGCTTTGCGGCGCCAGCGCTGGCGGCGGGCAACGGAGCGATCCTGAAACATGCGGCGAACGTGCCCCAATGTGCGCTGGCGATAGAACAGTTGATGCAGGATGCTGGATGTCCCGAAGGCCTGATGCGGTCGCTTCTGATTTCCTCTGGCAAGGTTGCCGGAATGATTGCAGATGACCGGATTGCGGCCGTCACCCTGACTGGCTCGACGCAGGTTGGCCAGATCGTCGCGGCGCAGGCTGGCCAAGCCTTGAAAAAGCAAGTGTTGGAGCTGGGTGGCTCTGACCCATTTATCGTTCTGGCTGGTGCCGATATCGATGCCGCCGCGGCCACAGCAGTCAAAGCACGCTACATCAACGTTGGTCAGTCCTGCGTGAACGCCAAGCGCTTTATCATTGAAGAGAGCGTTCTTGATGCCTTTTCCGAGGCATTCGTCGCGGGTGTCAAAGCGTTGAAAGTCGGTGATCCTATGGATCCCGCCACGCAGATCGGCCCGATGGCGCGCACAAACCTGCGTGACGAGTTGCACGATCAGGTCTCGCGGTCTGTGCGCGATGGTGCGGTGTGTGCATTGGGCGGTGCGCCCTTGGACCGCGCAGGGTCGTGGTACGCCCCAACCGTCCTGACATATGTGCAGCCGACCCATACCTCGTTCCGCGAAGAGCTGTTCGGACCGGTCGCTTCGCTGATCCGCGCAAAAGATGCGGCACACGCAGTCACGCTCGCGAATGACACCGAGTTCGGGCTCGGTGCCTCGGTCTGGACGCAGGATTTGCCGCTTGCCCGGGAAATGATGCGCGAGATTGATGCAGGGGCCGTCTTTGTCAACGGCATGGTCGCGTCGGATGCGCGCCTGCCTTTTGGCGGGATCAAGAAATCCGGCTACGGGCGGGAACTTGGCTCATACGGCATTCGTGAATTCACCAACATGAAAACTTTCTGGATCGGACCTGCACAATGAGCCAATCAACCCCGAAACCCGCGATTTTGCGACCCGACGCACTGCCTGTGAATGACCGTGGAAATGGCGCGCGCACTATTCCTCTGGTGACGCGTGGTTGCGGGTCTACCAGCATGATCAACGGGATCACTGCTTTTGATCCCGGAGCAAAGATCGGCGTCCATTTCCACAACTGCGAGGAATCCGTGATGATCCTCGAAGGTGAGGCCGTGGCAGAGATTGATGGGACGCGCCACTTCCTAAGGACGGGTGACACGACCTTTATTCCGCCGAATGTGCCTCATCGGTTCTTGAATGAAACGGACAAGCCGATGCGGATTTTCTGGATCTACGCGGATATCAATGCGTCGCGCACAATGGTCGCCACAGGGATCGAGCAGACGATCGACGATGAACATGAAAAGGCAAAACGGCTGTGATCACGGAATTTGCCACACTGAAAGTTGCGCCGGATCAGGCGCAACGTTTCGAACGGGCCGTCAAAGACGCCAGTGCACATTTTCTTGCAGCGCCGGAGTGTACGTCGTTCCGCTTGGATCGCGTGATCGAAGAGCCGGGCACCTATCTGCTGATCGTCGGTTGGACCTCGGTTGCTGCGCATATGGACGATTTCCGGCAGACAGATTCGTTCCAGCGCTGGAGAGACCTTGCTAGCCCATTCTTCACCGAACCGCCGCGGGTGGTGCATGGGGAACGGGCAATCTAGGTCCGTGTCCTTATTGGCTTAATTGCCTAATAAAAGCAAAAAAGGGGCTGTGGTCAGGGCATCTTCTTATCGGTGTCGCGCGCACCGGTGGTCCAATCGCGGACGACCGGTGATTTGCGTTTCAGCGCGCCGGAAAGGTGCCGGCGCATAAAATAGGACGCTTCGGCGATCTCTGCCCTCTCAAGCAAATCGATCAGTTCCAGATGCTCGGAACACTGATAAACAAGCCTGTCGCGATCCACCCGAGACCGGTATTCCATCAAGCGCCGCATTCGGTTTACCCGTTCTAATGCGCTGATAAAAAACACATTATTTGACATCCGACAGATGGCTTCGTGAAACTCGGCTCCGTTGGTCAAAAGGCGCTCTGCGGGGGTGTTGGCGATATCTGCATCGATCATCTTGGACTGAATGCGCTTTTGTTCATCCAGAGCGGCGCGGTCGATGACAAACGTGGGCTCTAGCAAAGCGGCAGGTTCGATCGCCAGACGAAAGCGGTAGATTTCTTCGAAGGCCTCAACGCTCTTGGCGACGGGCAACAGGCGCCAGCCATAGCCCTCTTTGCGCTCTGCCCATCCTTCGCGGGCCGCCCGGGCAAGCAATTCAGTCAGGCGTGCACGTGTCCAGCCATACCGCTGCCGGAGCATTTGTTCGTTGATGACTTCGGGCAATTCATCGGTGAGCCAATCTTCTGCGAACTGCTGATAATCCGCGCTGTCATCCGCCGCTGTTTCGACAGCCCGAGAGATTACAGGCTGCGGGATTTTCTCGGCAACGAAATAGCCTCTGTTTTGAAAATGTATAAGAACACCAATGTCTTGCAGGTGTACGAGCGCGTCCCGTACCGGCGTGCGCGAGACCTGATAGCGGTCTGCGATCGCTTGGGTGCGTACATGGCTGCCTGCGGGCAATTCGCCGTCCACGATGTCCTGCACAATCCGGTTCGATATCCGTTGGGCAAGGTCGCTGGTGGCCATGAGGCGTGTCCTCTTTCTGGGAACGGCGGTGATTCCGTTTGGTTGTCGCAATCAATTTGCACTGGAACAAGCGCAAATCCGCTCGACGCTGGGTGATTGCACCGGAACCGGCGCAACCTTTGTCGTTGCGCTACCCGCCTAACCGTCTGCGCGGGCTGATAAAATCATGAGTCCCCTGTAAGGATTGCATATTTCCCAAATTAAAACCAATTAAGGGTATTGGCTTTTACGCGAAAGAAATGCAATCTATTGGGCGGGCAGATCGCATCTGCCAGTTCAAGGGAGGACATTATGAAGATTAAAAACACCTGCGCCGCAGTCGCAGTTGCGCTGACCGCAATTGCTCCGATGGCCGCACTGGCCGAGTTCAAGGCTGAAAACCCCCAGTGCATCGCGCCCTCGAATCCGGGTGGCGGCTGGGACTATATCTGCCGGACAACTGCGAAATACCTGTTCGATCTTGGCCTGATCGACGATGCCATGCAGGTCACCAACATGAGCGGCGGTGGTGGCGGCGTGGCCTTTGCCCATGTCACCAAAGAGCGGAACGAGGATAACAACCTGATCGTCGCCGCCTCGATGAGCACCAGCGCCCGTATCGCGCAGGGCATCTATGAAGGCGCGACCAAGGAAAGCGTTCATTGGCTGGCAACTTTCGGTGCAGAATACGGGGCCATCGCGGTGGATGCGGACAGCGAATACCAGTCGCTGAACCAGATCATGGATGCGATCAAGGCAGACCCCCGTTCGGTCGGCATCGCGGGCGGCTCGTCCGTGGGCGGGTATGACCACATCAAGCCGATGCTGGTGGCGCAGGCTGCTGGGGTCGAGGACGTGACCAAACTGAAATACGTGGCTTTCTCGGGCGGCGGCGAGGCGATGACCGGTCTGCTGTCTGGCTCGGTTCAGGCGCTGTCGGGCGATCTGTCGGAAATGCTGGGTTTCCTTGAATCCGGTGACATCCGTATCGTCGCGATCCTGTCGCCGGAACGTCTGTCCGGCCATCCCGATATCCCCACCGCAAAAGAGCAGGGCTATGACGTGATCGGTGCGAACTGGCGCGGTCTGTACATGCCCGCCGGTGCCTCGGATGAGGCGAAAGAGTTCTGGAAGAACGCGATCCAGACCATGACGGAATCCGACGCATTCCAAGCGGACCTGAAGGCGGCCTCGATCGAGCCCTTCAACAACTTTGGCGCGGATATGGACGCTTATGCTGCCAAAACCATCGAGGACGTGCGCACGCTGTCCAAAGAAATCGGCATCATCCAGTGACGCAACAGGGGGCGGCCCTGCGTCGCCCCCGCACACTCCGGGAGACCCTTATGAGTGACCGAATATTCGGCGCGGTCGGTTTGGCCCTTGGTATCTTTTACCTATGGGCCGCGACGATCATCCCCGACAGTTTCATGAGCGATGTGGTCGGCCCCCGTGCCTTTCCCTACATCGTGGGCGCGATCATCTGCATCTGCGCCATCATCTTTCTGATCCTTCCCGATCCCGATCCGGTTTGGCCCGGTTTGCGTGATCTGGCCGAGATCATCTTCGCCGGTGCGGTGATGTTCCTTTACGGTTGGGCGCTGTCGCCTGCGGGCTTTGTGGTGCCGACCGTCTTTGCCACCGCCTATCTGACATGGCGTCTTGGCACGCCGCCTTTGTGGTCCCTTGTGACGGGGGTTGCGACCTCGGTCGGGATCTATGTTGTCTTTCATCTTGTGCTTGGCCTGTCGCTGGCCAAAGGCCCGTGGGGGTTCTGAGATATGGAAATGCTATCCAACCTAGGCGACGGTTTCCTGATCGCGATGACGTGGCAGAACCTGCTGCTGGCGCTGATGGGCTGTTTCCTTGGCACCTTGATGGGCGCACTGCCCGGTCTGGGGCCTGCCAATGGTGTGGCGATCCTGATCCCGATTGCGTTCTCGCTGGGACTGGGACCGACGGCCTCGCTGATCTTGCTGACCAGCGTCTACTATGGCGCGATGTACGGGGGGCGGATCAGCTCGATCCTGCTGAATATTCCGGGTGATGAGCCTGCGATGATGACCTGTCTGGACGGCTATCCGATGGCGAGACAGGGCCTCGCGGGCGAGGCGCTGACCCTGTCCGGCATCGCCTCATTCGTGGGTGCATTCTTTGCTACGTGGGGTCTGGTGCTGCTGGCGCCGCAGCTGGTGAAAATCGCGCTGCTGTTTGGCCCTGCGGAATACTTTGTGCTATTCACGCTGGCTTTCGCGACCCTTGGGGGGATTTCCTCGACCAATCAGGCAAAGTCGGCCTTTGCTGCGGCGCTGGGTCTGGGGATTGCCATGATCGGCAGCGACAGCCAGACCGGATCGCAGCGGTTCACCTTCGGGGAAATCCACCTTTATGACGGCATTGATTTCCTGATCGCCATCGTGGGTCTCTTTGCCCTGTCCGAAGTGTTCATTTTCCTTGAGCATCACAAAGGCGGCGCGGTGGGCAATTCCGGCGCGATGAAGATCGGCCGCATCATGCCTGATTGGTCGATGGTCCGCCGTTGCATCCCCACCATGGGGCGCGGGACGGTGATCGGCTTTATCGCCGGTGTGCTGCCGGGGGCGGGGGCGTCTTTGGGATCGTTCCTTGCCTATTCGGTCGAACGTTCAACCGTGGACCCTGACAACAAGACCTTCGGCAAGGGCGATCCGCGCGGCGTGGCAGCGCCCGAGGCGGGCAACAACGCGGCCTCGGGCGGGGCGCTGGTGCCGATGCTGGCGCTGGGTGTGCCCGGATCGGGAACCACTGCGGTTCTGCTGGCGGTGCTGCTGCAATTGAACATCACCCCCGGACCGCTCTTGTTCCAGAAGAACCCCGATATCGTCTGGGGTCTGATCGCGGCGCTGTTTATTGGCAACGTTATGCTGCTGTTGATGAACATCCCGATGGTGGGTCTGTTCACCCGCGTCCTTCTGGTCCCGACCCGCATCCTGATGCCTGTGGTGGCGATGATCTCCTTCGTGGGCATCTACTCGATCACCGGTTCGACCTTTGACGTGATGCTGATGGTGGGCTTTGGCCTGATGGGCTGGGTGCTTCGCAAGCTGGACGTGCCGATGGTGCCGATCATCCTTGGCATCCTTCTGGGCAACGAGATGGAGGTCAACATGCGCCGCGCCATGACGATCTCTGACGGGGACTGGTCGATCTTTGTCGGCTCTCCTCTGGCGATTGTCCTGTGGGTTGTCGCGATTGCAGGCTTTCTGGCGCCCATCGTGGTGGGCCGTGTTCTGCGCCGCAAGCAGGCGGCGCTGTCCGACGAGATCGCTGAAGGCGACTGATCTTTCTTGAAAACCGCTGTCCGGCATGTGCTGCCGGACGGCCCCCATTTTCCCGCCGCAGCAAGTGTGTTGCCGGCGAACGCGACAGGAGACTCTCATGCGTATCATGTATTTGCCCTGCGATGGCATCGGCCCCGAGATTATGGCCGAGACCTTGAAGGTCGTGCAGGCTGCGAACGAAAAGTTCGACCTTGGCCTGACCTTTGAAGAGGCCGAAAGCGGTTTCACCTCGCTCAAGAAATACGGCACCACCCTGCGCCAAGAGGTGCTGGACCGTGCGCGCAGCGAATTTGACGGTGTGATCCTTGGCACCCAAAGCCACATGGACTATCCGCCCGTGGCCGAAGGCGGGCGCAACGTGTCGGCGGGCTTCCGCGTCGGTCTGGACCTATACGCCAACGTGCGCCCTGCGCGGTCGCGCGAATTTATCCCCAACAAGGCCCCAGGCATGGATCTGGTGATCATGCGCGAAGCGACCGAGGGCTTTTACCCCGACCGCAACATGTACAAAGGCGTGGGCGAGATGATGCCCGACCCCGACATGGCCTTGTCGGTGCGCAAGATCACCCGTGCATCCTGCATGCGCATCTGCCGCGAGGCCTTCAAACTGGCGATGCAGCGCAACAAGAAGGTCGTGGCGATCCACAAAGCCAACAGCTTTCTGATGACCGACGGTCTGTTCCTTGAGTGCTTCCGCGAGGTGGCCAAGGACTTCCCCGAGGTCGAGGCCGACGACAAGATCGTTGACGCCTTTGCCGCCCTGTTGGTGCGCCAGCCGCACACCTATGACGTGGTGGTCGCCACCAATTTCTACGGCGATATCCTGTCGGATCTGGCGTCCGAGCTGTCCGGTTCTTTGGGCCTTGCGGGCTCGATCAACGCCAACGCGGAAACAGGTCTGTGCTGTGCGCAGGCGCAACACGGCTCGGCCCCAGATATTCAGGGTAAGAACGTGGCCAACCCCACCTCTCTGATCCTGTCGGCAGCGATGATGCTGGTCTGGCTGGGGGAACAGCGCGGCGTGCAAAAGCTGATGGATGCGGGCAACGCGATCATGACCGCCGTGGATGCGGTGATCGACGATCCGGCCAAGCGCACCCGTGACCTTGGCGGCTCGGTCAACACCGACACCTTCGGCACCTATGTGGCCGAAGCTCTGAACGCGTGATCCCCATGCGCATTGTACTGATCCACGCCATCCGCGTCGCCATTGAGCCTGTCGAGCGTGCGTTCGCATTCCTCTGGCCGCAGGTGCAGACGGTCTCTTTGCTGGACGAAGGTCTCTCCTCGGACCTTGCCTCCGGACGGGCCACGCGGGCGGTGCTGGATCAGCGGATCAATGCGCTGGCCGATTACGCAATGGGGATGGCGCCTGACGCCATCCTCTTCACCTGTTCATCTTTCGGCAGCGGAATTGAACAGGCCGCCGCGCGGCTGCCCGTTCCGGTGCTGAAACCGAATGAGGCCATGTTTGATGAGGCTATCCGCGCAGGTGGCAAGGTGGTGATGCTGTACACTTTCGGCCCCGCCGCCGAAGGCATGGCCCGCGAATACCATGACGCCAGCGGGCAGGATTTGCCCTGCGTTCATGTTTCCGGCGCGCTGGAGGCGCTGAAAGCGGGGGATGCGGCAACCCATGATCGGCTGCTGGCCGAAGCTGCGCAGAACATCGACGCCGACACATTGATGATGGCGCATTTCTCTATGGCGGGCGCGGCAGAGGGGCTGCGCGGCCTGACCGATGCCCACATCCTGACCAGCCCTGATGCGGCTGTGCGCAGGCTTCAAGACTTACTAAAGGACAAGACATGCTGATTGGCGTCATCGCAGATGATTTCACCGGCGGCAGCGATATTGCCAACACGCTGGCCAAGGGGGTTGCCCCCGAAGGAGGCCTGCGCACCGCGCAATTCTGCGGCGTGCCGGACCGTCCCGCGCCGAAGGGGCTGGAGGCGGGGGTTGTCTCGCTGAAAAGCCGGTCGTGTCCGGTGGACGAGGCCATTGCGGACAGCCTCAAGGCGCTGGACTGGCTGCTGGCCCAAGGGTGCGAGCAGATCGTGTTCAAATATTGCTCGACCTTCGACAGCACCGACGCGGGCAACATCGGCCCTGTGGCCGAGGCGCTGGCCACTGCGCTGGACCAGCGCGGGGTGGCCGTTTGCCCCGCCTTTCCTGCCACGGGCCGCACGGTTTATCAGGGGCATCTGTTCGTCTTTGACCGCCTTCTTAGCGAAAGCGGCATGCAGAACCATCCCCTAACCCCCATGACAGACCCTGATCTGCGGCGGGTATTGTCGCGGCAGACGCGGGCCTCGGTCGGGGTGGTGCCTCTCGGCACCGTCGCGCAGGGGGTGAAGGCCATTCGCGTCGCGATGGTGGATGATTTCTGCGTGCTGGATGCGGTCTCGGACGCGGACCTTCTGACCCTTGGCGCGGCACTTGAGGGGCGGGCGCTGGTGACGGGCGGCTCGGGCATTGCCCTTGGCTTGCCGCGCAACTTTATCCGCGCGGGCCAGGCCAGTGGCGGGCAGGTGCCGTTTACCCCCGTGCAAGGCCCAGAGGCGATCTTGGCCGGTTCCTGTTCCGGCGCGACACGGGGGCAGGTGGAACATCACGCCCGCAACCATCCGACCTTGGCGATTGATGTGCCTGCGGTGATGGCGGGCAGCGTGACCGCGCAAACGCTGGTGGATTTCATCACCGCCCATGCAGGCCACGCGCCTTTGGCATATTCCTCGGGCACTCCCGATGAGGTCGCCGCCCTGCAAACCCGCTATGGCCGCGCCGCCGTGGCGGCAAAGCTGGACGGGTTGTTCGCAGACACCGCCCGCCAGTTGGTGGCCCAAGGGGTCAAACGGCTGGTGGTCGCGGGGGGCGAGACCTCGGGCGCGGTGGCGCAGGCGGTCAGCACCGCCCTTGGCGTGGATGCCATGCAGATCGGCCCAGAGATCGACCCTGGCGTGCCAGTTCTGTCCTTGAAAGGCGGCGTCACGCTGGCGCTGAAGTCCGGCAATTTCGGCAGCACCGATTTCTTTGCCAAGGCGCTGGCCTTGATGGAGGGCACCGCATGAGCCCAGAGCAAGCCGCTCGCACCGAAATGGCGCGCTTGTGCAAATCCCTTTTCGACCGAGGGTTCTCGGTCGGGACGGCAGGCAATGTCTCGGTCCGGTTGCCTGATGGCATGCTGATGACCCCGACCAATGTGCGGTTGGGGGATCTGGAGGCCGAACGGATTTCCAAGCTGGACCTGCACGGCAACTACGTCAGCGGCGATAAACCCACCAAAGAGGTTTTTCTGCATCAGGCCTGTCTGGACACCCTGCCAGAGGCGCAGGCGGTGGTGCATCTGCATTCCACGTGGGCCACGGCCCTGTCATGCCTTGAAGACACTGACCCTGATGACTGCGTCCCGTCCCTGACGCCCTATGCGGTGATGCGGGTCGGGGCGGTGAAGCTGCTGCCTTACGTCAAGCCCGGCGATCCGCGCATGGGCCAGATGATCCGCGATCTAGGGGGGCGCTATGGCGCGATGCTGCTGGCCAACCACGGGCCGGTGGTGACGGGGCGGACGCTGGCCTCGGCCGTGGCGGCGGCGGAAGAGCTGGAAGAGACCTGCAAGCTGCTGGTCGCCCTGCGCGGCTTGCCCCTGCGGATGCTGACCGGCGCCCAAGTGGCCGAGCTGACCGCCACCTTCGGGCGGATATAGGATGCAGATCGTGCGGGCCTCTCTGACCCTTTTGGCGGCGCTGGCTGCCGGTTGGGCCTGTGCTAAGGCGGGCGTGCCTCTAGGCTGGCTGGTCGGCGCAATGCTGGCGATGGTCCTTGCGGGGCTGCTCCGCCTGCCCGCCGTGCAGCCGGTCGCCTTGATGCCGTGGGTCAAAGGGGCGGTGGGCGCGATGCTTGGTGCCTCGATCCCTGTGGGGGTTCTGGGCCATCTGGCAGGCTGGTGGCCGACCATTCTCGCAATGTTCGCAGTCATGGCCCTCGCCGGAGCTTTGAACTTTCGCATCCTAAGCACCCGCTTTGGCTTTGGCCGCATGGACGCGGCCCTTTGCGCGATGCCGGGCGGCATTACCGAGATGATCATCCTTGGCGAACAATCGGGCGGCGATGCCCACCGTGTGGCCATCGTTCATGCGGTGCGGATTGCCTTGTCGATCGTTGCCATTCCGTTGCTGGCCCAAGGCATTTTCGGCATCGCGGTTGCCAGCGCCGACCGCTTGCCGCCGGTACATATGACCATTCCCGATTGGGGGTGGTTCCTGCTGTGTGTTGCCGCAGGGGTCGCAGCGGATCGCTGGACGCGCCTGCCGGTGCCGCTGATCACCGTGCCGCTGGCCCTGTCGGCGTCGCTGCATCTTGGCGGCATCAGCGCCTTTCACGTCCCACCCGAAGTCTCGCGCATGGTGCAGGTGATGATCGGTGTGAACGTGGGGGCTCGGTTTCTGGGCTATGCCCTGCGGGATCTGGCGGCGGTGGCGCTGGCGGCCTTGTCGGTGGTGGCGGTGCAACTGTCGCTGGCTTTGGGCGCGGCTTTGGCGCTGGCCCGCCTTGGGGCAGGGGACGCGCTGGCGCTGCTTTTGGCCTATGCCCCCGGCGGTCTGGCCGAGATGTCCCTGATCGCCATCGCTATGGGGCGAGAGACCGCCTTTGTCGCGCTTCATCACATTGTCCGAGTACTGTGTGCGCTATTTGTTGCGCCACAGCTATTGAAGCAAATTGGCCGATCAGAATAGCAGTTCCCCCATTAAATTACCATAATACGGATTATCGGCTTTACCCCGGCCTCGGCCGCCATCCCTACCCTCGCAGGCAATCGGAGCCACGCTTCAAGTAACGCGCACGCCTGCAAAAGATGGCGGGAATGAGAGCCAACCAGATCAACATATAACGGATTTGAAACTATAGATCAGCAACACGCATAAGCGGCCATTGGAACTTCTCTCTATCACCTTTGGAAACCGGCGCGGGTCCCTTCCTCTGCGCCAGACCGGAGGAGAGAATGAACAATTATAGATTGACACTTAGCTGCCCCAACACCCACGGGATCGTCGCCAAAGTGTCCGGCTTTTTGGCCGACAAGGGCGCAAATATCACCGAGGCCCAGCAGTTTGATGACCCTGAAACGGGCCTTTTCTTCATGCGTGTGGCCTTTGCTGCCATTCAGGGCGAAGACCACCTGAACAGCGGCTTCCACGCAATCGGTCAGGAATTCGGGATGGACTGGAAACTCCAGTCCGCGGAGCGCAAAAAGAAAGTCCTGATCCTTGTGTCCAAATTTGACCATTGCATGGGCGATCTGTTGTACCGTGTCCGCGTTGGCGAGCTGAACATGGAGCCGGTGGGCATCGTGTCAAACCATCCGCGCGATGCGCTGGTTCTAAGTACCGACACCGGCATCCCCTATCACCACCTACCGATCACCAAAGAAACCAAGGGCGAGCAGGAAGCGCAGATCAAGCAGATCATCGAGGACACCGGTGCCGAGCTGATCGTGTTGGCCCGCTATATGCAGATCCTGTCGGACGATTTCTCGGCCTATCTGTCGGGGCGGTGCATCAACATCCACCACTCGTTCCTGCCCGGCTTCAAAGGCGCCAAGCCCTACCATCAGGCCTATGCCCGCGGGGTCAAGATGATCGGCGCGACCGCCCATTTCGTGACCGGCGACCTGGACGAGGGCCCGATCATTGCTCAGGACGTCGAGGCTGTCAGCCACGCCGATACCCCGGATCCTTTGGTCCGCAAAGTCCGCGAGATCGAACGCCGCGGGCTGGACACGGCCGTCGGC
>CAXQKF010000446.1:0-3610 GCA_964224285.1 Donghicola sp. | reverse complement strand
AGGTCTGGGTTAAACGCCGTCGCCGTCTGCTGGGGCCGCAGCTGCCCTATGACGAGATGCGCCTCGATCCCTACGAGCTGATTGATCTGTACCGTGCACGTGGATACCGCGTGCCCACGCCGCCGCCTCTGGCAGACGAATAATCACGGCGCGGACGGTCACAGTCCTGTCAGCCCCCCTTGAATGCGGGCTGTCTTCGCGTAGCTTCCTTTGGAAAAAGGGAGCTGCCATGAAAGCCATCCTGTCCCCTCTGGGCCTGACCTTCGGGTTATTCGCAACGTCCGCGTTGGCGCAAGCCGACGACGTGACGACCTTTACTCTCGACAACGGGATGGACGTTGTGGTGATCGAGGATCACCGCTCGTCCGCCCTGACCAACATGGTCTGGTACAGGGTGGGAGCAGCGGATGAACCGGCGGGAAAATCCGGCATCGCGCACTTCCTGGAACACCTGATGTTCAAAGGCACCGAGGACATGGAGGCCGGCGAGTTTTCGGCCACCGTTGCGGCCAATGGCGGGACGGATAACGCTTTTACCTCGCAGGATTACACGGCGTACTATCAGGACGTGGCAGCGGACCGTCTGGACCTGATGCTGGGGATGGAGGCGGACCGCATGGTCAACCTGCGCATGACCGAGGCAGAGGTTCTGACTGAACGCGACGTGATTCTCGAAGAGCGGAACATGCGGATCGAGAACAGCCCCCAAGCGCTGTTTTCCGAGCAGGCAGATGCGGCTTTGTACCTGAACCACGCCTACGGCATTCCCGTGATCGGCTGGCGGCAAGAGATGGAGGGGCTGACGCAGGAGGACGCGCTGTCCTTTTATCACCAGTACTATGCGCCGAATAACGCGATCCTCGTGGTCGCAGGGGATGTGGTCCCCTCAGAGGTCCGCGATCTGGCCCAGAAGCACTTTGGCGATCTGGAACCCAACCCCGACCTTGGCCCCCGCGTCCGCCCGCAAGAGCCCCCGCAACTGGCCGAACGTCGCCTCAGCTACAGCGATCCGCGTATCAGCCAGCCCTACTTGATCCGCAGCTATCTGGCTCCCGAACGGGACAGTGGTGACCAGCGCAAAGCCGCGGCTCTGACGTTGCTGGCGAACCTGCTGGGTGGGGACGGGACGACCTCTTATCTGGCGACGAAATTGCAGTTCGACACCCAGACAGCCGTCTACACAGGCGCGTCCTACACGGGCATGTCGCTGGACGACACCAAGTTTACCTTCGTCGTTGTCCCTTCGCCGGGTGTCGAATTGCCCGATGCCGAGGCAGCAATGGATCAAGCGGTCGCCGATTTCATCGCCGAGGGGCCGGACCCTGATGATCTGGAACGGATCAAGACGCAGTTCCGTGCCTCTGAAATCTACGCCATGGACAGTACCAGCAGCCGTGCGAACCGCTATGGGGCCGCGCTGTCGATTGGTCTGACCGTCGAGGATGTCCAGAGCTGGGTGCCCACCGTGTTGGACATCACCGCACAAGAAATCGTCGATGTCGCCAAAGAGGTTCTGAACCGCCGCAGTTCTGTCACGGGCTTCGTGACCGTCGGCGAGTCCGCTGACCTTGGCACGGAGGGGTAATCATGAAGTACCTGATCGCATTTACCTTGGTTGTCCTGTCGACCCTTCGCGCGGCTGCTGCCGTCGATATTCAGGAAGTGACCAGCCCGAACGGCATCAAGGCATGGCTGGTCGAAGAGCACTCGATCCCCTTTGTCGCGCTGGAATTGCGGTTCCGTGGTGGCGGCAATCTGGACGCAGAGGGCAAGCGCGGCGCGACGAACCTGATGATGGGCCTTTTGGAAGAAGGCACGGGCGACATGGACTCCCGCGCCTTTGCCAAAGCGCGGGATACGCTCGCGGCGTCCTTCCGGTTCGACACCGATGCCGATACGGTGTCTGTCTCGGCGCGCTTCCTGACCGAGACCAAAGAGCAGTCGATGGATCTGTTGCGTCAGGCTCTGATCGCCCCCAATTTTGACGAAACTGCCCTTGATCGCGTGCGCCAGCAGGTTCTGACCAGCATCCGCAGCAGTCAGACCGACCCCAACGACATCGCTAGCCGTGCCTTTGCGGCGCAGGTCTACGGCGACCACCCCTATGCGACAGAATACGAGGGCACTGCGGACAGCGTCACAGCACTGACTCGCGATGATATCGTGGCGGCGCATCGGAATGCTCTGACCTTGGACCGCGTTTACGTGTCTGCCGTTGGCGACATCACCGCCGACGAACTGGGTGCCCTGCTTGATACCTTGTTGACCGGCTTGCCCGAAACCGGCCCGACTCTGCCCGATGATGCGACCCTGTCGTTTGATGGCGAAACCACCGTCGTGGCCTTTGAAACACCCCAATCCGTTGCACTGTTCGCGCAGCCGGGGATGGAGCGGGACGACCCCGATTATTTCGCGGCATTTATCCTGAACCAGATCCTTGGCGGGTCCGGGTTCGACAGCCGCCTGATGACCGAAGTGCGCGAAAAGCGTGGCCTGACCTATGGCATCGGATCCTACCTGATTCCGCGCGATCACGCCGAGCTGTGGGTGGGGCAGGTGGCCTCGGCCAATGACAAGATCGCGGATGCCATCAGCGTTGTGCGGGACGAATGGACCAAGTTGGCCACGCAGGGTGTCACCGCCAAGGAACTGGAACAGGCCAAGGTCTATCTGACGGGGGCCTACCCGCTGCGTTTCGACAGCAACGCGGCTATTGCCCGTATCCTCGTGGGGATGCAGATGGATGACCTGCCGATCTCTTATGTCGAGACGCGCAACGACCAGATGAACGCCGTCACGCTAGAGCAAATCAACCGCGTGGCCTCGGAACTCATGCAGCCGGATGCGCTGACATTTACCGTGGTCGGGCAGCCTGCGGGCCTGTGATCTGCCCTAGAGATTCGTAAGGCGGCGTGCTAAGTCTTGGGGTATGACAATGAGCAGCCCCAAGATATCCACAGATCAGGCCTCTCGACCTGTAATTCGCCAGCTTGATAGTGGTGCGATCAACCGCATCGCCGCAGGCGAAGTGGTGGAACGCCCCGCCTCTGCGGTGAAAGAGCTGGTCGAGAACGCGATTGATGCCGGTGCCCGCCGGATAGAGATCTGCGTGGCTGATGGGGGCAAGACCCTGATCCGTGTCACGGACGACGGCTGCGGAATGTCTGCGGATGACCTTCCCTTGGCGTTGTCGCGCCATGCAACCAGCAAGATCGACGGATCTGACCTGCTGAACATCCACACCTTCGGTTTCCGGGGCGAGGCGTTGCCGTCGCTTGGCGCTGTTGGACGTTTGACGATCACATCGCGCCCGACGGGCGAAGATGCCGCGCAAATTACCGTCGCTGGTGGCGAGATGGGCCCCGTCAAACCGGCGGCCCTGACCGGCGGGACCGTGGTAGAGCTGCGTGATCTGTTCTACGCAACCCCCGCCCGCCTGAAGTTCATGCGCAGTGACCGCGCTGAAACTCAGGCTATTGGCGATGCGGTCAAGCGGCTGGCGATGGCCGAGCCTTCTATCGGGTTCACCCTTCGTGACGTGACCGGCGGCGGCTCGGGGCGTGTCACCTTTCGCAGCGATCCAGAATCCAGATCGGAAGAGCGTCGTGTA
>CAXQKF010000445.1:0-3907 GCA_964224285.1 Donghicola sp. | reverse complement strand
CCGCCCTGCGCCGTCTGGCCGAGGGCCTTGGCGTCGATGCGGATGCCGTGATCGCCGGCATGAACGCCCCCGAGATCGACCGGATCCTGCAGGCCAACCGCGAACTGGCGAACACCCTGCAAATCAGTGGCACGCCCACATTTGTGATGGATGACACCATGCTGCGCGGCTACGTGCCGCTGGCACAGATGCAGGCCATTGCTGGCGACATCCGCGCCCAATGATCAGGTGGGCCGCTGCGCTTCTGGCCGCGGCCTCTCCTGTTGCCGCGCTCGATCTGGGGAACCTCTCCCCTCCCGAGCGCGCGGCTTTCGGGGCCGAACTCAGGGCGCTCTTGCTGTCGGAACCTGACCTGATTGCACAAGCCCTGACCATCGCCCGCCCCGATCCCACGTCCTTTTATATTGCAGAAGACAAACGCAGGCTGTCCGAACTGGCCGCGCAGATCGCGCCCGCCGCCGGAGACATGGTCATCAACCCGACCGGCGCGCCGACAATCACAGCGTTCCTTGGGCCGGACAGCGGATCGACCGAGATGGCAGCCGTGCTGCGCAGCGTGGCACATTATGCGCAACCCCCGAAAATTGTGGTGAAATTCTGGGGTGCGAATAACGAAGCCACCACCATCGGTCAGCTCTATGGCCCCGACGCGTTCTGGCGGGCGCTGCTTGGTGAAACCGGCAATGACTGGGATCCACCGCGCATTCAGGCAAATGCTGCAACACTGGACACGGACCGATCAGACTTGGCACGGGCTCTGGAGATGGACGCCCCGCCCTTTGTCTTGATCAACGGGATCATGATCAAAGGACCGGTGCCAGAGGTCGTGATCCGGAAATACCTGTCCCAATAAAAAGGGCGCGTCGCCGCGCCCCATAGTCCAGCCGGTTTATTCCGCCGCATCCGCCATTTCGGCGTCAATCTCTGCGGCGCGCTTTTCGACTTGCTCGACGATGTGGTCGATCATCTTGTCATTCGACATCTTGTGGCTCTGCTGGCCGGCCAGATAGACCATGCCGCTGCCAGCGCCGCCGCCGGTAAAGCCCACGTCAGTCATCAACGCTTCGCCCGGTCCGTTCACCACACAGCCAATGATCGACAGGCTCATGGGGGTCTTGATATGCTCCAACCGCTTTTCCAGAGCCTCGACCGTCTTGATCACGTCAAAGCCTTGACGGGCACAGCTGGGGCAACTGATGATGTTCACGCCGCGGTGACGCAGGCCGAGGGATTTCAGAATTTCGTAGCCGACTTTCACCTCTTCGACCGGATCAGCGGAGAGGCTCACGCGGATCGTGTCGCCAATCCCCATCCACAACAGATTACCGAGGCCAATCGCCGACTTAATCGTGCCGGACATCAAGCCACCCGCCTCGGTGATCCCGAGGTGGATCGGCGCATCGGTCGCCTCGGCAATGCCCTGATAGGCCGCCGCAGCGAGGAAAACGTCGCTGGCCTTTACGCTGATTTTGAATTCGTGGAAGTCATTGTCCTGCAGAATGCGGATATGCTCCAGCCCGCTTTCGACCATCGCGTCGGGGCACGGCTCTCCGTATTTCTCGAGCAGGTGCTTCTCCAGACTGCCCGCATTCACGCCAATCCGGATCGAGCAGTTGTGGTCCCGCGCGGCCTTAATGACCTCTTTCACGCGGCTCTCGTCACCGATGTTGCCCGGGTTGATGCGCAGACAGGCCGCGCCCGCCTCGGCCGCTTCGATCCCGCGTTTGTAGTGAAAGTGGATGTCCGCCACGATCGGAACCGGACTTTCCTTGACGATCTCTTTCAGCGCGATGGCGCTCTCGCGGTCCGGCACCGAAACACGCACGATATCCGCACCCGCCTCGGCGGCGGCCAGAACTTGCCCGATGGTGCCTTTGATGTCGGTGGTGACCGTGTTGGTCATGGTCTGGACAGAGATCGGAGCATCCCCGCCAACCGGCACGTTACCCACCATGATCTGGCGGCTTTTGCGGCGGTAAATGTTACGCCAAGGGCGGACGTGGTTCAGCGACATGGGCACGCACTCCGGTTAATCAGAAGTCGTGCAACAAATAGGGCTGATAGGGCTGGGGCGCAATCGTCCCCTGCCCTCGTTCAGTACAAGTTTATCACTCGGCGGCAGGCTGCTGAGGCTCTTCGACTTCGGTCAGGGCCAGTTCGGCAACCACTTTGGCCAGATCCTGATCGCTTTCCAGCGACGCGACAGAATATGTCTCGGCCAAGGACGCGCTATCGAGCGCGAGATTTTTGGTCACCACACCGCGATCACCGGCAGGACCATAGTGGGTGCCGTTGATGTCAAAATACACCGCACCGGATTCGCCCACACGGATGGTCGGCGCCTCTTCGGTCTGGGGCACTTCGTAATCGTCGCCCGCGTTCATGATCCCTTCGAAGATCACAGAGCCATCGGCGGCGCGCACACGCACCCACGCAGGACGCACGGCGACCACGGCCAGACGCGGCGGCGCATCTGCAACAACTTGCGGGGTCGCAGCCGACGGTACCGCGGGAACCAGATCACCAGTGGGCAGTTCAGCCACCTCGGCAATCTGGGGGAGTTCGGGCTGCGCAAAGACACCGACCGAACGCGGATCAAGCGAGGCAATCGGCGCATCGCGCGGGACCAGAACGGGCACGTCCAAAGCTTCGGGACGATAAAGACGGTCCAGCGCCTCGGCGGGCGGGTTGAAGATACCGGCCGCGTCCGCGACTTCGGTCTCGGAATCGCTCTGTTCTTCCAGCGGATCAAGGTCAGTGACCAGCATGGGCGTATGTTCGACAGGCGCCAACTGGACGCGCTGGATTTCGTTAAAGACGCTCCAGCCGCCAAACCCGAGCAGACCGATCACGGCCAGCAAGGCAATCGAAGAGCCGATCGCGCCGGGTTCGATCCCTGCGAAAATGCTCTCTTTGCCGGGAACGAAAGGCGTGCCGGATTCCAGCAGCGGGTCCGCATTCATACGGCGCGCGCGCGGCGCGGGAATACCCTCGCGCTTGCGAGACGAGGCCTCGGGCGCCATGCCGTGGGCCGTCGAAAAACCGCTTTCCTTGCAGAAAGCAGCAAAGATCACGTCAGGCTCGAGACCGAGGTAACGGGCATAGGACCGCACATAGCCCGCAATAAATCCGGGCGTGTCAAAGACACTGGGGTCACAGTTCTCGATGGCTGCAATGTAAGATGCCTTGATGCGCAACTCGCGCTGGACGTCCAAAAGCGATTTGCCAATCGTTGCACGTTCACCGCGCAGGACATCACCCAGGCGCAACTCAAAGTCGTCAAATCCCTTCGGGTTTGACTCCTGCACCGGTGCATCATTCGATTGGGGTTTGAAACGCATACCCAAATTACACTGCCCTATTCGCCTAATCCTATCACGGCGACCGACTCAAAAACGATTCGCCGTGATCTGTTATTAGGGCAAGAATATCACAGTGCGTAGGAGAATTCAGCGCAGGACTTGATTAAGCGCTTAATTCGGCACGATTCAGCGCACAATGAGACCACAAGTCGTCCATTGCACGCACAAGCGCGTCCATTTCCTTGGGCCCATGCACCGGAGACGGGGTGAATCGCAGCCGTTCGGTCCCACGCGGAACGGTGGGGAAGTTAATAGGCTGCACGTAGATTCCGTATTGCTCAAGTAACATGTCAGAGAGCATTTTGCATTTCACGGGATTACCCACGTGAACCGGTACAATATGGCTATCGTGGTCAATTAGCGGCAGTCCCATGGCTTTCAGACGGGCTTTCAGGATTTTTGCCTGAGTCTGATGGGCGTCGCGGATCGACTGGTCTTCTTTCAGAACAGCAATGCTGGCTGCCGCGCCGGCTGCCACAACGGGGGGCAACGACGTGGTAAAGATGAAGCCGGGTGCATAGGAACGGATCGCGTCGCACATCTTG
>CAXQKF010000444.1:0-8860 GCA_964224285.1 Donghicola sp. | reverse complement strand
ACGTCCGAGGCGATCAGGAACTTGATCTTGCCTTCGCGGAAATCGTCAAGGGTACGGTTACGCTGGGACTGCTCCAGATCACCATGGATCGGGGCAGCGTCGTAGCCATGTTTCTTGAGCGATTTCGCGACGATATCCACGTCCGTCTTGCGGTTGCAGAACACGACGGCGTTCGAAACGGTGTCGCCTTCGGCATCGATCAGTTTGCGCAGCAGGGCGCGCTTGCGGGTGCCGGAGCGATCACGCTTGGCCCCTTCGAAGATGCACACGTTCTGAGCGATCCGCTCTGAGGCGGTGGCCTGACGGGCCACTTCGATCTTGGCAGGACCGGATAGGAAGGTGTTGGTGATCCGTTCAATCTCGGGCGCCATGGTCGCCGAGAAGAACAGGGTCTGACGGGTAAAGGGCGTCAGGCTGAAGATGCGTTCGATATCGGGAATAAAGCCCATATCCAGCATACGGTCGGCTTCGTCCACCACCATGATCTGCACTCCGGTCAGCAGCAGTTTACCACGCTCGAAATGGTCGAGCAGACGGCCGGGGGTGGCGATCAGGACGTCTACGCCCTTGTCGATCAGGGCTTCCTGCTCCTTGAACGAGACGCCGCCGATCAGCAGGGCCTTGGTCAGTTTCAGGTGCTTGGTATAGGTGTCGAAGTTCTCGGCCACCTGAGCCGCCAGTTCGCGGGTCGGGGCCAGAACCAAAGAGCGCGGCATCCGCGCCCGAGCACGGCCTTTGGCCAGCAGGGTGATCATCGGCAGCGTAAAGCTGGCGGTCTTGCCTGTGCCGGTTTGGGCGATCCCGAGAACATCGCGCCCTTCGAGAGCGGGCGGAATCGCGCCTGCCTGAATCGGGGTCGGGGTTTCGTACCCGGCCTCTTCAATAGCTTTCAGGACTTTGGGGTCGAGCGACAGGTCAGAAAATTTCGTCATGTGTATCCGTTGTTTACGGACACATCTTGGCCCGTAGCGGTTTCAGGAGGCGCGAATTGCGCCAAACGCCCCCCGGTGGGGGCAGTTTCCGTGGGGCGGCATAGCTGAAAATGCCTTTGCGGTCAATCAGAGTGGCGTTTCACCCCCACTGAGGTCCGAATTGCCGCGTTCTGGCCCCGTGTAGGTCCAGATTTCGCATCTGGAGATGGCCAAATGCCGCAAGTCGGTCCCGCAGGTCCGGGGTGGCGAGGCAGACCTCGGTAAAGAACCCCTTGAGACCTTCTTCGCCTGCGCCAGCCTCGATCTCGTCAAACAGGCGGTTGAGATTCGGGGCGTCAGGGTCGGGCTTGGTGCCCGGCGGGGCAACAGGGGGCGCGAGTTCCGCGCGATAAGAGCCTTTGCGGCGGCGGTAGGTCAGGGATTTACGCCATTGATCCCATGTGTGGGCGTGCAGGTGGCAGAGCGTTAGCGCAGGCAGTTCCGCTTCGCCGGGGTTCTGGATGCCGTTTTGGATGACGTTGTGGATGCGGACCATCATGTCGGGCTGATTGGTGCGGACGGCCATTTTTCCGGCGAGATGGGACAGGAACCCGCCGTTCAGGAACTCTCCGTAGGTGGGGTAGATCTGCTGTGTTTCCTTGCGGCGTTGGTCCCATTCAATCGCCGCGGATTTGAAGGGGGTCATGCCATCCGCAATGTCCTGCCCTTCAGTCGAGAGCGCCTCGAGCGGGCGGATGCGTGCACACAGGGCTGTCTCGGGCAGTGCGGCCAGTTGGGTGCGGATGTCCTGATCGGCCCACAGAAACTCGTCCACGTCGATGTGGATCAGCCAATCGACGTTATTATGCATGTAGGCCCATTTCGCATTGGCGAACTGGCGGGCCTGATGCATTGGCGGGCGCTGGTGTTCCTCTCGGGGGCGGCGCATCCGCCAGTATTTGTCGTCTGTGTTGATTAGTTTGACGCGTGGATGGTCCGCCAGTGCGGCCTCGGCCCGAGGATTCGGGGCATCGAAATAGAGGTGCAGCTCGTCCACACCCAGTTCCAGATGATAGGCGGCAAAGCTGATGATCTCTTTGGCGGTGGCCTTGACTGTGGCCACGATCCCCCAGCGGGTCATGCGCCGCGCTCCTCTCGGCGGGCGATGCGTTCGCGCATAGTCTGGATGCGGCGGAAGACGGTGCCGTTGTCGCGGTTCAGCATCTCTAGCAGATGTTGCGCCAAGGGGGCGATCACCGGATCGGTCCCCGCATCCCGCCAGAGCGGGGCGAGCATGTTGTAATCCAGACCACCGGACTTGAGCGAGAAATCGTCCATTTCCATGGGCAAGGGCACCTTGGCCCGTTTGCCCAAACGGTGAGGCTCTGCGGGTTCGGTGCCACTGAAGGTGCGCTCGAATTCATAGAGCTTCATCATCGAGAAGAGCAGGCCTAGGCTGGACCCCACCCGCCGCTGCGCTTCGGTCTGGCCGTGATCGGCAAAGGTCTGAAGCGAGGACACCAGCCAGCGTGCGTTCAACTCGGCGATCAGGGCGTCCGCATGTTCGGCCCAAAGGCGGCAGAACAGGGCGGGTGCGTGATCGGGCCACGCGCGGCGACGCAGATGGGCAATCAGCAAGGCATTCAGATGGGCAAGGCGCGACGCACCCGCCAGCTCTTTGGCCAGCGCATGGGATTTGAAGGCAAAGCTCGAGGCCGGTTTGACCAACGGGGCAGGGGGATCGGGCATCCGTTCGGATGCCATCGCGGCCAAATCGCAGTCTAGCGGCGGCAAGCCTTCGCCGTCGCGGGCGGTCAGCGGATCGCGGCGCTCTTCCCAGCGGGCGTTAACCCCTTCGAATCCATCGGGATATGTAAGTTCTTTTGCCATATGGTCATGGTGGTCCGACCCGTGTTGGGACGCAAGGGCACATTCGCGCAACCCCGCATTTCATTTCGCCTCAGACCAGAGAGACCAGCATGTCGCAGAAGGCGGTTGCGTCATAGTGATCGCCCGTGTCGTCCGCCAAAGAGAGCCGGACGCACGGAATGCCGAAGGCTCGGGTCACAGCGGTGCAATCGGCTTCGGGGACCGACAGATCGCAGATCACATGGGTCATCAGCGCAGTGGCCGGTGTATCGCGGCCCGCATCCCGCCAGAGGATATCCAGCAGCGCGCCGACCTGTTCTGTCAGGGTCAGCCCATAGCATTCGGGGTCATGCCCGAGGCTCGGGACATAGACCTTGGGCACCTGACAGTTCGCGATTTCTTCTCCGACACCGGCGGGCAAGAGGTTCGCGCCGATGCTGGAAAAGAGGCTACCAGGTGGATAGCAGATCAGGTCCGCCTTCTGGATCAGGCGGCGGTTGCGCTTTGGCAACTGGATGTCCGAGGTCGCCACTTCGGCTGTGCCATCAGACAGAAAGAACCGCCGGATGCGCGCCTTGGGCGACGGCAGCTCTTTGCCGGTGATTTCCTTCTGGCCGATGACGATGCGGCCATCTTCGTATTCCGCCCCGATATGCAGGTTCGCATCTACCACCGAGCGGACGGTTCCCAGCACATCCATCATCTTGGACATCATAAAGAGGACGGGTTCCAGCAAACGCTCGTTCGCCAGATAGCCGCCCGCGATCACCAGATTGCCCACGCTGCCGCCCGCATAGTCGAAATCCACCGGCGCCTGTTGGGCAAAGGACTGAAGGTGCGAGACCACCAACATGCGCATGGGCTGGGGTACAGCGCGCACGAGGGGATGTTCACCAGAGAGGACCTGTTCGACTTCGTGCTCCAGCACACCAGTGTCCGCATCCACAGGAAACCGGTGGGAGAAGAGGCGGACGATATCCGGCTGGCCCAGATCCGTTTCCTCGGCCAAAGCCATAAGGCGGCTGCGCAGATCGCCCACTGCGGGCATCCCGAAGGCGCGGCGCAAGACTTCGGAGCTGCCGCCACTGTCGAAGGGGGTGATCAGATGCGCGGAGTTGTGGGTGTAGCGCTTGAGCCGGCGTGAAATTCCGTTCAGGGCGCTGCCGCCACTAAAGAACAACAGGCGTGGGCCACGGTGGGGCGCACTCAAACAACGGGCGACGCGCAGTTCATCAGGAACCGAGGCGCTGCGTTGAATGGTGATGGACGTCATGCGTTAAACGACCCGAGCAAAGACAACAAACAATCCAGAGACCCTATTGAGGCGGTCACGCCTGCGCAAGTGGCAAGGGGTTTTGTGACGCACGGGCACTCAGGTGGGCGGTTTTTTGACCGCTTTGCCAGAATCAAATTCAACCCTGAAACGAATCATTTTTCGGATTTACACCTTTTGTTCTGGCGGCGCGGCGGCGTTTTTTGACGGGTTGTTCAAAAAACTGCGCCCGATGGTGCGCTGGTGGTCGTTGGTCAATTTGATCAAAAATTTTCGTTTGTTCAGCGAGTTATTGCTAAACCTTCAGGAAAACGGGTCGAACTAGTATCGAAAGATACCATATTTCCAATGGGAGAAATCCGGAATTGCTAGTAACCATCGTCAGAACATGTCGTATAACTTTTGAATGTGAACGCTAACGGCGCTCATATTTGGCTGATGTGTATACAAAAAGAAGATAGATGGCGAAGTCTACATGGAATATAGGGCAGCAATATTGCCCCAACTTCACTGTGTTGCCGTTGACGGATGTGGTTCCCTCCGACCCCTGTCAACGGCACGCCTCCTCAATGTTCACCTGACCCGTTTCGTGGTGCTCTCCCCGCTGGCCGAGGAGAAATAGATCAAAAAAAAGATCACGTCCCGCTGCACACGAACGGTCCAGTCGCTGGACCAAATAAGACTAGAAGAATGACGACGCACAGACTCCTCAAGCGTTTGACGGCGCGGCAGAACAATACGTTCTGGTTTTTAATTATTCTCGTGATTGCGATCTCCCAATACGTCGAACTCTGGCGCCCGCAGATCGAGGCGTTCTTTCCCTTCTTCGCTCGGATCGAGCGGACCGAAGCAACGGCTGCCGTTCTGTTGACCATGCTGTCTCTGGCCATGTTGCGGGTCCGAAGCCCGTTCCTGCGGGAGAGCCAGAGGATGCTCAAAGGGGCGCTGATCGGGTTCTCGGGGCTGGTCGTGCTGTTCCAGCTGTCTAGCGTGTTTCTGACTGACTACGAATTCATGCACCTGTCCGACCGTGCCGGTGCCGTGCTGCCCGGCATCCCGACTCTCGAGACCGGATTTGCCATGATCCTCGCCGTGCGCATGATCGCCTTTCGCAATGATTGGGAACAACCGGCGCAGTTCTTCATCGTTCTGGGGCTGACGCTCTATGGAGTTTTCGACCTCCTGATGGAGGACGAACACATCCTGCACCTGACCCTCGGGAACGGCATGGGGATCGCGACCATTCTGACCTATGCTGCGGTGCTCTGGACTGTGCTGTCCCGTCAGAGCGCGCTGATCCTGAAGGATTGGCAACATTACATCGCATCCCCTGTGGCAATCCTCTTGCTGCTGAGCTGGTTCGCCAACGTTCCCCATCCGCAGACCCTTTTGGAGTGCGCCATTGTTGTGGGGATGTTTGTCCTGATGCTGATCGGGATGCGGAGCATTTTGCGATACGGCGCCCGCAACGCGGCGCTGGCCACCAAGAACGCGTTTCAGGCCAAGTTGATCGAACGTCAGAATGCGGACCTGTCGCTGCTGGTCAGTTCGCTGTCCCATGATCTGAAAGTGCCGATCCGCAATGCCCGCACGCTGATCACCATGCGCGACGGGGGCAAGTCCGATGGCGGGCTCAGCGACGAAGCCGTTGATGTTCTGTTGCTCAAGACCCTGAAACGGGTCGAAGACCTGAGCCGGAACTTTGTCCACTTCATCCACAGTCAGAGCGAACCCATGGATTTCACTACGGTGAAGGTCGGCCGCGTGATCAAGTATGTGGCCGAACAGTTCAAGGGCCGCGCCGAGATTCGTGTCGAAAGTCTGGATGACGTCGAGGTTTCCGTGGACCTTCAGGCGATGATCCGCGTGTTCGAGAATATGATCGAGAACTCGATCCAGCACGGCGATCGCGACGACATCTCGTTGCTGTTCACCGGAGTGGACAAGCCCGACGGGATCGAAATCCACTTCGAGGATAACGGTCCGGGCATTGCCCCCGATCTGCGCTGCAAGGTCTTCCTGCCGTTCGAGACAGCCAAGCCCAAACATGTTTCCGATTCCAGCGGCTTGGGTCTGTCGATCATCAAGCGTCTGATCGAACGGATGAACGGCACCATCACAGCCGAGAGCCCGCTGACCATGGGCGGGGCGCGCTTTGTTATCCGGATCAAGAAGAAACGCGCGATGCGGGGTGCTGCTTAGGACGCGCTCTGCCGGATAGGGGCCGAGTGCCTCGATCTAACGGGGATCCGCCCCAGTGGAAAAGACGGGTGCAGCAGGCTGCGCCCCTTTTTTCGTTTCAGTGATTGCTCGCGGGGATGTGACCACCTGCGCCTCCATGCTTGACCGAAGTCAAGGCGGGGGCAGGGGCGCGCCTTATCGTGGTTCAATGAAATTGCGACAGGACTGGCGAGGCGGACCCTCCGCCCCCGAGGAGTATGCGACATGCCCAAGAAGCAAGTGGTCTCTCACCCCGAGACGAACCAAGAGGAGAGTACCCCGGACCGGCACCCGTTTGCCGATCTGGATCGCTTGTCGCGGGCGTTTCTGGCCCGTCATACGGGCGGGGTCTCTCCGTTCTCGATCTATCAGGCGTGGAACGACTGGGCCCTCCACATGAGCCGCGCCCCGGGGCGGCAGTTGGAACTCTCTGAACGTGCGATGACGAACGCCTACAAGGTGATGGCCGACACGGTCCAGAACGCGCTGGAGCCGAACGAAGCCCCGCCGTTCGAACCTATGTCTTACGATCACCGCTTTACCCATCCGGGCTGGGCCAAGATGCCGTTCCGGTTCTGGCAGCAGTCCTTTCTGGCCACGCAGGACTGGTGGAACCACGCCACCGAAGAGTTGCGCGGCCTGAGCGAGGCGGACTCCGATCGCGTCCGGTTCATGGTGCGGCAGGCGCTGGATCTGGTCTCGCCGTCCAATGTGCCGATGACCAACCCCGAGATTATCGAGCAGACCCGCGACTGCGGCGGGCGCAATATTCTGGAGGGTGCCCGTCACCTGACCGAAGACATGGTGCAGACCCTGACCCAGTCCCGCCCCGAGGCACCCGAAGGATTCCGCATCGGAGAGGATCTGGCCTGCACACCGGGGCAGGTGGTCTACCGCAATGACCTGTTCGAACTGATCCAGTACGCGCCCACCACCGACAAGGTGCATCCCGAGCCGATCCTGATCGTGCCCGCGTGGATCATGAAATACTACATCCTCGATCTGTCGCCCCATAACTCGATGATCCGCTATCTGGTCTCGCAGGGGTTTACCGTTTTCACGATCTCATGGTGCAATCCGGACCGCGATCATGGAGACCTGACGCTAGAGAACTACCGCAAGGACGGTGTGATGGCGGCGATTGATGCGGTTAGCGCCATTGTGCCAGATCAGAAAATCCAGGCGGTGGGCTACTGTCTGGGCGGGACCATACTGTCTATAACGGCGGCCACCATGGCGCGGGATGACGATGATCGGCTGGCTTCGGTCACGCTGCTGGCGGCCCAGACGGATTTCTCCGAAGCGGGCGAACTCCTGCTCTTTCTCGATGAAAGTCAGGTGGCGTTCCTCGAGGATATGATGTGGGCGCAGGGCTATCTCGACCGTCCGCAAATGAGCCGGACCTTTGCCACCATCCGCGCCGAGGATCTGATCTACACCCGTGCGGTCAAACGCTATTGGCTGGGCAAAGAGGATCTGCCCTCTGATCTAACGGTCTGGAACAATGACACCACGCGGATGCCAGCCAAGATGCATTCGGAATACCTGCGCGGCCTATTTCTGGAGAACCGGCTGACCGCAGGGCGATTTGCCGTCGAGGGGCGGGTGATCGCGCTCAAGGACATTTCTGTGCCGCTTTATGTGGTCGGGACCGAAACCGATCATATAGCTCCTTGGAAGTCGGTCTATAAAATCCGTCTGTTCAGTGACTGCGATATGACGTTCACGCTAACCAGTTCCGGCCATAACGGCGGGATCATCAGCGAGCCCGGGCACAAGCACCGTCACTACCGCGTCGGTCATCGAGGCGAAGGCGAACGTTACGTGGACCCAGACACATGGCTCAACGCCCACGAACCGATCGAGGGGTCTTGGTGGACGGACTGGGCAAAGTGGCTGGCGGCGCGCGCAGGTCAGCAGGTTGCCCCGCCCCGGATGGGTGCGCCAGATGCGGGCTATCCTGCTTTGGGAAAAGCGCCGGGGACCTATATCTATCAGGACTAAGCCCATTGACGGGACAAGATTAAACAGAAGGTTATCAGTTTTCGTACCCGCTGCGATGGCCGCGTGTGACCTGTTCCCTTTGGGAGAACTTTGGGCATTGCGGTCGTCGATCGGGTATCGCTGGACGGCCGGATGCATACCAATGCCCGAGTCTATGGCCAGAATGGCGTCTTGCCCCTAGGCAGCGCTCGATCCACGATTATCCAAAGCTCTGGGGTTGGCAGGTGTGCGGCCACCCACAGGGCTTTTTTTGTTTCCGGATCCGTCAAAAGGGGCGGCCATTGGCTCGGTACATGGAAGACAAACGCAGGCTTACGATTTCTGCCACCCTGAGCGGGCTGGCGGTTCTTGGCGTTTGGGCGCTGGATTTACAACAGGTGACCACGCGCGGGTTTCTGGGCGCGGAGCTGCCGGTTGTGCTGTTCGCCGTCTTGTCCGTGGTAATCTGTCTTGCGCTCTTGCGCCGCGCCGCGCCGCAGGGGGCAAAGCTGTCTGTGTGGCTTGGGCGGCTGTCAGGGGGCACAACCCTGATGTTCCTGGGCCCTCTGGCCGGGGGGTGCGTCTGGCTGACGGGGGAGGTTTG
>CAXQKF010000443.1:0-3144 GCA_964224285.1 Donghicola sp. | reverse complement strand
TAGCGACAGGAAACGCCATGCCCCTCGAGATCATTACAGTTCCCTGCCTTGCGGACAATTACGCTTATTTGGCGCACGACCCCCAGACCGGTGAAACTGCCGTGATCGACGTGCCCGAAGCGGAACCCATCCTCGCCGCGCTCGATGCGCGGGGCTGGTCCGCAGATGTCATTCTATTGACCCATCACCACCACGACCACGTACAGGGTGTGCCGGACATACTGGAACGCTTTGCGCAGGCGCGGGTCGTCGGTGCCGAGGCGGACCAGAACCGGATGCCCCCGCTGGACCTCAAGGTCAAAGAGAACAGCGTCGTGCAGATCGGCGCGGAAACAGGCCGTGTGATCGACGTGTCAGGCCACACCGTCGGACACATCGCGTTCTACTTTCCGGATAGCGCTGCACTGTTCTCGGCGGACAGCCTGATGGCACTGGGATGCGGGCGGTTGTTCGAAGGCACTCCGGAAATGATGTGGGAAAGCCTGTCCAAAATGGCCGCCCTACCCCCCGAAACGCTGGTCTATTCGGGTCACGAATACACTGCATCCAACGCGAAATTCGCCCTGACGATCGAGCCCGAGAATCCCGATCTGGTGAGCCGCGCCGCCGAAATTTCCGAAAAACGCGCCAAGGATGAGCCCACCGTACCGGTTTCCCTTGAAACAGAGCTTAAAACGAATCCATTCCTTCGGGCCTGTCACAGCGATGTGAAAGAGGCGCTTGGCATGGTTCATGCAGCGGATTCCTCAGTATTTGCTCGTATCCGCGCAATGAAAGATGCCTTCTAACCCATCAGAAAGGTCATCGGCGTACTCCTATTTGGTCGGATAATTCCAAGTTTTCTCTTGAAGAGCGGCGCGGAACGACCAAACTTTAACTTATGCAGGCCACGGTTGGTTGGGGCCTCGGGCCCCTCTGACCCCGATCAAGAGGAGCACCCCCAGTGCCTTCATTCTCGAATACTCTCGAACAGGCAATCCATTCGGCATTGGCCCTCGCCAATGCACGCTCGCACGAGTTTGCGACGTTGGAGCACCTGTTGCTGGCCCTCATTGATGAACCCGATGCGGCTCAGGTCATGCGCGCGTGCAATGTGGACCTGAGCGAACTCAAGAGCACGCTCGTCGAATATATTGATGATGACCTCTCCAACCTCGTGACCGAGGTTGACGGCTCCGAAGCGGTGCCCACAGCCGCGTTCCAGCGTGTGATCCAGCGCGCCGCCATCCATGTCCAGTCTTCGGGGCGCACTGAAGTCACTGGCGCCAACGTGCTGGTCGCCATTTTTGCCGAACGCGAATCGAACGCCGCGTTCTTCCTGCAAGAGCAGGACATGACCCGTTACGACGCGGTGAACTTTATCGCCCATGGCGTCGCCAAGAACCCCTCGTTCGGCGAAAGCCGCCCTGTCACCGGCGCGACCGAGCAGGAAGAGGCCCAGAACGTCGAACGCGAAGGCCCCAACCCGAGCGAGAACAAAGAATCCGCGCTGGCCAAGTACTGCGTGGACCTGAACAAGAAAGCCACCAAAGGCGATGTCGATCCCCTGATCGGCCGAGGCGAGGAAGTCGAGCGCTGCATTCAGGTGCTTTGCCGCCGCCGCAAGAACAACCCGCTCTTGGTGGGCGATCCCGGTGTGGGCAAAACCGCCATCGCCGAGGGCCTGGCGCGGAAGATCATCAAGGGTCAGACCCCCGATGTTCTGAAGAACACCATCATCTACTCGCTGGATATGGGCGCACTGCTGGCGGGCACCCGCTATCGCGGTGACTTCGAAGAGCGTCTGAAGGCCGTCGTGACCGAGCTTGAGGATCACCCCGACGCGGTCCTGTTCATCGACGAAATCCACACCGTGATCGGTGCGGGCGCGACCTCTGGCGGCGCGATGGACGCCTCGAACCTGCTAAAACCCGCGCTTCAGGGTGGCAAGCTGCGCACAATGGGTTCGACAACCTACAAGGAGTTCCGCCAGCACTTCGAAAAGGACCGCGCGCTCAGCCGCCGCTTACAGAAGATCGACGTGTCGGAGCCCAGTGTCGAGGACACCATCAAGATCCTGCAGGGCCTGAAGCCCTACTTCGAAGAGCACCACGACATCCGTTACACCGCTGACGCCATCAAGTCGGCTGTGGAGCTCTCGTCGCGCTATATCAACGACCGCAAGCTGCCTGACAAAGCGATCGACGTGATCGACGAGGCGGGCGCCGCGCAGCATCTGCTGCCCGACTCCAAGCGTCGCAAAACCATCGGCGTCAAAGAGATCGAAGGCGTGGTCGCCAAGATCGCCCGCATCCCCCCGAAGAACGTCAGCAAAGACGACGCCGAGGTTCTGAAGGATCTGGAAAACAGCCTGAAGCGCGTTGTGTTCGGTCAGGACGACGCCATCGTCGCTCTGTCGAGCGCGATCAAGCTGTCGCGTGCCGGTCTGCGTGAACCCGAGAAGCCCATCGGCAACTACCTGTTCGCAGGTCCGACCGGTGTGGGTAAGACCGAGGTCGCAAAGCAGCTGGCTGATCAGCTTGGTGTGGAACTGCTGCGCTTTGACATGTCCGAGTACATGGAGAAGCACGCAGTCAGCCGTCTGATCGGTGCCCCTCCGGGATATGTGGGCTTTGATCAGGGTGGTCTGTTGACCGATGGCGTGGACCAGCATCCGCACTGCGTGCTGCTGCTCGACGAGATCGAAAAGGCGCACCCCGATGTCTACAACATCCTGCTTCAGGTGATGGATAACGGTCGCCTGACCGACCACAACGGTCGCACCGTTGACTTCCGCAACGTGGTTCTGATCATGACCTCGAACGCGGGCGCTGCGGATATGGCCAAGGCCGCCGTTGGGTTCGGTCGCGACCGCCGCGAGGGCGAAGACACCGCCGCGGTAGAGCGCACCTTTACCCCCGAATTCCGCAACCGTCTGGATGCGGTGATCAGCTTTGGTCCGCTGCCCAAAGAGGTCATCCTGCAGGTCGTCGAGAAATTCGTTCTGCAACTGGAAGCGCAACTCATGGACCGCAACGTCCATATCGAGCTCACCCAGCCTGCCGCCGAGTGGCTCGCCGACAAAGGCTATGACGACAAGATGGGCGCCCGCCCGCTGGGTCGTGTCATTCAGGAGAACCTCAAGAAGCCGCTGGCCGAGGAGCT
>CAXQKF010000442.1:0-4222 GCA_964224285.1 Donghicola sp. | reverse complement strand
GGCGTTGTCCGTGTGTAGGGTTGCCTTGGCGTGCGCATGAGGCCACTACTGCGCGCGTAAATTGATTTGTGGAGGTTTTGATGCGCACGATTACGGGTGCGGTCATATTGTTGGCGGGTTTGGGCGGTCTGGGCTGGTGGGCCACCGCACGTCAGGCCGAAGTGATTGAAGAGCGAATCCTCGATGCGGCCCGCGGGTTGCAGGTGCCTTCGGTGCACGGAGTCGATATCGCTGTGTCCGGCCGCGACATCACTCTGACTGGTACCGTTGATGGTCCGGCAGAGGCCGAAGCCCTGTTGGCCGCCTATGCCTCTGTCCCCGGTCAGCGCGAAATCCGTGCGGACTGGACCGTTCTGCCGGTGGTGTCGCCCTATACGATGGCGGCGCGTTGGCAGGACAACCGCTTCGCCGCCGAAGGCCATTTGCCGACCGAAGCCGCGCGGGCCGAACTCGAGCCCGTTCTGGGTGCGGATCACCCCTTGGTGCTGGGCGCGGGCGCGCCGGACAACTGGATTGCTGCGGCCAAGGCTGGCCTGACCGCCGCCCGCCTTCTGGAAGAAGGCGAGATGCGTCTGGAGGATCAACTCCTGCGCCTGAGCGGAATTGCCCGGACCCCGTCCGAAGGGGCCGCGATCGAGCGGACCTTGGGCGCATTGCCCGAAGGCTACCGTTCCGAGTTGGCGCTGGACTATCTGGATGATGGCACGCCGCCGGAATACAGCATCACCTTTGACGCCAGCACCGGCCTGCGCATCGACGGCAAGCTGCCTGCGGGCCTGACATCCGATCAGGTCGCGGGGGCTCTGAACTTTGTGGCCCATGGGGGGAACGCGCAGACCGGCCTGCTTGGCGATCCTGCGGGTCATACCGACAGGCTCAGGCCGCTGGCCGAATGGCTGCCGGAACTGGAGCGTCTGACCGTCGTGCGCGCGGGCGAAGACCTGTCCGTTGTGGGCACCGTCGGGACGGGGGTGGACGCCGAACTGGTGGCGGACGCCCTGACCCAAGCGGTGGGCAGTCCCGTGAACCTCGCCGTCAGTGCAGCGCAGCAGCCCGATGGCAGTCTGCGCACCAATGCGGCCACCGGCGCGACCGAAGTGGCCCGCGCGGGGTACTGGCTGCCCTTTGTGCAGTTCAATCCCGATGCGGACACCTGCGCCGACCGGATGAATGACGCCCTGCGCCGCAGCCCGATCAACTTTGTGACCGGTTCCGCCCGTCTGGATGCCAAAGCCTCTCGTGTTGTTAACGCGATGGCATCTGTTGCTGCGCTATGCGTGACCGATGGCAACCTGCAGGCAGAGATCGGTGGGCATACGGATGCCATCGGTGATCCTGCCAGCAACCGCGCCCTGAGCGAGGCCCGCGCCAACGCCGTGCGCGCCGCCTTGATCGCGCGGGGGGTGGTGTCGAGCGCACTGATCGCCAAAGGTTACGGGGCAAGTGACCCCATTGAAACGAATGATACCGAAGAGGGCCGCGCGGCGAACCGCCGGACAACCGTTATCTGGTCCCCCTCTGATGATGGAGTGAACTGATCATGTTCCAGAACTGGAATTTTCTGATTGCCGAAATGTGGGTGCTTCTGGCTTTGGCCGCTCTGGTCGGTCTGATCGCCGGTTTCTTTATCTTTGGCGGCAAGGCCAAGGGCGAGGGCAACTTCTCTCTCGATCAGTCTCTGGCTGCGGCCAAGAATGAACTGCTGGGCCTGCGCAAACAGCTGGATGCCGCACAGGAACAGCTCTTTGCCCAAGAGACAGAACTGACCGATCTGCGGCAGCTCGCGGCGGCTGCGGGCGTTGGCATGGGGATCGAAGGGGCAGGCGCAGGCGAGGAAACGCTGGCCGAATTGCCCGACGAGTTGCCCGAGGAATTCGCGCAGATCATGCTTCAGCGGGACGAGCGGATTGCCCTGCTAGAGGCCGATCTCGAAGATCTACGGGCCGAGCTGGAGACCGATGCCAGCAAGATCGAATCCCGCTTCGAAGAGATGATCGCCGAAGCCGATGCCCGCGAACTCGAGATCGAGCGCCTGAATGAACTGCTCGCCACCTACGAGGCGGCCACCGGCACCGATGACATGCCGAAACAGGCCAACGGTTGAACCACCCCATAGAAAAAGGCGCCGCAGGGAAACCCGCGGCGCCTTTTTTACGTCCTGAATGACCCCTTAGCCCGCGTCGGCGGGCTTGTTGACCTCGAACGCGGCCAGCTGGTCTGCATTCGCTTCGGTCTGGAATTTATCCTTCCACTCGGAATAGGGCATCCCGTAGACGGCCTCGCGGCCTTCGTCTTTGGTCATGGGAATGCCGCGTTCGTCCGCGGCCTCTTGGTACCAGCGCGACAGGCAGTTCCGGCAGAACCCGGTCAGGTTCATCATGTCGATGTTCTGCACATCGGTCCGCTCGTTCAGATGGGCCAGCAGGCGGCGAAAGGCGGCAGCTTCGAGTTCGGTGCGCGTCTGTTCATCAATCTGTGACATTGCTTTGCTCCTCTTGCGGCAAGTACAGCCCTAGCTGAGCGCCCTGCGCCAATGCGTCAAGGGGCATCAATACCGCAGATTGTGCATATTGAAGCAGCAACCTGTTGCCCAAGCGGCTATGTTAGGGCATAACGCGGCTGACGTTAGCGATAACATAAGTTGCTCCGGTTTATACCGTGAAGGAGGAGGGCCGTAATATGAGACGCCACCGTAATGTGAAAATCGTGGCCACCCTTGGGCCGGCTTCGAACGACTACGCCATGATCCGCAAACTGCACGAGGCTGGTGCAGACGTATTCCGTCTGAACATGAGCCACGGCAGCCACGAAGAGATCGCAGAGCGCCACAAGATCATCCGCCAAGTCGAAGAAGATCTGGGCAGCCCCATCGCGATTCTCGCTGACCTTCAAGGCCCCAAACTGCGCGTCGGCGTGTTTGCCAACGGCTCCGAAGAACTGGAAGAGGGCGCGAAGTTCCGCCTCGATCTGGATGAAGCCGAAGGCACCATCGACCGCGTATGCCTGCCGCACCCCGAAATCTTTGCCGCTCTGGAACCGGGCGCGCACCTCTTGGTCAACGACGGCAAAATCCGCCTCAAGGTCGAGAGCTGCGACCGCGATTCGGCGGATTGCGAAGTCATCACCGGCGGCACCATCTCGAACCGCAAGGGCGTGAACGTTCCCGACGTGGTTCTGCCTCTGGCCGCTCTGTCGGAAAAAGACCGCGGCGATCTGGAATTCGCGTGTTCGCTGGGTGTGGACTGGATCGCCCTGTCCTTTGTCCAGCGCGCCAAGGACGTGTGGGAAGCCCGCGAACTGGTGCAGGGCCGCGCCGCTGTCCTGTCCAAGATCGAAAAGCCCTCGGCCGTGTCGTCGTTCGAGGAAATCCTCGACGCGTCGGACGGCATCATGGTCGCCCGTGGTGACCTTGGCGTCGAACTGCCCGTCCAGAACGTGCCCCCGATCCAGAAGCGTCTGGTCCGCAAGTGCCGTGCCGCAGCCAAGCCGGTGATCGTCGCCACCCAGATGCTGGAATCGATGATCGACAGCCCGATGCCCACCCGCGCCGAAGTCTCGGACGTGGCGACTGCGATTTACGAAGGCGCGGACGCGATCATGCTTTCGGCGGAATCTGCGGCGGGCCAGTACCCCGAGCAGGCCGTGAAAACCATGGATAACGTGGCCCGCGAGGTCGAAGGCGACAACACATGGCGCGAGGTCATCACCGCGTCCCGTGGCGGCACTTCACCCATGCGCGGCACCGGAATCGCCCACGGCATCGTGGCGGCTGCCCGTGAAATCGCGGAAACCGCGCAGATCAAGGCGATCTCGTGCTTTACCCAGACCGGCACCACCGCGCAGCTCACCGCGCGCGAACGCCCGATGGTTCCGATCATCGCGCTGACCCCGCTCTTGCGTACCGCACGCCGTCTGGCCCTGTCCTGGGGCGTCCAGCCGATCAACACCAAAGAGGTCGACCGTTTCAAAATGGCGGTGGTCTCGGCGGTCCGTGCGGCCCGCTCCGAAGGCTACGCGAGCGAGCAGGACCACATCGTTGTCACAGCGGGTGTTCCCTTTAATGTGACCGGTTCCACGAACATCCTGCGCGTCGCTCCTTGCGAAGAGCGTTTGATTTTCAACACCGATCCCGAATAAACCTTTAAGCAGCTTTTACAGTTGCGAGTGGGTTAATGGGAATCGATACAGATCTGGCATTGGTTGTGGGCCTCGTTATCGGGGC
>CAXQKF010000441.1:0-6888 GCA_964224285.1 Donghicola sp. | reverse complement strand
GCTCGTCTTCTTTGAAATGCGGCTGATCGGTCAGATCCCCGCCGAGATCGCGGGCCAGGCTGCGGAACAGCCCCCACGATGCCTCGTTGCTTTGCGTGATCGTGGTTTTCAACACACGCGCCTCTGCTGTCGCATCACGCGACAGCAATTCACGCAGCATCTTTTTACCCAGACCCAAACCGCGCGCTTTGGGGCTGACAGCGACCTGCCAGACAAAGAACGCATCCGAGTTCGGGATCATGTGACCCGAGATCCACCCGATCACTTCACCGTTCCGCTCTGCCACTACGCAGGTCTCGCGGAAATGTTCGGCTTGAATGATGTTGGCGTAGATCGAGTTCTCATCCAGAGGACGGCAGCTCCGCACGAGCTCCCAGATGTTTTTGCCATCGGTCGCGTCCGGCTTGCGCAGGATCGGCTGGACGGCTCGCATCGGGGTCGTATCGGTCTGCATGGTCAGCTCTGGCATATTGGCCTCTCGGGTTGTTTCCTTTGTTCATCAAAGTAATTGAACGCGATAATTTTTCAACCGCCTAAGTATATTTTCTCAAACGCCATGCAATGCTAATGTTTTTATTGAATAATTCCCAGAAATTAGACCAATCAGACAAAGTAATTCATTTCGATAATCAAAGCAGTGTGAAGAAATACTTAGTCGTTTGAAGTTTTTTTCGAACTGTGAGAGGATATGGGATGCCCGATCAACATCGCGACCGAACTGACCAAAGCCTGATCGCTCTGCGCCGCATTCTACGCGCGACAGAGCTCTATTCGCGCAGCCTCGCGCAATCGGCTGGCCTGACTCCGGCACAGTTGAGGGTGTTGCAGATCACCGCAGCACGGGATGGCAGCGCCACCCCGAAGGAGCTGGCGGTTCAGATGGGGGTTTCTCAGGCTACGGTGACCACTCTGGTCGATCGGTTGGTGGCACGGAACTACGCCGTTCGGGTCCGGTCCGAAACAGACCGCCGCCAGACCAATATTATCCTGACAGAGACCGGCCACGATGCGGTCCAGACAGCACCAGACGCCCTTCAGCAGCGGTACGTGAAGGCGTTTGAGCAACTACAGGATTGGGAGCAAGCACAGCTCCTCGCCTCGCTGGAGCGAGTCGCCGCGATGCTGGATGCGGACGATATTGATGCCTCGCCGGTGCTGACAACCGGCGAGATCAAGGGCCTCGGCACCCCCTAACCCCACGAACATCCGACGCTTTTTTCGTGATCCGCGGCAAAAAGCGCCCATATCTTGTGCAAATGCGCAAAGATATGCAAAAGGTAGCTGTCTTTTAACCAGTACCCTGACCCAAATGCTGCAATGCGGCATTACAATCGGTCATCCCCTCTGATCGAAAGGATACCCTCTATGATCGAACTTCTCTTTACGGCTTGTCTCGCCACCTCTCCCGAGATTTGCGAGCAGAAGAGCCTGACTTTTGTGGATGTCACCCCCATGGCATGTATGATGGGCGCCCAACCCGAGCTTGCCAAATGGCAGGTCGAGCACCCCAAGTTCTCGGTGCAAGGCTGGAAATGCCGGATGGTTAATCTGGATTCCCAAGCCATCTGATCTGTTGGCACGCAGCCTCGCAGAGGAGGGGCTGGTTGCGTGCCGACTTACTGAATGGTGATGTCCACCCGCTGGCTTTCACCGCTCGATCCCGGAATGCGCAGGAAATACGCGCCCGGTTTGATCGCAAGGAACTCGATTTCCATCTCGCCAGCTTCGTCGAACTCGACACTCTCCATGCCGAAGGGGCGCATTTCCAGCCCGTTCACCACGACCTCGTTCACCCAGATCGCCCGAAAGAATCCCGGCCCTTCGAGGCCCAACTCGCCCGTGCCATCGGACTCGATCTCCAGCTCGTACATCATGCCCGACTTCAGGGTGATCGGCCCTTCTGCAATCGGCTGGCCGACGGATAGGGTGATCTCTGGCATCTCGCCCTTGTTGTTGGCCGACAAGACCCCCGCGAACCCGTAGTCATGCGCGGATGCCCCCGCGGCGACCAGCGCCAACGCGCCCGCTGCAATCCAAGATTTCATTGCTCTCTCCCTCGTTAATCCGGTGTCACGACCACGCCCCAAGGCTGCTGGCCGACCTGAATGGACTGGATGGCCTTTTCTTTGGCCACGTCGATCACGGTGATGTCGTTCGAATTGCCATTGGTGGTCAGCAAATGCGCCCCGTCAGGCGTAAAGGCCATCTGCCAGACCCGCTGCCCCACCAGAATGTAATCCAGCACCTCAAGCGTTTCCCCGTCGATCACCGCCACCCGGTTCGCAGGCCCCAACGCAACAAAGATGCGGCTGCCGTCCGCCGTGACCTTGACCCCCACGGGCTGAAGCCATTCGGGCAGAACGCCTGCGACCTCGAAGCCGATTTTCTTGGTCAGGGTCGGGGTGCCATCGTCCGCGATATCGATCACCGAGACCGTCCCGCCGATTTCCGAACTCACGAACAGGCGTTTGCCATCAGGCGTGTATTCGGCATAGCGAGGGCGCTGGTCGACCAGAATGTTGTGTTTGATCTCGTAATCCGCGGTCGAGATGAAATGCGCCATGTTCGTGGTTTCCGACGTGTTGATCACGAACTGGGTGTCCGGCGAAATCGCCATGCCTTCGGGTTCCACGCCGACCGGAATCTCGGCCAGAATGGTGTGGCTTTCGGTATCCGTCACCGTCACGAGGTTATCATCCTCGTTCGCGATATAGAGCGGATTGCCAGAGGGATGCAGGGTGAACAGCTCTGGATCGGGGCCGGATGGCAGGCTGTACAGCTCTTCGAAGGTTTCGGTGCTGAACACTTTGACTTGGTCGTCGTCAGAGGCGCAGACGTACAGCAACGTCCCGTCAGGGCTGACCGTAATCCCGCGCGGCCGGTTTCCGGCAAAGAATTCTGTCTCGACCTGCCATGTGTCGGTGTCGATGACGGTGACGGTATTCCCGCGTTCGTTCGACACAAAGGCGCGGTTGGCAGAGACCGAAGTGGCGGCCATCACAAGGGCAGTCGTCAAAAGCAGCGGTTTCACACGGGTCTCCATCTGGGGTTAATCGAAGGCGTGGCAGGAACTCTCGGCGCGGTCCTGGCCCAGGGTATCAAGCGGCGAAATCTGGTGCAGAAAGCCGTCCTGCGGGCTGACGCTGACGGTGATATGGTCGTCAAACAGCAGAACCGGCTGGCGCATCTGGCCGTTCCAGTCGCGGAAAGTGACCTTTTGCCCCTTGAAGGCGGCCAGTTCGAACTCGTCCGACAGGATATAGTCGCGCAAGGTGTCGGGATCATTGCTGCCGGTGCGGGTGACGGCCTCTCCGATGACACGCAGGGCCAGCCAGACCTCGTAATCCTCCTCGTGGACATATCGGCCTGTCAGCTCTTCGAAGCGGGTATGGAACTGGGTCGCGCCCCACGCCTCGTGCGCGGGGTGAAAGGTCACAGGCCGCAGACCTGCGGACCCCATGACAGGGCGCGGATCCCACAGGTGATAGGGCAGATAGGCCGCGAAATAATCGGACCCGTCCGCAGCCATCACCACATCATGGCGAGGCAAATCCTGCATAAAGGTCGGCAACTGCCGCTGTACCAGAACATGACCCGAGTCCGTCCGGCGCGTACCGCCCGTGTCCTCGAAGGTGCGGGTCTCGACAATCTTGGCCCCGAATTTCAGGGCCGCACGCTGATAGCTCTGGCCGAGTTCGACATCGGCGGGGTTCGACCCCTGAACCAAGACCCAGCGGGGCCACTTCTTCCACATGGCGAATTGGGCGACCGCGTCGGCGGCCATGTCATTGGATGGCGCGATGTGCAGCAGGTTCTTGCGGCAGCCCTCGCCGCGCAAGGCATTATCCCGCGCACCGGCGTTCAGCGCGATCCCCCCTGCCGCGCCAACGGCATCGGCAATGCGCGCGGTGTCGGCACCATTGGCGATCACGACCACATAAGGTGCGCCACTTTCGACCATTGCCACTGCAGCGCGTTCGGCGTCCTCGGGCGGGACGGCGCGGGTGATCGTGTCATAGGTATGCCCCAGAAACCGGCCCGTGGTGCCGTTATCCTCATCGGCCAAGGCGGCACCGGCAAAGCCCAGATCTTCGGGCTTCAGATCATAACGGCTGATCGGCAAAAGCTCTTGGTAATCCACGCGCAGCACAGCGGATTTCACGTCCACCGCCCACGCGGGGGCCGACCAGACGAGACCCAGCGCGGACGCCAAAACCCAAGAACCAACTTTTCCGCGCATTCCCCCTCCGGACGTGAACCGCGCACTGGATACCAGCGCATACAAGGGCAGCTTGTCAGAGCCCAACCGCGACCCGCTACCGATACTTTCGGAGCAATTGGCACAGCCCCCTTTCCCGCGTGACGATGGCGGTATGCTACGGAACACCGCCTTGATCCTCTCTGCCACGTTTGGCATTAGCAGCGCCGCCCAAAGCGCTGAGAGTGTGGCGTTTTTCGGAATCACCTTGCTGGACAGCTCTTTGCAAACCGCAGAGCTCGGCCAGGATCCCGCAGAGTTGGCGCGGATCGAGATGCTGGAGCAGATGGTCCGCGAGAAATTCGCCGAAAACGGCTATGAGCTACTGGATCTGGAACCGGTTCAAGAGCAGCTGGATATGATCGTCAATCCGGCCAAATGCTACGGCTGCGACACGCGCATGGCGACCAAACTGGGGGCGGATTATTCCCTCGTCGGAGAGGTCCAGAAGGTCTCGAACCTGATCCTGAGCATGAATTTACAAATGCGCGAAGCCGCCACCGGCACCATGGTCAAAGGCCGTGTGGTCGATATCCGCAACAACACGGATGAAAGCTGGCAGCGCGGTATGCGCTACATCCTGAAAACATCGTTCTTCAAAGAAGACAGGGGAGGAACCCAATGAAACGACGCCTATTCCTAGGGGCGATGGCGCTGGCCACCTTGCCCGGGATTGCCTTGGCGCATGGCCCGACACGCCAGAAGCTGACACTCACCACCGAAGTGGCCGCAGAGCCTGCGGATGTCTGGGCCGCGATTGGCAATTTTCAGGATATGAGCTGGCACCCTGCGGTGCATTCGTCCACCGGCACCGGCGGAAACGAGATTGATGCCACCCGCCAGTTGGTGCTGGGGCAAGACGGCGGGCCGACCATCGACGAAGTGCTGTACAAGTACGACGCCACCAAGATGAGCTACTCCTACCGCATCACCGAGGTGAAAGTCGAAGTGCTGCCGGTGACGAACTATTCGTCCCACCTGACCGTAAGCCCCCGCGACGGCGGCGGATCCAAGATCGAATGGAAAGGCGCGTTCTACCGCGGCTATCCGAACAACGATCCGCCCGCCGAACTGAGCGATGAAGCCGCGATTGCCGCCGTGACCGGCGTGTATCAGGCCGGACTGGATGCGCTGGTCGAGAAATTCGGTGCGCCCGGGTCATAACCTGGCGGCGGCGCTCTGTCTCGCCGCCCTGCCCGCTTGGGGCGACATGGCCTATATCACCTGCCAGAACGGAGAGGCCCTGAGCCTCTTTGATCTGGACAAGGGCGAGGAAGTCGCCCGCTGGTCCCTGCCCGGTCAACCGGCAGGGATCGCGGTGTCTGAAGGGGCTGCCTATACCGTTGCGCCAGAGGCCAAGACCGTCCGGCGACACGATCCCCTGACTGGGGAGGTTTTGGCGGATGTCACGCTCGACGGTGGACCGACAGGGGTTGCGTATGACGAATTGCGGGACCGGCTCTTTGTGTCGGACTGGTACAATGCCCGGATCTGTGTGCTGAACGGTGCCGATCTGAGCGTTGTGGCAGAGCTTCGTACTGGCGCGGCGCCTGCGGGTCTGGATGTCTCAAGCAGCGGCAGGCTTCTGGCCAGCGCCGACCGCGATGCGGATCAGGTGTCACTGTTCGACGCAGACACACTAGAACCGCTAGCGACTGTCAAAACCGGCGTGCGCCCCTATGGCCTGCGGTTTCACGAGGACGGCAGGCTGTTCGTTGGGAACGTCGGCACGAATGATGTCAGTGTGATTGATCCGGTCAGGGCCGTGGTCCTCGGGACGGTTCCGGTCGGCGAGCGGCCCTACGGGATTGCATTTGCGGGGGGCTACGGGTTTACCACGAACCAGTATGCCAGCACGCTCAGCCTGTTTGATCTGGACAGCCTGACCCCTGTGGCCGAGATCGACACCAACGAATATCCCGAAGGCATCGACACCACATCCGATGGGGAGATCGTGATTGCCAACTGGTTCGACAACTCCATTCAAGTGATTGATCCGGCGACGCAAACTGTCGTTGCCACCTATCCCACAGCAGACGGGCCGCGTGCGTTTGGGCGCTTTGTGCTACCCTGATTACTCGGCAGGCGGCAGCGGGTAGACCCGTTCGACCGGCAAATCGTAGAACGTCCAGCCGTCCGTTCCATCGGGATACCAGCTGACTTGGGTGAACCCCAGTTCCAGCGCACGGCGGGCGGCGTTGTAGGACATCCAGCATTCCTCAAGGCAAAAGAAGACCAGCGGGTGATCCGGATCGCCCCCGGTCACCGACCCGAGCCCATGTAGGAAATACGCCAGCGTCTCGTCCGCCAGTTCCCCGTATCCGGTATTTGGCAGCCAGATCGCGCCGGGGATTGAATGGCGAGGCTTGTCCCGCCAGATCGTACCCTCTGGCAGATTGGGCGGCTTGGGCGCTTGGGGCAGGACGTCGACAAAACCCGCCTCGCCTGCCCGCCAGAGCGTCTCGGCCTCGGTGGTCGATAACACGGTCCCGCCAGAGAGCTCTGACGGAACCGCTGCCCGATACTGTTGGGTTCGGTAGCCCTCGGGCTCGGCCACCTGCGCGAGGAGACCAATTGGCAAACCGGACATAAAAGCCGCCCACAGCCACCTCACTGGGGGAGCTCCAGCA
>CAXQKF010000440.1:0-3009 GCA_964224285.1 Donghicola sp. | reverse complement strand
ATTGGAGGGCCTCAGACTGGGGCAGGGGGGTCTGATCCTCCGTGGAGACGCGCGCATAGCCTAACAGGGGCATGAAACCGGCCCGTATTCAATTTAAGATATCGCTACTAAACGACCGTTTGTAAACAAATGCAAGTAGGTGCTCTCTCGTCGTGCTCGTCCAAAAACCTTTGGTTTCCTTGCGCTGAAAGCGATCTGAGAGGTTTCACCTGCAGTCGCGCGCTCGTACTATATAAAGGGCGCAGGCAGCGGCCACGAAAACGCCTGGGCAATGTGCAAAAAATCAGTATTTTGCACACATGGTGACGCAAGCCTCTTCTTTGACTGATGATTACGACGACCCCCTTATCACCATCGAGGAGGATGAAGAGGCTCACGAAGACGAGCTCTGGTTTCTACCTAGGTCACTTGAAGAAGAACCGGATGATTTGCCTCCAGGGCCACGGGCGGAACCGCCCGACACTGCTGTCGTCGAAGACTGGGCAAAAGCAGAAGGCGTTCACGCTGCGCGACTGGCAAGAGTGGCTGGACGCCTGGGAGCTCTGGATGACCGGCTGCTGCGTGGCCCGGAAGGCTGGCGGCATCGCCTCGCTCTTATCGAGGCAGCGGATCTCAGCTGGTTCGCAGGGGATCGGGTGAGTTCTGATCGTCTGGCGCTCTGGATATCGATGCGGCTGTCAGGTGCACAGGATGACCCAAATGCACTGGCAAGAGTTGGATGGGCTGTTCGGCGCCTAACAGGCGGTCCTGGACCGAAAGCTGACTTGGCCGCCTTCCTGGATCGCCGCGATCCCGAGAACATTGAAGACAGCGCTGAGCGTTTCGAGGATCGCGCGGGTGGGTGGCTGGACGTCATGGCAGCCGCAAAGGGTCTCCACCCGATCACGCGGGCGTGCATGGGGTATCACCTGTGGAGCTTGGCGGGCCTCGGACGCCACGGCGACCAGATCGAAGCTGCCGTCACCGCGTCCAGGATCGCGACCAGCGATGGAAGCGGTGCCATCTTCGCGCCGCTCGCTATGGCCGGGGCCGGGGGGCTGCGCGTTTCGGGCTTGCCACCCGAGCGTTTGGCCCGCTGGTTGGATGGGATGAACAGCGCAATTCTAACGGCGATGCGAACACTTGATGATATTGAAGTGTGGATCGGGCGGGCAGAAAACGTCATGGCGCAATTATCTGGCCGCACGCCGGTTGCCTTGCGAAAGGTTTTCACGGAATGGCCCTTGGTCTCCGCCCCGATGGCTGAGGCCATGACCGGAGCCAGCCGCGCCGCCGTTCAGCGCAATCTCGCATGGATGGAGGCAAGCGGTTTGATCCGCGAGGTGACGGGGCACGGGAGGTATCGCATGTGGAAAGCTGACCTAATATAGGTCATTTGTCGAGGCTGACACCGGCTTGACCTGGCACGCTTTAGTGCCGCCCCAGATGATCGTTTAAGCCACTTTCCGTTCGAATGCGACAAGGCTTTTCCAGCCCAAAGCGTTCGTTAGCCATTCGTCTCACGTTTTTGTGACAATTGATCGCTTGAAGCTCCAGTGGGTGAAGGTTGTAACGGGGCGAAATAACGGAATGAGAGCCGGAGCCAGAGATGGCATCGTAGCATTTGCGAGTGGCGTAAGTTCCCTGTGCCGTGACGTTCCCGATCTCATGGTCGCGATATCGAAGCCGCTGTGCCTAAATTTCCAGACAATCTGCGACTTAACGAATTGTCGCTGCGCAACTTCGGACCAGGTATCGTGCGAGCAGTTTTCTCCTCCCTAGCAAACTGGAAACTGCAAGGATCGCATGTTTACTTACGAAGATTTGCCCTTGAACCTCTAGCCACTAGAAGTCCTATCTGTTCAAGGAGAACACATACCGTTCTTGCCATCAATCGCCGGTGAGAACCGAAAGGGTACGAAATGCTGACAAGACGACACTTCATTCAGACAACAACGGCGCTTTTTTCGGTGACCGGTCCCGGTATGGCTTTTGCCGACACTTGGCCCACCGAGGCTCAGAAGGCTGAATGGGACGCACAGGTGACGCCTCAGGGTTATGTTGCCGAGACTTCCAACCCATGGGGATTGCACCCGCGGTTCCTACCGCAACGTGTGGTCGCGAAGGCCGGTCTCGTGCCGGGAGATATCCATGTCGACGCGGTCGCACGATATCTTTACCACATTGAAGAGGGTGGAACCGCGATGCGCTACGGCGTGGCCATCGCGCGGGGGAACCTCTACGAGCCGGGTGTCTATACCATCAAGCGCAAGGTCAGGTGGCCGCACTGGCAACCGACACAGAGCATGATCAATCGCGACCCCGAACTTTATGCTGACATTGCCGATGGCATGGAACCGGGACCGGAAAACGCGCTTGGATCGAGGGCGCTGTATCTCTACGTCGGGGATCGCGATACCCTTTTGCGCATCCATGGCACTCCGAGCCCACGGAGTATCGGTGGCCGCGCAAGTTCGGGCTGCGTACGGATGGTCATGGCTCATATCAATGATCTTTACCCGAACGTCGAGACCGACTCTACGGCCTATCTTTACTCGGCGGAGGACAGCGTGACTGCCCGCAGCTAAGCCAAGCAGCGGACGGCAAACGCAATTAAGTTTCGCGAGGGGTGCAGATACGATTGCCGTTCGCCGTGCGCAGCGGCAGCAAGGTTGTTTCTACGGGGCCGCTGTGTTCGTACCAGTAGCACCCGTCTTCCGGCACCAAGCGCGCGGTCGCAACATTCTGATCCGGGGCAGCCATCGCAATCACGGCTTCGGGAACGTTGCCCGGCTGGTCTGCCGCGTCGCCCGGCCCAGTCGGCTGGACTGCGCACCCGGCCGTAAGCGACAGCGCCACTGCGACCATCATTTTTTGCTTCAGCATCAAAACCCGCATCAAGCTTCCTTTCATGTCTGTTTTTCTTTGCAGCGGCTGTTCATGCCTCAAGGCGTGATGGAGCCGGTCACCGCATCCTCTAGCAATAAATCAAACTGAAATACCACCGTATTTTGCTCTTGAAGCTCTAGC
>CAXQKF010000439.1:0-6111 GCA_964224285.1 Donghicola sp. | reverse complement strand
CAGCAGCTTGTTCTGGGTGATCAGCGCGAGTTGCAGCAGGATTTGGAAGCGGCGCGTCTCGGGCGCAGCGCGGTTTGAAATCGACAGCACCATGTTTTCTGAGTCGAAATGGCGCAGGCGGGCGCCTTCGGTCAGGCGCAGGGTGATGCCGTGGTCGTTCAGGGCGTGCTCTGCGCCCATGGGGCCTGCGAATTTCTCGGCGAAATGCTCGGCGGCGCGGTCCACGGCGTCGATGTAGTTGTCACAGTAGTGAAAGAAGTCCCGCACTTCTTCCCAAGGGGACGGTTGCACACGGGCATCCTCGCGGCCCAAGGCTTCGTCCAGAGAGGCGAGGCGTTCGTGAGACTGGCGGTAGGCGCGGTGCAGATGCAGGAATGCACGGGCGAGGGCGGGGGCGTTGCTGGCCGCCAACCTCAGGTCGGCCAGAGGCGGCGGCTGGTCGGTGAACACGGGGTCGGCGAGGGCCTCGCGCATGTCCGACACAAGACGTTCGCTGTCCCCCGCAGACAGCTCTGTCACGTCGAACCCGAACTCGGACGCCAGCGCAAGCACGACCGAGGGACTGACGGGGCGGTTGGTGTTCTGCATCTGGTTCAGATAGGGCAGGGAGACGCCAAGCTTGGCGGCGAATTCCTTTTGGGTCAGGCCAAGCCGCGAGCGTAACTCGCGAAGCTTCACGCCTGCATAGAGTTTCTGGGGTGCCATCTGGGTGCCTTTGCGGGTTTGCTAATGCAACTCATACCATTTGCAAATTACAGCCTCAACGGGCCAGATGTCGCTCCCGACGATAGATGTAGAGGATGGCGCCAATCGCCGCGAGCGCGCTGAGGAACATGATCAGCAGCAGAGGGTTTGCGCCCGTTTCCAGCGTCAGCATCGATCCGGCAAGGGCGGACAGGGCTGCGCCGCCCCCGATCATGATCGCCCCGCCAAGGCCCGATGCTGTGCCCGCCAGATGGGGCATGACCGACAGCGACCCCGATGTGGCGTTCGGGATCACCATGCCGTTCCCCAGCCCCACCGCCGTCATGAAGCCAAAGAACACGCCGACCGATCCTATGCCTGCCATGTGCAGCAGCAGCGATACCCCGATTCCCACGGCGTTGATCACCGAGCCCCACAGGATCATCCGGTTGATTCCCCAGCGGCGCGAGAATTTCCCCGAAACGAAGTTACCGGCAAAGTAACCGATGGCAGGAGCACTAAAGTAGAAGCCCAGTTTTTCCGGCGGCAGCTGGTAGATTTCACTGCCGACAAAGGGCGCTCCGCCGAGGTAGGCAAAGAATGCCCCAGACGCTGCCGCCGCCGCAATGGCATAGGCCCAGAACCGGCGCGACCCCAGCAGTAGCGGGTACTCTGCGAACTGGCGGAACAGGGAGATGTCGCGCGGTCGGCCCGTTTCCCCCAGATCGGCCCATGTCAGCCAGAGCATCACGCAGCCCATCCCGAACAGGCCCCAGAAGTTTGCTTTCCACCCGAAGGCCGCATCCAGCAACCCGCCCACCGCGGGGCTGATCATCGGCACCAATGCCATGCCCATGGTCACGTATCCGATCATACTGGCCGCCGAATCCTGATCGTGGATGTCGCGCACGATGGCGCGGGACAGGACCATGCCGGTGACGATAACTGCTTGGGACATGCGGAAAACCAGGAACATCCCTGCTGTCGGCGCGAACAGGCAGCCTAGCGTGGCAATGAGGAACAGCCCAATCCCCCACAGCAGCACGGGCCTGCGTCCGTAGCGATCCGCAATCGGCCCGATAAATAGCTGCAGCACAGCATTCACGCCCAAATAGAGTGCGACCGATAGCTGCATCAGCCGGTAGTCCGTCTGGAAATATGCCGTCATGCCCGGCAGCGATGGTAGGAAGATGTTCATCGACAGGGCAGCAAGGCCCGCCAGCATAATCAGCGTCGCAATATGCGGCGGAGTGTTTTTGTTCAGCATTTTATCGGTGCAATAAGTTCAGAGTATGGGCGAACGCTACGGGGTCGGGCGGGCTCGTGTCCAATCGATATCCGTGAATTTACAGATTTGCATTTTGAAGCAAGGTTGCTGCCAAGAGTTTGCAAATTTGCCAATGATTGCTTTGCGGGCGCAGCAACGCATCCTATGGTCGCGCCAAAGCGGAGGGCACAGATGAAAGATATCCTGCAAGAACTCGAAGATCGCCGCGAACAGGCACGCGCCGGTGGTGGTCAGAAACGCATCGACTCGCAGCACGCCAAGGGCAAGCTGACCGCGCGCGAGCGCATCGAACTGCTGCTGGACGAAGGCAGCTTCGAAGAGTTCGACATGTTCGTGGCGCATCGCTGCACCGAATTCGGGATGCAGGAAAACCGTCCCTATGGTGACGGCGTTGTGACTGGATGGGGCACCATCAATGGCCGCATGGTCTATGTGTTCTCTCAGGACTTTACCGTGTTCGGCGGCTCGCTGTCGGAAACCCACGCGCAGAAGATCTGCAAGATCATGGATATGGCGATGCAGAACGGCGCGCCTGTGATCGGCATCAACGACTCGGGCGGTGCGCGTATCCAAGAGGGCGTTGCCTCTCTGGCCGGTTATGCCGAAGTGTTCCAGCGCAACATCGAAGCGTCGGGCGTTATCCCCCAGATCAGCGTAATCATGGGCCCCTGCGCCGGCGGCGCGGTGTATTCGCCCGCGATGACCGACTTCATCTTTATGGTGAAGGACAGTTCCTACATGTTCGTGACCGGTCCCGACGTGGTTAAGACCGTGACCAACGAGCACGTCACCGCCGAAGAGCTGGGTGGCGCGATCACCCACACCAAGAAAAGCTCGGTTGCCGATGGTGCGTTCGAGAACGACGTAGAGGCCCTGACCGAAGTACGCCGTCTCGTGGACTTCCTGCCGCTGTCGAACCGTGAAAAAGCGCCCGTGCGTCCCTTCTTCGACGCGCCGGACCGCGTGGAAAACAGCCTTGATACGCTGATCCCCGAGAACGCGAACACGCCCTACGACATGAAAGAGCTGATCAACAAGATCGCGGACGAGGGTGATTTCTACGAAATTCAGGCCGAATACGCCAAGAACATGATCACGGGCTTTATCCGCCTTGAGGGTCAGACCGTTGGTGTTGTTGCGAACCAGCCGATGGTTCTGGCGGGCTGTCTGGACATCGACTCCAGCCGCAAGGCCGCGCGTTTCGTGCGCTTCTGCGACTGCTTTGAAATCCCGATCCTGACACTGGTGGACGTGCCCGGCTTCCTGCCCGGTACTTCACAGGAATACAACGGCGTCATCAAGCACGGCGCGAAGCTGCTGTTTGCGTATGGCGAAGCGACCGTTCCCAAAGTGACGGTCATCACCCGCAAGGCCTACGGCGGCGCATACGACGTTATGGCATCCAAGCACCTGCGTTCGGATTTCAACTACGCATGGCCGACCGCAGAGATTGCGGTGATGGGTGCCAAGGGCGCGACCGAGATCCTCTACCGCAGCGAACTGGGCAATCCCGAAAAGATCGCAGCCCGTACCGCCGAGTACGAAGAGCGATTCGCGAATCCCTTTGTCGCCGCAGAGCGTGGTTTCATCGACGAAGTGATCATGCCGCACAGCACCCGCCGCCGTGTGTCTCGTGCCTTTGCATCGCTGCGCCAGAAGAAACGCAGCATGCCCTGGAAGAAGCACGACAACATTCCTCTGTAAGTCTGAGTACACGTTAAGATGGCAAAAACACGCTGGCATATCGTCAAGGACGGGCAGGGGGGCATCACATTGTCCCGCCGTTTGCCCGCCCGTTTCGACTTCTTCGTCGAGACGAATTTGCCGGCGTGTGACGCCATTCGGCTGGCGCATCAGGTCCGTCAGGACATGTGGCGCGCATTACAAGGGTTGCGTGGATTTCTTCCTGTGGTAGAAATTGTTAAAGACGGCAACCAACTGTGCCTACGTGCAGGCGGCTCTGTTAATGGGCACTTGCCTTTGGCTTATGTTGAAGGTTTAGTTTCACAAATTCTTCATGATCCCGCGCGCCGCGCACGATGGGTCATGCACGCAGGGCGGGCGAAGTGATGTCCCGTCTTGTAAGTTTCAGTTTCGTCGCCCTCCTGGCAGTGGCGACCACGGCTCGGGGGCAGGAGGGGGCCCCCACCGTGCCCTCGGGCCTGGATCTGACCTTGTACGAGCTCATTCTCGAGAATCAGCCCGACGGTCAGGTCTGGGCCCGATATCGTTTTATCGCCCCCGATCTCGTGCAATCCGACTTTGACCGCGTCTCCGGGGACTTCCCCGAGATTTGCGCCTCTTATGCGCTGCCGGAACTGGATGCACGTGGGGCAAATCCGGCGATGGTCGTGCTGAGCTATGCGGATCGCCCGATTCCTTTTGGCGAGCCTGCACCAGAGGCTGTGCAATTTGTCGAAAGCTTTCGCATAGATCAGGGTGCATGCATCTGGGAGGCCTATTAATGATGGCCTCGGGTTTGCATTTTTCCCTTTGTACGTTGGCCGATGGGGATTTTCCGCCACAGGCTAAATATGTGCGATCTGCCCCATATCTATCGGTAGAGATTCGCGCTATCGTTGCGTCGGGAGTATCCCAAGACCCCCATACCTCGAAGCAGTGTTCGGGCCGGGACAGTGTGTCCAACCCGAAAAATAACGATAGAAGTACAAACAGGAGACACGCATGTCGAAAGTCGTCATCACCCTTGCTGCGTTCGCAGTTGCTGCATCGGTTGCAGGCTGTGCCAAGAAGCCCGCAGAAGAAGAATTCGTGGTTGTTCAGCCCGAACCCATTTCGGTGGAACCCACTTACACCGGCAAGTACAAGTAATCGTACTCTGACGAAACCGGGGCGGGCCGTCGGGCCCGCTTTCACAGGCCACGACCATCGCTCCTATAACTTATGGGGGCTTGTATGCTGAAACATCGTGGCTTCCCGGGCCGTATGCCCGGAACTGATTATCAATTCGTGATTCGCCGCGCCAACCCGCGCGGAGTGACGCCGATCAAGGCGATTCGCCGTTTCCCTGACCGCAAATCTGCGGACAAGCGGGCGGACGAATGCTTCCTTGCGGCGCTTTGGCTTCATTTTGGTGAAGAGACTTTCGAGCGAGGCAATCTCGATGCCGGACGCCTGAACTGGCTGTTCGAGCGCGAGGTCGTGCCCGCCGAAGAACCCTTTGATCCCGCCGATTACGGTGCGCTGCTGCGTATCAATTTGGACGAGGCAGAGCGGACCTTCCCCCAGATCTTCAATGGGAGCTCGGAATGGGTCGGCTGAGCTTTGCCCAGTGCAGTCAAGCAGTTAAGCGGATTTTGGCGCACCACACAGGTGTGCCTGCCGCTATGCTTGAATGCATGGGCAAAGCAGCCAATCTAGGGCTGTGTAAGTCGCGCAGTGCGCGGCGGACGATGTCTCTTACCGAGACCCCTTCCCCGACTTGCGCGCCGGGCCTGTCCGGCCTGAGCGCGCATTTTTTCGGATTCCCTCACGGTTTCGTGCGGTCCGATTTCGACACTTGCGGGAACCCGGCCAAGGGAGGTGACGTTGTTTACACATCAGAACGTCGCACCCGCGCGGGTGGACACGCGATTGTTGAAAGGATTGCACAATGCTTAAGAAAACTTGGATCGTTGCGTCGGTTGCCCTGCTTGGTCTTGCCGCGTGCGGTGACACTCTGGGTGAACAGGCTCTGCTTGGGGGCGGCGCGGGCGCTGCCGCAGGTGCAGTCACAGGCGGTGACATTGTCACCGGTGCTGTCGTTGGCGCAGCCGGCAACGTCGCGTACTGCCGGACTTACCCCTCGCGCTGTAACTAAGCAGCCGCGCGCAGGCGCGCACATCCATTCTTATGGCTTTTCGGCCGCCGGACCTCGTCTGTCCGGTGGCCTTTTCTTTTGCCCGACGGCCGGTGCGACCGGTCGGGGCATAACCGGATAAGACGAAAGGGACGGAGAAAATGATCGACAAGATCCTCATTGCCAACCGTGGCGAGATCGCGTGCCGCGTGATCAAGACGGCGCGCAAGATGGGCATCAAAACGGTGGCCATCTATTCGGACGCAGACAAAAACGCGCTGCATGTGAAAATGGCAGATGAGGCGGTCCACATCGGCCCTCCGCCCGCGAACCAGTCGTA
>CAXQKF010000438.1:0-3850 GCA_964224285.1 Donghicola sp. | reverse complement strand
CGCGCCTATCTGGCCTTTGCCCAGAAATACCCCGGGCACTACGTTGCCATGTTTGAATCCGGCATTTCGGTCAACCGATCGCCCGAACTGGCCGAGGCCGCGTCCAAGGCCAACAAGATCCTCGAAGAAGCTGCCACCGCCCTGAGTGAGCGCATCCCGGCAGACAAGCGCCCACCGGCGAGCATGTTCTCGGCCCACATCTGGGCCATGAGCCACGGGGTCGTCGAACTGTTTGCGCGCGGGACACCCGGCACACGCTCGCCCTACTCTCCCGAAGATCTGCTCGAGGCGGGAATCGGTATCTATTTGCGTGGGCTCGGGCTAATCGGGAACGACTGAGTCGGCCTTTCGCCCCGAAGAAGGCCAAAAAGATAGCAATTCTCAAAAAAAATTTTCGAAATGCGATCTGCAAACACCGCTAACCGAAAATCTGTTTACGATATTTTAACCATTCTTTGCTGTTCTCAGAGTTGAGCAAAGCAACCCTAGGTGGATTGTCTCATATGCAGGGACAACTCAAGAAAAATGACCATTTCCCTGCAGACAAACGGATTCAAACCGCAACAATTGCTCTGTTTGGTCTGATTGCACCCGAAAATCTCATGTAATTCAGAGTTACAATTTAGGATAAAGTTTGACCCAAATCGGGCAAACGTGGTCGCAATGTGGCGGAAATGTGGCTGGACAGATGGCAAAACCATCCCCTACATTGAAAACACGCTATTTCTTTCGTGTTTTAAGTCTAAGGGTATTCTAATGCATAGTGGATACAAGCAGCTCGCAGCGATGCGCGAACTTCTCTACCAACTCGAGCAAGACATGGGTCTGGATGATATGTCCCAAAACGAGAAGGACATTCTCTACGCCTTTCACATGCTGGCCGAGTCGAAAACTGAGTGTGACGTACATTCCGAGTCCATCCGGTCGCATAATACCGTTCGCGCTATGAAGCACGCGACTTACCACCGCACACTGAAACGCCTTCTGGATCAGGGCTTTATTGAACACGCCCCCCAGCGCAAGACCGGTCTTTACCGTCTGGCCACTGCCCACTAACGGCACACGGCCTTCCCTGCACGGGTCATTTCATCCCGTATGCAGATGCTATCAAGGTGCTCTCGTCTGCCAGAGAGCACCTTTTTTCGTGCCTTTTTGATAGCTTAGCCCCGAAAGCCACGCTGCCACAATTACTTGGCAATCTCCGCTTACAGGTAACGCGAGCGCCAAAATTGCAATGTGGGATCCAGCATTTTCGTATGCCGATCTCAGGCAATAATCCTGAAATCCCGATTTGAGTTTTCCCAATCCGGCTCTCTGGATTGATGGCACATATCAGCTCTCGCCTGCCATAAACCCTTTCGCCACAGGGCTGCACGGCCTGAACACCCGATCAAAACTGAACGCCCGATCCATCGCAGAGCGACCGACCCGCGCTACAAGCGGCACCAGCACCGCTCCCTCAGCGCGCTCGACACCGCGAGGGACTCTCATCGCCCCTGCTCAAAAAGAAACAAGCGCATGCTTTCGCACGCGCTTGCCAAAATCGTCTTCGGTAGATCCGAATTAGCGCTTCGAGAACTGGAAGCTACGACGTGCCTTACGGCGGCCGAACTTCTTACGTTCAACAACGCGGCTGTCGCGGGTCAGGAAGCCAGCGGCTTTCAGAGCGCCACGCAGCGAGGGATCGTACAGCTGCAGAGCTTTGGAGATGCCGTGCTTGACCGCACCGGCCTGGCCCGACAGACCGCCGCCTTTTACGGTGGCGTATACGTCAAACTGGTCCTCAACGCCGGCAACCTCGAAGGGCTGGCGCAGGATCATCTGCAGAACGGGACGAGCGAAGTAAACGTTCAGCTCACGACCGTTAACGGTGACCTTACCCGAACCGGGCTTGATCCAAACGCGAGCAACAGCGTCTTTACGCTTGCCGGTGGCATAGGAACGACCCAGCTCGTCACGGACGGGCTCACGGGGTGCGTCGATCTCGATTGCTGCGACGTCACCTGCAACGGCGCCGAGTTCTTCGAGCGAGTTGACTTGATCGGCCATTATTTCGCAGTCCTCGTGTTCTTGGAGTTCAGCACTTTGACGTCGACGACTTCAGGTGCCTGAGCTTCGTGGGGGTGTTCGGTGCCCGCATAGACACGCAGGTTGGTCATGAGCTTGCGCGACAGACGGTTACCGGGCAGCATGCGCTGAACAGCTTTCTGAACCACACGCTCGGGGTACGCGCCTTCCAGGATTTCCTGTTTGGTGCGCGATTTGATGCCGCCGGGGTGGCCAGTGTGCCAGTAGAAACGCTCTTCGCGCTTCTTGCCGGTCATCTGGATTTTCTCAGCGTTGATGATGATGACGTTGTCACCACAATCCATGTGAGGAGTGAAGGACGGCTTGTGCTTGCCGCGCAGACGCATTGCAACGATCGATGCAAGACGGCCCAGAACGACGCCCTCGGCGTCGATCAGGATCCATTTCTTCTCGATGTCTGCAGGCTTTGCAGAGAAGGTTTTCATGGTCAGGATATCCTGGGTTTAATCAATCTAGGTCGAGCCGAGTACGGCCAAGGCCCCACCCGAATTCGGATTGGCGTCTTATACAGCCCTTTCACCCCCAGTCAAGCGCATGAAATCCACTTAAATCATTAAAAATCAATGACTTAAAAAATAGGTATTAAAATACCCCACATTTCTTCCCACCCTGGGGCTTCTTTTTGCCCCAAATACTCAAATCCCGCCCTCAGCCGCTTGGCGGAATAGAATAGGTCATGCTCGCCCGCGCCACAGGCCGCGTATCCCCCTCGGAATAGATCAACACATCCCCCACAGCCAGAACCCGCCCCAACTTCAGAATGCGGCACTCGGCCACCAGATCGACACCGGCCACAGGTTTCCTCATGAAATCAATGGAACAATTCGTTGTCACCGCCAGCCCAACCGGCCCGATCACCGCCAGCACCGCCAGATAGATCCCCACATCCGCCAGCGCGAACATGGTCGGCCCCGACACGGTCCCACCGGGCCGTAGATGCTCGTCCCGCACGTTCAGGCGCACCTTCAGCGTGCCCGTGCCGACCTCTAATATAGAGAACATGTCGCCCACCTGCGGAAAGTCCTGCGCCAGAAAGGCCTCAAGCTCGGCGACATCCATCTTCAGTTCCATGAAACCCTCCCAAGTTCCCTGCCCTCACAATGAACGACGCGCACCAAACGACAAGCCCCGCGAAATATGACGTACCGGCACTTTGCCCCTGCGCCTTTCCTCTTTCCAAACGGTCCCGAAAGCCCTAGATCGCGCCCCATGGACAAGACATTGCATATCATCGGCGGCGGTATGGCCGGCTCTGAGGCCGCCTGGCAGGCCGCGAACATGGGCGTTGACGTGGTCATCCACGAGATGCGCCCAAAGGTCGAAACCTTTGCCCACCAGACCGGCAATCTGGCCGAGATGGTGTGCTCGAACTCGTTCCGCTCGGACGATAGCGAGCAGAACGCCGTGGGCCTCCTGCATTGGGAAATGCGCGCGGCGAACGGGATCATCATGACCACCGCCGACAAACACCGCATCCCTGCGGGTGGTGCACTGGCGGTAGACCGCGATCCCTTTGCCGAGACGGTCACGCAAACCCTGCGCGCCCTGCCCAATGTCAGCGTTTCCGAAGAAGAGATCACCGAGCTGCCTACGGACGGCAACTGGATCATCGCCACCGGCCCCCTGACCAGCACCGCGCTGGGTCAGTCGATTCAGGCCGCCACCGGCCAAGATCATCTGGCCTTTTTCGACGCCATCGCGCCCATCGTCTATGCGGACAGCATCGACATGTCGCAAGCGTGGATGCAGTCCCGTTATGACA
>CAXQKF010000437.1:0-13619 GCA_964224285.1 Donghicola sp. | reverse complement strand
TAAAATCCCTGTAGGGGTTCGGGGACGGATAAAGCCCCAAAACGAGCCTGTCGATAGTTTCGAGTTTATGAGTCTGGCTCATATTCTTTTTACCCCCACGGAAAAGGATAAAATGGACTCTGTGGATAACCAACTTTCCCACGAGTTATCCACCGATTCCCACAGGACTCGGATTTTCAGATTCACGCAGGGAATCCTGAGATTTTATTGGGGTTAAGCGATTCCCCCACACCCCCTGTGGGACTCTTGTTCACTGTGCAAAACCATGGGGGAAAGGAAACAATCCACAGAGTCCGAGGACTCTTCAAATACATCTTCCTTTTAATTCTTATATTTTATTTAAGAGAGTTAATCAGAGAGGAACCCGCCCATGCTCGATCTGCTCGCTAGTGTGTATCCATGGACCAAGTCGCTCCATGTGGTCTCGGTCATGTCCTGGATGGCAGGGCTGTTCTATCTGCCAAGACTGTTCGTCTATCACGCAGAGCGCGTGGGGCAGGATGGTGAAACGCATGAGCTGTTCACCACGATGGAGCTGAAGCTGTTCCGTTACATCATGAACCCGGCGATGATCGCCACGTGGATCTTTGGTCTGGCTTTGGTGTTCACACCGGGGATCGTGGACTGGACCAGCGTCTGGCCCTGGACCAAAGCAGCGAGTGTGCTGGGAATGACCTGGTTCCATCATTGGCTGGGATATCGCCGCAAGGATTTCGTCGCAGCCAAGAACTTTCGCGACGGTCGGACCTATCGCCTGATGAACGAGGTTCCGACGCTTTTGATGCTGGTGATCGTCTTCTCTGTCATCGTGAAGTTCTAAGCGTTTTATTGACTCAACGGGGAATCCCCCCTATGTCGCGTTCAACGGCCAGTCCTGGTCGGGGTTTTCCTGTGTAAGAAAATAACTTTGACCTTGGCCCGATCGCGGGCGGCAAAGGGTATACCTATGACCGATGAACGTCTGAATCTCTCCGAACTCAAAGCCAAGAGTCCGAAATCCCTGTTGGCGATGGCCGAAGAGTGGGAAATCGAAAACGCGTCGAACATGCGCAAGGGCGAGATGATGTTCTCGCTGCTCAAAGAGCACGCAGAAGACGGCTGGGTGATCGGTGGTGAAGGCGTTCTCGAAGTTCTACAGGATGGCTTCGGCTTCCTTCGTTCGCCCGAAGCGAACTACCTGTCTGGCCCCGATGATATCTACGTTTCGCCTGAAATGATCCGCCAGCATTCGCTGCGTACAGGTGACACCGTCGAAGGTGTGATCAAGGCGCCCGCGGACAACGAGCGTTACTTTGCTTTGACCGCGGTCGAGCAGGTGAACTTTCAGGATCCCGAAAGCGCGCGTCACAAGGTTAGCTTTGATAACCTGACGCCCCTGTATCCCGACGAGCGTCTGAAGATGGAAATCGAAGATCCCACCATCAAAGACCGTTCGGCACGTATTATCGACTTGGTCGCGCCCATCGGTAAGGGGCAGCGTTCGCTGATCGTGGCGCCGCCGCGCACCGGTAAGACGGTTTTGCTGCAAAACATCGCCACCAGCATCGAAAAGAACCACCCAGAGTGCTATCTGATCGTCCTGCTGATCGACGAACGCCCCGAAGAAGTCACCGACATGCAGCGTAGCGTTAAGGGCGAGGTCATTTCCTCGACTTTCGACGAACCTGCGACCCGGCACGTGGCCGTTTCCGAGATGGTGATCGAAAAAGCCAAGCGTCTGGTCGAGCACAAGCGTGATGTTGTGATCCTGCTGGACTCGATCACTCGTCTGGGCCGCGCGTATAACACCGTTGTTCCGTCGTCGGGCAAGGTTCTGACCGGTGGTGTGGACGCAAACGCCCTGCAGCGCCCCAAGCGCTTCTTTGGTGCGGCACGTAACGTCGAAGAAGGCGGCTCGCTGACCATTATCGCGACCGCACTGATCGACACCGGCAGCCGTATGGACGAAGTCATCTTCGAAGAATTCAAGGGCACCGGCAACAGCGAGATCGTTCTGGACCGCAAAGTTGCGGACAAGCGCGTTTTCCCTGCGATGGACATCCTCAAATCGGGTACCCGAAAAGAGGATCTGCTGGTCGACAAGGTCGATCTGGCCAAGACGTTCGTTCTGCGCCGTATCCTCAACCCGATGGGGACCACGGATGGTATCGAATTCTTGATTTCCAAACTGAAGCAAACCAAGACAAACTCCGAGTTCTTCGACTCGATGAACACCTAAGAGGGCGGAATGCACACGATCTTTGCCCTGGCGACTGCTCAAGGCAAAGCCGGGGTCGCAGTGATCCGGATTTCGGGGCCGCAGGCATTCGCCGCGGCCTCTATTCTTGCGGGTTCGATACCGGAGCCGCGCAAAACTGGGGTGCGCAAGCTGCGTGACAGGGCAGGGGCCTTGATCGACGAAGCTATGGTGATCTGTTTTGCGGGCCCCGCCAGCTTTACCGGCGAAGATGTCGTTGAACTGCATCTGCACGGTAGCCCTGCGATCGTGCGCAGCGTGATGACCGAACTTTCTGACGTTGACGGTTTGCGTTTGGCTGAACCGGGCGAATTCACCCGCCGTGCGCTAGAGAACGAGCGTCTGGATTTAGCCCAGGTCGAAGGTCTGTCCGATCTGATCGAGGCAGAGACCGAGGCGCAGCGTCAGCAAGCGATCAAAGTCTTTTCCGGTGGGTTGAGCGAGCAGGCCGAGCTGTGGCGTTCCCAGATCATCCGCGCTGCGGCTCTGCTCGAGGCGACAATCGATTTCGCAGACGAGGAAGTCCCCGAGGATGTCACGCCCGAGGTTGAGGTGTTGTTGGCCAGAGTTCGAGCTGACCTGCAACAAGAGATAGTAGGATCTGAGGTTGCTGAGAGACTACATCTGGGATTTGAAGTCGCGATTGTAGGCGCCCCGAATGCCGGTAAATCGACCTTGCTGAACTATATCGCCAAGCGTGATGCAGCAATTACCTCTGATATCGCGGGGACCACGCGGGATGTGATCGAGGTCCGAATGGACTTGAAGGGTCTGCCTGTCACACTGCTCGATACAGCGGGATTGAGAGAGACCGATGACCAGATCGAAGGTATCGGGATTGAACGCGCCATTCAGCGGGCCAAAGCTGCTGACCTTCGCATCTTCCTCAATCAACCCGGAGAGGGGTTGATGTTGTTGCCCGAGCCCGGTGATCTGCAGTATTCGGCAAAGGGTGATACGCGAGATACTGATCCGAATCCTATATCTGGTAGATCAGGCCTCGGAGTCTCTGATATGCTGGATTCGGTTCATGCTGTGTTGTCGGAACGGCTGCAGAAGGCGAACTTGGCGAGTAAGGAGCGGCACCGGATTGCTCTGCGGACTGCATCCGATGCAATCATTATTGCTGAACAACAAGTGCAGTTTGGTGCGGAACGCTATGAGTTGGTGGCTGAGGAAATTCGGACAGCTGCGCGGGCGTTGGACATGCTGTTGGGGCGAATCGATGTGGAAGTTATCCTTGATGAAATCTTTTCGAGCTTTTGCTTGGGTAAATAGGAGTGTTTCACGTGAAACAATCTGATTTCGACGTTCTCGTGATTGGCGGGGGCCACGCTGGATCTGACGCTGCCCACGCCGCTGCCCGCATGGGTGCTCGAACCGCATTAATCACTCTGCGAAAAGAAACGATCGGGGTGATGTCTTGTAATCCGGCAATCGGTGGCTTGGGCAAAGGGCACTTGGTCCGCGAAATTGACGCGATGGATGGCGTCATGGGCTATGTTGCAGACCGAGCAGGGATTCAATTTCGTTTGCTGAACCGCCGGAAGGGTCCGGCAGTTCAAGGGCCGCGCGCTCAAGCTGATCGCAAGATTTACCGCGAGACGATGCTTTCCGTTCTTGAGGCGACCGAGAACCTGAGCATAATCGAAGGCGAAGTTGCGGATTTGATTGAGCAGGATGGCCGGATATCTGGCGTTGTTCTAGCTGATGGCAGTCAGATCAGTGCTCGAGCGGTGGTCTTGACGACCGGAACCTTTTTGAATGGCATTATTCACATAGGCGATGATTCCAATCCGGGTGGTCGTATGGGAGATAACCCGTCCATTCGCCTCGCCGAAAGGCTCCATAGTTATGGTCTGCCGTTGGGACGACTGAAGACGGGAACGCCGGCGCGCCTTGATGGTCGAACGATCAAGTGGGATTTGCTTGAACAGCAGCCTGGGGATGAAGAGCCCACGATGTTCTCGTTCTCTTCAAGAGCACCGTTTGTTCGTCAGATCGCGTGTGGCATAACACATACGAACGAGAAAACGCACGAAATTATCCGCGAGAATCTCGGACGCTCTGCAATGTACGGCGGGCACATTGAAGGGGTAGGGCCTAGGTATTGCCCTTCGATCGAAGACAAGATTGTCCGGTTTGCAGACAAGACTTCGCATCAAGTCTTTCTTGAGCCCGAGGGCTTGGATGATCCGACCGTTTACCCCAATGGCATCTCGACGTCATTGCCGGTCGATGTTCAAGAGGCGTACATTCGATCTATGTACGGTCTCGAAGATGTTGAGATTTTCCAGCCAGGTTATGCGATCGAGTATGATTACGTTGATCCGCGTTCGTTGAAAGAAACGCTTGAGTTGCGGGATCATCCTGGCCTCTACTTGGCGGGCCAGATCAACGGAACCACCGGATACGAAGAGGCGGCTGCGCAAGGGATGGTCGCCGGTTTGAATGCCGCGAGAGCAGCGGCCGGTGAGGCGCCGGCCATCTTCAGTAGAACAACCAGCTATATTGGCGTCATGATCGACGATTTGACCACGCGCGGGGTGAGTGAGCCATACCGCATGTTTACGTCGCGAGCGGAATTCAGGCTTTCACTTCGGGCAGATAATGCTGACCAGCGACTGACACCGATGGGCATTGATCTCGGGTGCGTTTCAGCTGAGCGGCGCACTCAGTTTGAGGACAAAATGGAGCGTCTGGAGGCTGGTCGAGAACGACTTGAGGGAATGTCCTTCACACCCAGAGAGCTGTCCGAGAAGGGCATCAAAGTAAATCAGGACGGAGCGCGCCGCACGGCTTATGACCTTCTGGCATTTCCAGACCTTAATTTTGGTACGCTGACAGGAATTTCGCCTGAGCTCTCAGATGTAGATCCCGAGATACAGCGCCAGCTGGAATGTGACGGGCTTTATGCGAAGTACATCGCGCGTCAGGAAAAGGACGCCGAAGCACTTCGCCGCGATGAAGGACATGTGATCCCAGCGGATTTCGATTTCGCAAGTCTCCAAGGCCTTTCGAATGAATTGAAGACAAAGCTCATCGCCGCACGGCCGTCGACTCTTGGTCAAGCAGGGAGGGTAGAGGGGATGACCCCAGCTGCGCTCACTCTAATTCTTGCGAAGTTGCGTCAGAGCAAACGCTTGGCTGCGGGTTCATGATGGCCGAAAATTATCCACTGGATGTTTCACGTGAAACACTGGACCGGCTGAACACCTATGAAGCACTTCTGAAGAAGTGGAACAAGGCGATTAACCTCGTCTCTCCATCAACTATCAAAGATGCGCGTTCAAGGCACTTCGTAGACTCTGCCCAGATTTATACGCTTGCTCGTGAAAACTGGCATATCTGGTGTGATATGGGTAGCGGTGGTGGCTTTCCGGGAATGGTAATCGCAATCTTGGCGGCGGAGTTGAATCCGAATGGCGAGGTTGTTCTGATGGAAAGTGATCAGAGGAAAGCAACATTTCTGCGGACCGTGGCGCGCGAGACTGGGGTAAGGGCCCGCGTGTACTCAGAGCGAATCGAGGCAATTGAACCGGTGAATGCCGACGTTCTGTCCGCGCGCGCGCTCGCTTCGCTGGATCAATTGTTCGGATTTGCGGAACGTCACCTAAAGCCAGAAGGGCAGGCGCTGTTTCCAAAAGGGGCAACTTGGCAACAAGAAGTCGAAGATGCACAGCGCTCATGGTCTTTCTCTCATGAAGTTCATAAAAGCATCGTAGAGTTAAACTCGGTTATTCTGAGCATCGGAGGCATTGCACGTGGCTGATATTATGACGTCCAGCGGTACCAAGATCATCGCGGTCACCAATCAGAAGGGTGGAGTGGGTAAAACCACCACCGCGATCAACCTGAGCGCCGCTCTTGCTGATCTGGGAAAACGTGTTCTCGTTGTCGATATTGATCCTCAGGGCAACGCCTCGACCGGCCTTGGAATCCACCCGGATGAGCGTGACTACACCGCCTATGAGTTGCTGCTCGAAGAGGTGCTTCCCACCGAAGTCATCCGGCAAACGCAGTTCGAGAACATATTTGTGGTGCCGGCGACGACGGATTTGGCCTCTGCGGACATTGAGCTGATCTCGAACGAGAAGCGCAGCTATTTGCTGCGGAATGCCCTTCGCACAGCGCTGATGGCCGAGATTGATTTCGATTACATCCTTATCGACTGCCCGCCATCACTGAACCTTTTGACCGTGAATGCGATGGTTGCGTCGGATTCCGTCCTTGTACCGCTTCAAAGTGAATTCTTCGCGCTCGAGGGGCTTAGCCAGCTCATGCTCACCATTCGTGATGTGCGTAAGGCCGCAAACCCTGATCTGCGGATCGAGGGGATTGTTCTGACCATGTACGATGGCCGGAACAATCTGTCCCAGCAGGTTGAGGCTGATGCACGAGAGAACCTTGGTGATCTGGTTTTCCAGACCAAGATCCCTCGGAACGTGCGGGTCAGCGAAGCGCCGTCCTTCGCCCTGCCAGTTTTGCATTACGATCCGAATTCGCGCGGGGCAGTTGCCTATCGCGCATTGGCCAAAGAACTGATAGAAAAGACGGCTCAGGTAGCTGCATAAAAATATAAGAGGGCAGGCATGGATCGAAAGCCAATGAAACGAGGATTGGGCCGCGGTTTGTCGGCGCTGATGGCTGACGTTCAGACAGACACTGCGACCGAAGGTGCGGTGAGCGCGCCACGTCGGCCAGATATGATGGTCCCGATCGAGAAGATCGAACCGAACCCGGATCAGCCGCGTCGCCGGTTCGAGGCTGAGGATCTGGAAGACCTCTCGCGGTCGATCAAGGAAAAGGGCGTTATTCAGCCTTTGATCGTGCGGGTCAGTCCCCGCGATAGCCTGAAATACGAGATCGTTGCGGGTGAACGTCGCTGGCGTGCGTCGCAGATGGCGCAGCTTCATGAACTGCCGGTGCTGATCCGTGACTTTGATGACACCGAAGTTCTGGAAGTCGCGATTATCGAGAACATCCAGCGGGCGGACTTGAACCCTGTGGATGAGGCCGCCGGCTATAAGCAGCTGATGGAGAAATTCGGGCACACGCAAGAGCGTCTTGCTGAGGCGCTGGGGAAAAGCCGGAGCTACATCGCCAACTCCATGCGCCTTCTCCAGTTGCCCGAGGACGTGATCGAGCATTTGGCTGATGGTCGTTTGACCACTGGACATGCGCGGGCGCTGATCACCAGTGATCATGCGTCGGAGCTGGCCAAGCAAATTGTCTCTCGTGGGATGTCTGTGCGGGATACAGAACGTTTGGTGAAGAAGGCAGCTCAGGGCGAAACCGCGCCCAAGCCGCGTGCCGCATCGAAGCCTGCTGGCGAGAAAGATGCCGATACAAAGGCACTCGAGGGTGATTTGTCGGCTGCATTAGGGATGAAGGTTTCAGTAGAGCACAAGGACGGCACCGAACAGGGCAAGCTTGTGATCAGCTACAACAACCTCGATCAGCTGGACGAAATCTGCCGTCGGCTGAGTGCGGTGGAATAAGAGTTAATAGCTGGGGCGGGTCCAGATAAAGATCAGAACCGCCCCAAGCGTCACGGCCTGTATCCCGAGGATCATCGGCCGCAATCCCATGAAAACAGAGATCGAGAACACCACCGCGATAGAGGCCGTCGCGGCGCGTTTTCCTGTGAGACTGATTGCGCCGCTACGGTTCCAGTCCTCGATGGCAGGGCCAAAGACACGGTGATTGACCAGCCAGGCATGCATTCGCTCGGACGAGCGGGCAAAGCAGAACGCTGCCAGAAGCATGAAAGGTACGGTGGGCAGCAAGGGAAGCACCACACCGACCAGACCGAGCGCCATACATAGAATGCCAAAGATGAACCAAATCGGCCGCATAGTCTTAATCCAGTAAGAGTTCCGCGATGACTGCGTTCAGGACCAACCGACCTGCTCGCGTAGCCTTGAGATAGGGCGTTTCGACACTAATCATCCCCATATCTTCCAGGTCTTGCAATGTGTGCGGGTTGAGAGGTTTCCCACCAATTTGATTGAAGCGCTCCATATCGATGCCTTCGGTCAAACGCAGACCCATCATCAGGTATTCGTTGGCTTGCTCTGTGGCAGAGATGGCTTCGACCAGATTTTCACCTGTCCCGGCGGCGACTGCATCTAGCCATTTCTGGGGTTGTTTCCACGTGTCCGTCGCGTGGCGCTGGCCATTCATGGTCAACCGACCATGGGCACCGGGGCCAACACCGACATAGTCGCCGTAGTTCCAGTAGATTTGGTTGTGACGGCTTTCGGCACCGGGTTTGGCGTAGTTCGAGACTTCGTAGTCATACATGCCGAACTCGGCGCAGATCTCTTGGGTCACTTCGTACATCTCGGCGGCGTCGTCATCCTCGGGTAGGCCGCGCAGGGTGCCGCGTTCGTAGCGGTCGCCGAATGCCGTGCCAGCTTCGATGGTTAACTGGTAAAGAGATAGGTGGTCGGCAGCCAACGCCAGTGCCTCGCGCAGCTCGGCCTTCCATTCGGGGACGGTCTGATCTTGGCGTGCATAGATCAGGTCAAAGCTGACGCGACCAAAGCAATCCTTGGCGATCTCGAAGGCACGACGACCCTCGGCCACGGTGTGCATCCGGCCAAGGCGGCGCAGGTCATCATCTCGCAGGCTCTGTAGACCCATCGAGACACGGTTAACGCCAGCCTCGGCATAGGCACGAAAACGGCCAGCTTCGACCGAAGTCGGGTTGGCCTCTAGCGTGATCTCTTGATCGTTGGCAGGGGTCCAGAGCTGGCCGATCCGTTCGAGGATCGCGGCAACGGTCTCGGGCTCCATCAGGCTGGGGGTACCACCGCCAAAGAACACGGATTTCAACACGCGGTCAGGGGTGCGTGCCGCATTGCGATCCAGTTCCTTTAGGTAGGCGTCCAGCCACGCCTTCTGGTCGATGGACCGGGAAACGTGGCTGTTGAAATCGCAGTAGGGGCATTTGGCCATACAAAACGGCCAGTGAATGTAGAGGCCAAATCCCCCGTTGCGCCAGTCCTCAGCCAAAGCAGGCGTCCACGAACTGTTCGAACGCAACAGCGCGGTGGCTGATGCGGTTCTTCTCGGCGGGGTCCATTTCGCCAAGGGTGATGTCGTAGCCTTCGGGCATGAAGATTGGGTCATAGCCGTGACCCAGTTCACCGCGCATCGGCCAGACAAAGCGACCCTCTACCTTGCCTTCGAACACATCGTCATGGCCATCGGGCCACGCCAGAACCAGCGTGCAGCAGAAGCGGCAAGTGCGGGGCTCGGGGGCGTTCTTCTCTTGGAGCAGATTGTAGGTCTTGGTCATCGCCATCACGAAGTCGCGGCCATTCGGGGTCTCGGACCAGTCGGCGGTATAGACACCGGGGGCACCGTCCAGCGCATCCACCGCGATGCCGCTGTCGTCGGACAGGGCGGGCAGGCCGGTCGCCTTGGCGGCGGCGTGGGCCTTGATGCGGGCGTTCTCGACAAAGGTGGTGCCGGTCTCTTCGGGTTCGGGCAGACCCTTTTCCTTCGCCCCGACGACGGTGATGTTGAAGGGAGCGAGCAGGGCCCGCATCTCCTCTAGCTTACCGGCGTTGTGGGTCGCGAACAGGATCGTGTCGCCGTCGAATTTACGGGTCATGCGCAGGCGGCCTCTTGGGCTGCGACCAGCTCAGCGATGCCTTTGTCCGCCAGGTCCAGCAGTTGGTTCATCTGGTCACGGGAGTAGGTCGCGCCCTCGGCCGACATCTGGGTTTCGATCATCTGACCATTGCCAAGCATGACGAAGTTGCCGTCAACGCCCGCCGCCGAGTCTTCGGGGTAGTCCAGATCCAGCACAGCCTGACCCGCATAGATACCGCAGCTGACCGCCGCGACCGGAGAGATCAGCGGATCGGTCTTGATGTCGCCAGCCTTTATCAGCTTGTTCACCGCCAGACGCAGGGCCACCCAGCCACCGGTGATCGAGGCGCAGCGGGTGCCGCCGTCCGCTTGGATCACGTCGCAGTCGATGGTGATCTGACGTTCGCCCATGGCAACGCGGTCCACACCAGCACGCAAACTGCGGCCGATCAGGCGCTGGATTTCCACCGTGCGGCCACCTTGCTTGCCGGTGGTCGCTTCGCGGCGCATGCGCGAGCTGGTCGAGCGGGGCAGCATACCGTATTCGGCAGTGACCCAGCCAAGGCCAGAGCCTTTGATGAACGGGGGCACACGCTCTTCCAGAGTGGCGGTGCACAGCACGTGGGTGTCGCCAACCTTGATCAAGCAAGAGCCTTCGGCGTGCTTGGTCACGTTGGTTTCGATTGAAATCTGACGCATCTGGTTTAGGTCACGTCCGGAAGGTCGCATAATATTTCCCCTGTAATTGTTGCTTCGGGCATACGCCCGCGCCGGTTAGGGTGGCAACCCCGATTGACGATTTCCTTCAGGCGAATTTTAGTGCGTCTTAAGGAGATGCAAATGCACGAAGGCAGAAAACTTCTCGAAGAGATGAACGACCGCTCGCGCGAGGTCTTTCGCCGCGTGGTCGAAGGCTATCTGGAAAGCGGCGATCCGGTGGGCAGCCGGACCCTGACGCGCACCATGAACGAAAAGGTCAGTGCAGCGACGATCCGCAACGTGATGCAGGATCTGGAGTATATGGGCCTGATCGGCAGTCCCCACGCCAGTGCGGGCCGCGTGCCGACCCAGATGGGTCTGCGCATGTTTGTGGACGGTTTGCTCGAGGTAACAGCGCCCACGGATCATGACCGTGAAAAGATTAGCGCGACCCTTGGCGGGAACAGCGACGATGTAGGCATGATGTTGGACCGGATCGGGTCGGCATTGTCCGGCGTGACCAAAGGCGCGAGTCTGGTTCTGGCGCCCAAGCATGAAGCGCCGATCAAGCATATCGAGTTCGTGTCGCTAACGCCCGAGCGGGCGCTGGTGGTGCTGGTGTTTGCGGACGGGCATGTCGAGAACCGCGTGTTCACGCCGCCCGTCGGTCAGACCCCTAGCAGCATGCGCGAGGCGGCGAATTTCATGAACGCGCTGGCAGAGGGCAAGACCCTGTCAGAGCTGCGCCGTGATGTCCGCGAACAGATCAGCACCCGCCGCCAAGAGATCGACGCACTGGCCCACGCAATGGTCGAATCCGGTCTCGCGGTCTGGAGCGAAGAGGGCGACGGGCCCGAACGTCTGATCGTCCGCGGCCGTGCGAATCTGCTCGAAGAGACGGGGCAAGACGACCTCGATCGCATCCGGGTGCTGTTTGATGATCTAGAGCGCAAGCGCGACCTGGCCGATTTCCTTCAACTGACCGAAGAAGGCGAAGGTGTGCGCATTTTTATTGGCTCTGAGAACAGACTTTTTTCACTTTCGGGTTCCTCTCTGGTCGTGTCTCCTTATATGAACGCTGACCGAAAGATTATTGGTGCGGTCGGGGTCATCGGACCCACGCGCTTGAACTATGGTCGGATTGTGCCCCTTGTGGACTACACAGCTCAGCTGGTAGGGCGCATGATCTCTGACCGGACTGAGAGGTAAGGAATGGCTGAGCCGAAGAACGAAGACTTCCTTGATGATGTCGAAGCTCTGGAAGAAGAGCTGTATGGCGAAGATGAAAACGAAGAGCTGATCGATATCGACGAAGAAGCTGCCAAGGGCGAGGCATTTGACGCCCTGAAAGCAGAACGCGACGATTTCAAAGATCGCTATGTCCGCGCACTGGCCGAGGCCGAGAACGCCCGCAAGCGCGCCGACAAGGACCGCCGCGATGCCGAGAAGTACGGCAGCACCCGTCTGGCCCGCGACCTGCTGGGGGTTTACGACAACCTGCAGCGCGCGCTGAAGGCCGCTGAGGAAACCTCGAAAGAGGACAACGCGATCCTGATCGAAGGCGTCGAGCTGACCCTGCGCGAGTTGAACAACGTGTTCTCGAAGCACGGCCTTGTGGTCATTGAACCCGCCGTGGGCGAGCAGTTCGATGCGAACGTGCACGAAGCGATGTTCGAAGCCCCCGTGCCGAACACCAAGAAGGGCGAGATCATTCAGGTCAGCGCCGTTGGTTTCATGCTGCACGACCGTCTGCTGCGTGCCGCTCAGGTCGGTGTGTCTTCGAACCCCGCCTGATTTTTAGCGCACCTCTGGAATGCCAAAAGGCCCGCCGTTACTGGCGGGCCTTTTCTTTGAGTTCGTAGAGCAGCTGAAGCGCCTCTCTCGGGGTCAACTCGTCGGGGTGGATTTTCTCGAGCATCTCGAGCGCCGGAGACGGGGCCGGTTTCGCCGCTGGCGGCGGCGCGGGCGGGATCGCTGCGAACAAGGGCAGGTCGTCGATCAGCGCCTTTTGCTTGGACCCGCCTCCTTGGCGCTCGCCTTCTTCCAGAGCCTCCAGCACAACGCGGGCGCGTTCCACCACGCTGGCGGGCAGGCCTGCCAGACGGGCAACCTGCACACCATAGGACCGCTCCGCCGCGCCGCGTTTGACTTCGTGCAGGAAGATGACCTCGCCTTCCCATTCCTTGACGCTGACGGTCGCGTTCTCCACGCCGTCCAGTTTCTCGGTCAGGGCGGTCATCTCGTGATAGTGGGTCGCGAACAGGGCACGGCAACGGTTCACGTCATGCAAGTGCTCCATCGTGGCCCAAGCAATCGACAGACCGTCATAGGTCGCGGTGCCGCGTCCGATCTCGTCCAGGATCACGAGGGCCCGGTCGTCGGCTTGGTTCAGGATCGCAGCCGTTTCGACCATCTCGACCATAAAGGTCGAGCGGCCACGGGCCAGATCGTCGGACGCGCCCACACGGCTGAAGATTTGGCTGACCAGACCGATATGCGCCGCGTGCGCAGGGACGAACCCGCCCATCTGCGCCAGCAGTGCAATCAGCGCGTTCTGCCGAAGGAAGGTCGACTTACCCGCCATGTTCGGACCGGTCAGCAGCCAGATGGCCGCGCCATCCCGCGGGGACAGTTCGCAGTCGTTCGCGACAAAGGGATCGCCGTCCGATTTCAGCGCGGCCTCGACCACGGGGTGACGGCCCGCATCAATGCGGAAGGTCCGGCTGTCGTCGATCACGGGGCGGCACCAATCTTCGCTACGGGCCAAATCGGCGAGGGCGGTGGTCAGGTCCAACTCGGCCAAGGCACGGGCCATCGACCCCAGCGGGGCGGCTTGTTCCAGAATGGCTTGGCGCAGGTCTTCGAATAGGCGCTTCTCGATCTCCAACGCGCGGCTACCGGCGTTCAGGATGCGCGTCTCCAGATCGGACAGTTCCACGGTGGTAAAGCGCAGGGCGTTTGCTGTGGTCTGGCGGTGGATGAACCGTTCGCTCATCCCCAGCATCTTTTCGCCATGGGTCGCGGTGCACTCGATGAAGTAACCGAGGACGTTGTTGTGCTTGACCTTCAGGCTGTTGAT
>CAXQKF010000436.1:0-2566 GCA_964224285.1 Donghicola sp. | reverse complement strand
GGCGAGTGCGCTGGAACTGGCCCCCGATCTGCCCGAATGGATCGACAGTTCCCTGATGAAGCAAAAGGGCTGGCCCGATTGGCGCACGGCCCTGAGCACCGCCCATCATCCTGAAAACATGGGCGATCTGGCGGTCGAGGCGCCTGCGCGGACCCGTCTGGCCTATGACGAATTCTTTGCCCATCAGTTAACGCTGGCCTTGGCGCGGGCCTCGCGCCGCGAAAAACCGGGCGTGCCCTCGGTGGCCACGTGGCGGTTTCAACGGCGGGTGCTCGCGGCGCTGCCGTACCGGCCCACGGGCGCGCAGGACCGCGCGATCCGCGAAATCAGCGATGATCTGGCGCGGCCCGTGCGGATGAACCGTTTGCTTCAGGGTGATGTGGGGGCGGGCAAAACCTTGGTGGCGCTGATGGCGCTTTTGGGCGCGGTCGAGGCGGGCGGGCAGGGCGTGATGATGGCCCCGACCGAAATCCTCGCCCGTCAGCACATGGAGGGGCTGCAGCCTCTGGCCGAAAGCGCGGGCGTGGTGATCGAACTGCTGACTGGCCGCGACAAGGGCAAGGACCGACAGGCGAAACTGGATGCCCTAAAGCAGGGCAAGATCCACATCCTGGTCGGCACCCACGCGGTGTTCCAAAAGGACGTTGAATTCCGCGACTTGCGCCTAGCGGTGATCGATGAACAGCACCGCTTTGGCGTGGCGCAACGGTTGGAACTGGGGCGCAAAGGGCGTGCGGTGGACGTGCTGGTTATGACCGCCACACCGATCCCCCGCAGTCTGGCGCTGGCGCAGTTCGGGGATATGGACGTCTCGATCCTCGATGAAAAACCGCCCGGACGCACACCGGTCAAAACCGCCCTGATCTCGACCGAACGGATGGCCGAAGTCACCGATCACCTGCGCCAAGCGATCGCGCAGGGGCGGCAGGCCTATTGGGTTTGCCCGTTGGTCGAGGAAAGCGAAGTCTCAGACCTGACCTCGGCGCAGGAGCGGTTCGAACACCTGCGCGCCGCCCTTGGCGAAGGCGTGGTCGATCTGGTCCACGGCCAGATGCCACCCGACCAGAAGGACAGCGCCATGGCGCGCTTCCAGTCCGGCGAAACCAAGGTGCTGGTCGCGACCACGGTGATCGAGGTTGGTGTCAACGTGCCGAATGCCTCGATCATGGTGATCGAACGGGCCGAGATTTTCGGACTCGCGCAGCTCCACCAACTGCGTGGCCGCGTCGGGCGTGGAGCCGCAGCCTCGACCTGTCTGCTCATGTACCAACCGCCGCTTTCGGAAACCGGCCAGCGCCGGTTAACCACACTCCGCGATACCGAAGACGGATTCCGCATCAGCGAGGTTGATCTGCAAATGCGCGGGGCAGGTGACCTGATCGGGACGGCTCAATCGGGGCTGCCGCGCTTCCGCGTCGCGGATATGGAGCGTCAAGCCGACCTGATGGCAACCGCCCAAACCGACGCACGCGCGCTGCTGACCACCGATCCGCACCTGACATCTGACCGCGGAAGGGCCGCCAGAACGCTTTTGTGGCTCATGGAACAGGATCAGGCGATCCGTTTGATTACAGTGGGTTAACCGGAAGTCTCCCTAGAGGCTTCCGGTTTGTTCACATTTGTTCTCAAAAAGTTCTTTACCGAATCATTAATACATGAGAACAAAGTGGCAACAGGAACATTGAGCGAACGGAGCAACCCCAATGGCCCGCCAGATCAAACTGACTTTCATCCGCAACCGCGACACATTCATCGCCGACATGATTGGCGCGACGTCCCTGATGGTCATGCTTGTCGGCGCGCTGCACCTGCCCATGTTCCTCTGAGCCGTAATTCCCCATCCACGGTTCACTGCCGACCGGACCTGTCGCATGTCCCAATTCGCGACTGACTGCCCGTCTTGTTCCGCCAGCGCCTACTGGTTGAACCTTGGTCCGGTGCGAACCGTCCTCTCCGCCGCCATCCTTGCCGGGATGCGCGGCGGTTTTTTTTGCACGCCCATCTCAGAGGGATCATGCTTTCACTTTGGCAAAAATACTCTCGGGGGTGAATTGGTGCACAAGCACCAAGAGGGGGCAGACAGCCCCCTTTGCATCCTCGCCAATGTCCGCGACGTTAAACGGTCTGCGCCGCCTCGGCTTGCGCAACCGCTTCGCTCAGTGCGTCTAGCGTCAACATGATCGAGGCATGGCGGTTCTTGTATTCCCGCGCAGGCAACAACGCCTCCAACCCGTCAAAGGGCGCAGCAGGCGCATCGGCCCCGTCGCGGAGCATGGCTTTCAACTCTGCCCTGGCTTTGTCGATCTCGGCTTTCGTGCGCCCGATGGCGGCAGAGCCAACCACACTGGCCGAGGCCTGTCCCAAAGCGCAGGCTTTCACGTCAGCTGCATAGCGGGTGACTTGGCCATCCGCCACATCCACGTCCACAGTCACAGTCGAGCCGCACAGCGGGGACCGCTTTTTGGCACTGGCCTGCGGCGCGTCGAGCCGGCCTGTGTGCGGAATCTCGGCTGCCAGTGCGAGGATGCGCTGGGAATAGAGCTTCATCAGGTCGTTCTCGTTCGAC
>CAXQKF010000435.1:0-5916 GCA_964224285.1 Donghicola sp. | reverse complement strand
CCCCGACCTGACGCACTTCTACGCGCAGCACGCCAGCATCATGCCTTGGCTTGAAACCAAGACAAACACCCCCGCCAAAGAGTGGAAGCAGTCGATCGAAGACCGCGAGAAGCTCGATGGTCTGTACGAGTGTGTGATGTGCGCCTGCTGCTCGACCAGCTGCCCCAGCTACTGGTGGAACGGCGACCGTTACCTCGGGCCAGCAGCCCTGCTGCACGCCTACCGCTGGCTGATCGACAGCCGCGACGAGGCCACTGGCGAGCGTCTGGACAACCTTGAAGACCCCTTCAAGCTGTACCGCTGCCACACCATCATGAACTGCGCGAAAACCTGCCCCAAGGGTCTGAACCCTGCCAAGGCCATCGCGTCGATTAAGAAAATGATGGTCGATCGGGCCTACTGATCACACCAAATCTAGCAATGTTAGCGCGCCGTTACCCAATACTGGGTAGCGGCGCGTTGCGTTTGCGACACAGTTCTAAAGGATATGCTGCACCTGCAAAGGTGCAGGGCTGTTCCTTTGGGAAAAGAGGCCCATATCAAGCGGCAGGGAGGAGTTACCTAGTTCAAAAGGTGCTCAAATGTTGGAAGTCAAACGTTCCCCCGCCGACGAAGCTCTCGAGCAGATGTTCGGCTACTACACTCCCGAAGATGAGTTGGTTGCTCCGGCCCCGACTGGGTTCGAGGATGAAGCTGCGAACTCCGACTATCTGGAATATTTCGAGGCCGCATAGGTAGCGACCTCGCGGCCCCGTGCAGGACCCTCCTCTTTGCACGGGGTTTGCTTTTCCAGCGCAGGCTTTTAGGTCTAGGCGCACCCCCCGCTGAGGAGTCCCTGAATGATTGTCGCCGTTGGATTGGTCATCGCCTTTGTGCTCGTGATGATCTTCTCGAATCGCAAGACGCGGAACTGCCGCTGGCGCGAGAACCGCCGCAATGATCGGGACGGCCAGCGATATTATCACTGCGTGAACTGCGGGGCAGAGACATGGGGGGACCCGAAACAGCCCCCGCAGATTTGCCTGAAGCCGGACGCAGGGGCCTGAGGGCACATTTCCCTATCATCCACTGACACTTGGGTCTTTCCCCTTCGGGCGACCTATGGCCTTCTTCCGCGGAGAAGACAGGAGTAGCCCGATGTGTAATGCCCCCTCTGACGCCGAGTCCCGCCGCGCCATCGCGCCTGTGATCTGCTATCCGACCAAAACCCTGCCGCAGCCCGATCTAGCCCTCTACACGGCAGCGCGTGCCAAAGCAGAAGTCATCGATACGGTCATCGCCCCCGCCCGCGATGCCGCCAGTTTTATGGTTCCCGCGGGCCACTTTTTCCGGATCACGTCGGTCGAGGGGCCTCAGGTCGGGGACCTGAACCTGTGGAACGCGAATGACCTGTCAGAGCGATTCTTCAGCGGCAAAACCCGCGCGCTGCACGGCACCCACGTGACCACAGGAGACCGCTTGTGGTCCAACCTGCCGCACCTGCGCCCGATGGCGACGGTGACGCACGACACCTTGGGCTGGTACGGTATCGACCAATACGGCGGCTCGGTCCACGATGTGATCGGTACCCGCTGTGATCCCTACACCCACAACCTGCTGTCAGGCGGGCAATACCACCACTGCTGTCATTCCAACCTGACGCGGGCGCTGTCGGATCACACTGGTCTTTCGTTGCCTGAGGCTGAACCCCACGTCCACGATGTGCTGAACGTGTTCATGTGCACAGGCTTCACCCGCGACACAGGCCAGTACTTTATGAAGGCCAGCCCCGTCCGGCCCGGCGACTACATTGAACTCTTCGCGGAAATTGACCTGCTTGGGGCCCTTAGCGCCTGTCCGGGGGGCGATTGTAGCAGCGAACACTCCAGCGACACTGCCGCCTGCTATCCGCTGCAAATCGACATCCTGCGCCCCGCCGTAGGGGCGCTGGACACATGGCAACCGCCCGCCGCCAACGGATATGACCGCAGCCACGGGCGTTGAACGTCAGGCGAAGGCCGCTTCCAAAGCGATCTCGACCATCTCGCCAAAGCTGCGCTCGCGGTCCTCGGACGGCAGCGCCTCGCCGGTCTGCAAATGATCGGAAATCGTCAGGATCGCCAACGCCCGCCGCCCATACCGCGCCGCCAAGGTATAAAGCTCTGCCGCCTCCATCTCGACCGCCAGAATGCCGTGACGGGTCATCTGCTCGTTCAGATCGGGGCGCTCGTCATAAAACACGTCAGAGCTATAGATCCCACCCACATGGGGCACCGACCCACGCGCCTCGGCCGCCGCAACCGCTGCCCGCAACAGCCCGAAATCCGCGCAGGGCGCATAGTTCAGCTCTCGGAAAATCCCCGAAGATGGCGTCGAAAGCGTCGAGCTTGTCATCGCAATCACCAGATCGCAAATCTTGACCTGAGGCTGCATCCCCCCCGCCGACCCGATCCGGATCAAAGTCTGGGCACCATATTCTTTAATCAGCTCATTGGCATAGATGGACAGCGACGGCATCCCCATCCCGCTGCCCTGAATGGTCACCCGATGGCCGCGCCACGTGCCGGTGAACCCCAGCATCCCGCGCACTTCGTTAATCAACTCGGCACCTTCCAGAAAGGTCTCCGCCGCCCACTTCGCCCGATAGGGATCACCCGGCATCAGCACCGTCTCGGCGATTTGCCCTGGCTTTGCGCCAATATGTACCGTCATCTCGAAGCTCCCGCATTTACCTGACGATCAAAAAAGAACGGGGCCCGCCGATTGGCAAGCCCCATGCTTCTTTTTGCGATAAATACTCAACGTCACCGGCGGTCCAGCCGCCGCGAACGTCGGTTATTCAGCGGCAACCGGTGCCGGATCGACCAGCGCCACGATGTCCATCATGATGCGGTTCAATTCGAAATCCTTGGGCGTGTAGACCTTGGCCACACCAAAACCCAACAGGCGCTTTGCATCTTCGTCTGGGATGATGCCGCCAACCACAACGGGGATGTCCCCCAACCCCTCTGACCGCATGCGGTTCATCACGTCTTCGACCAGCGGAATATGGCTACCGGACAGAATCGACAACCCGACCACATGGGCGTCATTCTCTCGGGCGGCGCCAACGATCTCTTCGGGTGTCAGACGGATACCTTCGTATTCGATGTCCATACCACAGTCGCGCGCGCGGAAGGCAATCTGCTCGGCCCCGTTTGAGTGACCGTCAAGGCCGGGCTTGCCGACCAGGAACTTCAGGCGGCGACCCAGCTTGTCGCTGACGGCGTCCACAGCCTCGCGGATATCGTCCAGACCCTCGGTTTTGTTCGATACACCACGGGCAACGCCGGTCGGGCCACGGTATTCGCCGAAGGCCGTGCGCATCTCTGCCGCCCATTCGCCGGTGGTCGCGCCAGCCTTGGCCGCCTTGATCGAGGCAGGCATGACGTTGCCGCCTGCTTTGGTGACTTCGCGCAGTTCGGCCAGAGCGGCCTGTACTGCGGCTTCGTCACGCTCGGCGCGCCAAGCGTTCAGGCGTTCGATCTGCTCGACTTCGACCGCGGGGTCGACAACCATGATGCCGCCGTCCGAGCCGACCAGCGGGCTGGGTTCTCCCTGCTGGAACTTGTTTACGCCGACGACGATGGTTTCGTTCTTTTCGATGCGGTTCAGGCGATCCGCATTCGATTCGACCAGGCGGCCTTTCATGTACTCGATCGAACTGACCGCGCCACCCATGCCGTCCAGCTGCGCCAGTTCCTGACGTGCGCCTTCTTTCAGGGCTTCGACCTTGGCGTCGACTGCGGGGTTGCCGTCGAACAGGTCTTCGTATTCCAGAAGGTCGGTCTCATAGGCCAGAATTTGCTGCATCCGCATCGACCACTGCTGGTCCCACGGGCGGGGCAGGCCAAGCGCTTCGTTCCATGCGGGCAGCTGCACGGCGCGGGCACGGGCCTTTTTCGACAGGGTCACGGCCAGCATCTCGATCAGGATGCGGTAGACGTTGTTTTCAGGCTGCTGCTCGGTCAGGCCAAGGCTGTTCACCTGAACGCCGTACCGGAAGCGGCGGTACTTCGATTCCTCAACGCCGTAGCGGTTCAGACAGATTTCGTCCCACAGGTCCACGAACGCGCGCATCTTGCACATCTCGGTGACAAAGCGGATGCCCGCGTTCACAAAGAAGCTGATGCGGCTGACAAGGGCAGGGAAGTCCTCGGCCGAGACGCGGGGGCGCAGCTCGTCCAGAACGGCGGTCGCGGTGGCAAGCGCAAAGGCCAGCTCCTGCTCGGGCGTCGCGCCGGCTTCTTGCAGGTGATAGGAACACACGTTCATCGGGTTCCACTTGGGCACGTTCTGGTAGCAGTACTCGGCCACGTCCGCGATCAGCTTGAGCGAGGGCTTGGGCGGGCAGATATAGGTGCCGCGCGACAGGTATTCCTTGATCAGGTCGTTCTGAACGGTGCCCTGCAGCTTGGAAATGTCTGCGCCCTGTTCCTCGGCGACCGCAATATACAAGGACAGCAGCCAAGGCGCCGTCGCGTTGATGGTCATCGAGGTGTTCATCTGTTCCAGCGGGATCTGGTCGAACAGGGTCCGCATATCGCCAAGGTGGCAGACGGGCACGCCGACCTTGCCCACTTCGCCGCGAGCCAGAACGTGGTCACTGTCATAGCCGGTCTGGGTGGGCAGGTCGAAAGCGACCGACAGGCCGGTCTGACCCTTGGCCAGGTTGCCACGATATAGAGCGTTCGACTTAGCTGCGGTCGAGTGCCCCGCATAGGTGCGGATCAGCCACGGGCGGTCTTTCTGGGTCTCGGTCATCGGTGCCTCGCAATGAATACGGTTCAGCAATTTTCTTGCGTTGGTGATTTAGTACTTGGAATTATATGGCGCTGTCAATTCGCCGCGATGCGGCGCAATCTCCTTATTTTCAAGATGCTAGCGCAGCATTGTACTTTGGTCGCGACATAAAATTACAAAATGACGCGGGATAACTGTTGCTATGTTGCGCGGCCGATTATATCCATGCTGCAGAGGCAGCGCGATTCTGCGCCGCAGAAGAGAGTTTACCCCCGAAACTTCGGGAGCATGGAGGCACAACGATGGCACTTGATACAAACACTGGGATTGCCCCCTACGATGCGCCGGAAAAGGAACTGTACGAAGTGGGCGAAATGCCGCCCCTGGGATACGTTCCCCCCAAGATGTATGCGTGGGCGATCCGCCGCGAACGTCACGGCGAACCCGAAGTTTCGTTCCAGAAAGAAGTCGTAGACACTTGGCAAATCGACAGCCACGAAGTGTTGGTCCTCGTGATGGCTGCCGGTGTTAACTATAACGGCGTCTGGGCTGGCCTCGGCAAACCGATTTCGCCCTTTGACGTGCACAAGCAGGATTACCACATCGCGGGTTCCGATGCGTCGGGAATCGTGTGGGCCGTTGGTGATAAAGTGAAAAACTGGAAGGTGGGTGATGAAGTTGTCATCCATTGTAACCAGGACGACGGTGACGACGAAGAGTGCAACGGCGGCGATCCCATGTTCTCGCCCACCCAGCGTATCTGGGGCTACGAAACCGGTGACGGTTCGTTCGCTCAGTTCACCCGCGTTCAGGCACAGCAGCTGATGCCCCGCCCCAAGCACCTGACTTGGGAAGAGAGCGCCTGCTACACCCTGACGCTGGCCACCGCATACCACATGCTGTTCGGTCACCACCCCCACGAGCTGAAGCCCGGCCAGAACGTTCTGGTTTGGGGTGCCTCGGGCGGTCTGGGGTCCTATGCGATCCAGCTGGCAAATACTGCAGGTGCGAACGCGATCGGCGTCATCTCGGACGAGAGCAAGCGTCAGTTCGTTTTGGATCAGGGTGCCAAAGGCGTCATCAACCGCAAAGAGTTTGACTGCTGGGGCCAACTGCCCACCGTGAACTCGCCCGAATACAACGCGTGGCTCAAAG
>CAXQKF010000434.1:0-3970 GCA_964224285.1 Donghicola sp. | reverse complement strand
GCATGTTTCGACACACACTCCCCATCTTTTTGGCCCTCAGCCTCTTGGCAGGTTGTGGCGGTGTGGTCAGCGACCGCACGGTCGTTCGCGGCGCGGGGCCGGACGAACTTCTGAAGCTCCGCGCGGGGCCGGGTCTGGGCTTCAAGGTTGTTCTGGGCCTGCCCGATGGGACCGTCCTGAACCGCCGCGAATGCATCACCGAGATCGGGCAATTGTGGTGCCGTGTCTCGCTGGCAGAGGCACCGCGGATCACCGGATATGTCTCGGCGGACTATATTACGCTGCCCTTGAATGGCCGCTAGGGCCCGGCTGAGCGATTGAGAGGCGGCACCGACATGAACAGACCAACGATCCCTGCCCTGTGCGCGCTGGTGGTTTTGCCCTCCGGCGCTCTTGCGGATCACAGCTTTGCCGGTGCGGATACCGCAGAGGGTCGGGTGCTGTATGGCATGTACTGCGCGAGTTGCCACGGGGAGAACCTCGAAGGGCAACCGGATTGGCGCACCCCATCCCCCGAAGGCATCCTTCCCGCCCCGCCGCATGACGTGTCCGGCCACACGTGGCACCACGACACGCAGCTACTGTTCGACTACACGAAATTCGGAGGCGAAGCCGCACTCGCCATGCGCGGGATCGAGAATTTCACCAGCGGAATGCCCGATTTCGAGGCGGATCTCAGCGACCGTCAGATCATGGATATTCTGGCGTTCATCCGCTCTGGCTGGCCAGCCGAAGCCCAAGAGTTTCAGGCCAGTCAGGATCATCCCGCACAATGATCCCTGCGAAACGCCCCGAGCCTCCAAAACCTCGGGACGTTTCCATTGCCTAGAACGCAAGGCGGGCCCAAGACCTACCCCGCCTTGAGCCCGTCAAGATGGGCCAGCCCCAGCGCCTTGACGGTTTCATTCTGCACCGGAGCCGTCGCCAGATTGACTGCGTCCGCGCCAAAGCTCGCGCCGACCACAGTCCGCGCCGGACGCGCGCCATTCGGCTTCCGGATCAACTCGGAAACAGCGTCAGCAACGTCTTGGGGATTGGGCGCATCTGGGCCCGACAGCATGGTCATGAACTGCTCGAACATGGCTGCGGGGATTTTGCCGATCTCGCCGTATTCCTCTTGCTTGGCTTGATCCATAGGCTGCGCGGCGCTAGCGTACATGTGGGTGGGAAAGGCGCTGGGTTGCACCAGACAAACGTCTACACCCAGTTGCGAAAGCTCGTATCGGTAGCTGTCGGTCATCGCCTCGACCGCGAACTTACTCGCGCCATAAATCCCGAAGAACGGGAAGGTCACACGACCAAGGATCGACCCGATGTTGATTACCAGCCCCTCCCCCCGTTGGCGCATAACAGGCAGAACCGCGCGAGTGACGCGGTGCAGGCCAACCACGTTGACATTGAACAGTTCGGTGACCTGCTGATCAGAGAAGGCTTCGGACACACCGGCCGAGGCGACGCCTGCATTGTTCACCAGCACATCAATATGGCCCTGATCGGCAACGACCTCTGCCACGGCGGCATCGACGGATACAGAGTCCGTGACATCCAGCTCGACGACACGAATGCCTTGGCTGCGCAGGGTGTCCGCATGCGCTTGGTTCCTGCCGTCGGTGTCGCGCATCGAGGCAAAAACCGTGTGGCCGGACACGGCCAGAGTTTCACAAATCAGACGTCCAAATCCGCTGGAAGCGCCGGTGACAAAGATGGTTTTGGGCATGGTTTACTCGCTTTGAAAAAGGTGTTTTCCGGCAGCGATCAGAGCAATGCGCCGCCTGTCCCCCGTATATGTTTTGTGCCAAGCAGAAGATAAGTTAGAGCTTTGGAACATCATCTATGCAGCAGAGGCACAAATGGACGACCTAACCCTCTTGCGACTTTTTGTTCAGGTTGTGGATCAGGGCAGCTTTTCGGCCGTGGCCCGCCATACCCACGCGACGCCCTCGTCGGTGTCGCGGCAAATCTCGCGCCTCGAAGAAGGTCTGGGGACACGGCTTTTGCAGCGCACCACCCGCCAGCAAGTGCTGACCGAGGCTGGACGGGTCTATCTGCAACACGCGCGGCAAATCATCGAAGACGTCGAAGCAGCCCAGCGCGCCGTGTCGGACCTCGGCCATGCGCCCTCGGGGATTTTGCGGGTTACAGCAGAGGCCGATCTGGCGCTGGCTTTGCTGAACCCGATCTTGCCGGAGTTCCTAGAGCTCTACCCTGATCTGCGGGTCCAGCTGCACACATCCGCCGCGATGGAAGACCTGATTGGCAGGGGTATCGATGTCGCCATCCGGGTCGGCCATCTGAGCGATTCCGCACTGATCGCGAAACCCCTGACGCAAAGCCGGTCTCTCCTTGTGGCGAGCCCCGAATACCTGAAGGCAAACGATCGCCCCAAGCATCCGGAGGATCTACCGCACCTGTCGTGCCTGTCGTTCAGGGTCGATACGGACCAACCCAAATGGCAGTTCAAAACAGGCGACACCGTTCTGACCGTTCCGGTGTCAGGCCGCATGCAGGCGAGCAGTCTGGTCCTGTTGAAAGAAGCCGCAAAATCCGGTTTCGGCATCGCGATGCTGCCGACGTGGATTATTCACGACGATCTGGATTCTGGCAGACTCGTCCGAGTTTTGCCGGACTTCCAACTAGAGCCCCCCACAACCCCGATCAGCGCCGTATACCCGAGCAAAAGAAACCTCGCGAACAAGGTCAGAGTCTTCGTCGACTTCCTCGCTTCGCGGCTTCAGGACGGCATCGATCGTATGTCGGGTGCCTGACTTACACGCCACGCCAGGCACGCTTACCGCTGCCTGATGGCCGGATCAGGCAGGGTATCGAGAAAGCCCCTGATCGCCGAAAGTGTCTCATCGGGGCGGTCCCAGACGGTATCATGGCCTGCATCGGGAATGACCTCCATGCGGGCATCTGGAAACAACTCCGCATGCCGCGTCTGGAGCGTGGGGCCGGTCCAGTCGTTGCTCCCTCCTGCCAGAACAAGGATGGGACGGGGAAACGAAAGACCCGCCGAGATCGCCCCGAGCGCCGTCGCAGGATTGCGCCAGAAAGTGTCGCTCGCACGGCTACCAAAGCGCCACATGGGCGCGTCATAGGGGTGGCCCGGCCGGTGGTAGGGGTTCGCCGGATGGTTGGCAAAGGCATGGACGACAGCGCCAACGATACTGTCGCGGGCGGCCTCTGCATCCCCCTCGACCCCGCGGGCACGGAAACCGGCCAGAAGACCGGCCCAGATCACACGCGGGCTGCGCGAGAACGCCGCCCGCCGCGTTTCGAATGCACCAAGGCCCTCTGCATCCAGAAACCCCGGCTCGATCAACACGGCAGCAGAGACCGCCTCGGGCCGGTGGCCCAGATAGGCGGTCGCCAGCATCGCCCCCCAGGAGTGTCCGACCAGAACAACGGGGCCTCCGCCATGGGCTGCGATCAATCCATCGAGATCAGACAGATGATCCGCGATGCCCAGCCGATCTTCCGGCACCCGCTCGGACAGCCCCGCCCCGCGCTGATCATAGAACAGGACGCGATATGACGGGATCAGCCCTCCGAGTGCCAAGAGCGACCGGTGATCCCCACCCGGCCCGCCATGCAGGACAATGGCAAGGGGCGCGTCCTCAGACCCCTCGATATGGCCATGCAATTGCACCTCGCCCACCTCCAGCCTTGGCAGCGCAGGGTCGTCCACCACGGTCGCAGGAACCTCTGGCGGCACTCGCGTGATCCAGAGTAGCAAGGCGAAAGCCATAGCAATCAGGCTCAGAACCGCAGCTAAAACAGTCTTGAAATACAACATAGGGTTGTCCTCGCGTCGTGTCCCGTCCCACTATAGCCACGCGCGCCCGGACGGGCATGACCCTCGGTCCCAATCTATTGACACAGGGAGACAGCCACATGTCAGATCAAACCATGGCTGCCGGTTTTGCAAAGGCTTTCCTCGATTACGCCGAGGCCGAAGGGGCTCCCCGCG
>CAXQKF010000433.1:0-4570 GCA_964224285.1 Donghicola sp. | reverse complement strand
GAAATTGGTAGACGCACCAGATTTAGGTTCTGGCGCCGCGAGGCGTGGGGGTTCAAGTCCCTCCACCCGCACCACTTGAAAATCTCCATGAAAATCAGACTCTTATTTCTGACCCTTGATGTGTGTCGGTTTTATTTGACTGTGCCTGTCACCTCTCCGTTACAATGGTTCGGCTGCAGTTACGAATAAGGAGCGCGCACGATGGAGGAGTTGGAGACCAAATATGTCACGCCGTTGACAGAGGCGGTGACGGGGCTCTTGGACTACTTGTGGACCTTTGGATTGCAGCTGTTCACGCCGGTGCAGTTCATCGCCATTGCGCTGGCGCTGCTGGCGGCTCTGGTGCTGCACCGTCTGGTCCGCCGGATCATCAGAACTGTGGCTGAAACCACCGAAGGCCGTCTGACGCGTCGTGCTCTGGCAACCGCGGGGGCGATTAGCCTGCCGATCGGTTGGGTGATCGGTCTGTGGGCCTCGAGGGGGGTGCTGAGCTATTTCGGGCAGTCCATCACAATGGTCCGCCTGTTTGCCAGCCTGATCAACGCATGGATTGTGATCCGTATTCTGACGACTTTGCTGCCGTCGAACTCCTTTGCCAATCTGGTGAGCTGGACGATCTGGGCCGTGGCCGCGCTGAATGCGGTGGGGCTGCTGGACCCGACAATCCTCTGGCTTGATTCGATCAAGTTCTCGTCCGACCAACTGAAAATCTCGCTCTGGACCGCGATTCAGGGGGTCATTATCAGTTCGATGCTGTTGTGGATCGCCTACCATTCCTCCGGCTTTATTGCGCGCAGGCTCGAGGCGGCGACCTCTTTGTCCCCGACCGCGCAAGTGCTGCTGTCCAAGGTTCTGGGCATCGTCCTGATGGTCGTTGCGGTGCTGGTCGGGATGCAGGTGGTCGGAATCGACCTGACGGCTTTCGCGGTCTTTTCCGGTGCGCTGGGTCTGGGTGTCGGCTTGGGGATGCAGCGGACGGTTGCTAACTTGGTGGCCGGTTTCACCATGCTGGCGGACCGGTCCATCAAGCCGGGGGATGTGATCGAAATCCAGACCGGAGACGGGCCGACCTATGGCGTGGTCAAGGCTCTGGCTGGGCGCTACGTCTCCGTGCGCACGCGGTCGGGGACGGAAACCCTGATCCCCAACGAAATTCTGATCTCCAATCCGGTGACGAACTGGTCGTTCTCGGACAAGCGGGTGCGCCGGTCCGTTGCGATTGGCGTGGCTTATTCCACCGATCTGGAAAAGGCGATGGAACTGGTGATCGACGGCGCGCTGGCTTGCCCGCGTGTTCTGCGCACACCAGAGCCTGTCTGCCTGATCAAGGGGTTTGGCGATTCCAGTGTGGATCTGGAACTGCGGTTCTGGATTGCCGACCCCGAGGGCGGGGTGGCCAACGTGACCAGCGAAATCTACCTGCAGGTCTGGAAACGGTTCCAGGATCACGAGATCGAAATCCCGTTCCCGCAGCGCGAGATCACCATCAAGAACGGGCCCGAAACCCAGGGTCTGTCCCCGTTGGCACCGGAATAACTGCGTATTCCGGCCAACTCGGATGGTTCGGCTGACAAATACGCCTTGCGCGTATCGCTTGTCCGCCTTAGAACGCGCCAAACCGATCCGGCGGGCGTGGCCCGCCCTAATTTCTATGGGGAAACGTATGCAGGTCACCGAGACGCTGAACGAAGGTCTGAAGCGCGGTTATGCGATCACCGTCACCGCTGCCGAGCTGGAAGCCAAGGTCAACGAAAAGCTGATCGAAGCGCAGCCTGAGATCGAAATGAAGGGCTTCCGTAAGGGCAAAGTCCCGATGGCTCTGCTGAAAAAGCAGTTCGGCCAGCGCGTTCTGGGCGAAGCGATGCAGGAAGCCATCGACGGCGCCATGAACGATCACTTCGAAAAGTCGGGCGACCGTCCTGCGGCACAGCCTGCGGTCAAAATGACCAACGACGACTGGAAAGAAGGCGATGACGTAGCTGTCGAGATGACCTACGAAAAGCTGCCCGAGATCCCCGAAGTCGACCTGTCGGGCGTCAAGCTCGAGAAGCTGGTTGTCAAAGCGGACGACGCTCAGGTTCAGGAAACTCTGGAAAGCCTGGCAAAGAACGCACAGGACTTTGACGCGCGCGAAGAAGGCGCAGCGGCAGAGGACGGCGACCAGATCGTATTCGACTTCCTGGGTAAAGTTGACGGCGAAGCCATTGAAGGCGGCGCAGCAGAAGACTACCCGCTGGTTCTGGGTTCGAACAGCTTCATCCCCGGCTTCGAAGAGCAGCTGGTTGGCGTGAAAGCCGGCGAAGAAAAAGACGTGACCGTGACCTTCCCCGAAGAGTACGGCGCAGAGCATCTGGCTGGCAAAGAAGCTGTTTTCGAGTGCAAGATCAAAGAAGTGAAAGCACCCAAAGCTGCTGAGATCGACGACGAGCTTGCCAAGAAATACGGCGCAGAAGATCTGGAAGCCCTGAAGGGTCAGATCCGCGAGCGTCTGGAAGCCGACTTTGCGAACACCGCACGTCAGGTCACCAAGCGCAAGCTGCTCGACGCTCTGGACGGTCTGGTCTCGTTCGACCTGCCCCCGAGCCTCGTCGAAGCCGAAGCAGGCCAGATCGCGCACCAGCTGTGGCACGAAGAGAACCCCGACGTTCACGACCATAACCATGACAAGATCGAGCCCACCGAAGAGCACAACAAGCTGGCCGAGCGCCGCGTGCGTCTGGGCCTCTTGCTGGCCGAAATCGGTAACAAAGCCGAAGTCGAAGTGACCGATCAGGAAATGACCCAAGCGGTTATGGCGCAGGCGCGTCAGTACCCCGGTCAGGAGCGTCAGTTCTTCGAGTTCATCCAGCAGAACCCGCAGATGCAGCAGCAGCTGCGCGCGCCGATTTTCGAAGACCAGGTTGTTGACCACATCGTGGCTCAGGCTGACGTCACCGAAAAAGAGATCAGCAAGGACGAGCTGAAAGAAGCAGTCGATGCACTGGAAGAAGAAATCGCATAATCTGCGGTTCCTTTGACAGGATTTCGGGCCGTCCCAGTTGGGGCGGCCTTTTCTTTTGCTCGGGCGGTCTGCGTTTGGCCTATGGTTTGATTTGAGTATTTTTGCAAAGCTGAAAGAGGCAGGGATGGCGCAGTTTGATGTGCGTGTGGCATCCATTGAGGATGCCGAGCGGATTGCTGAAATTCATGTGGCGTGTTGGCAAGAGACCTATCGGGGGATGCTGCCGGATCACTTGCTGGATCAGATGACAGTTGCTGACCGTGCGGAGATGTGGCGCTGGGTCTTCGGGTCTTTTGAGGCGGGGGCATTTGGTCAGTGCGCCGTGTTGGAGCAGGGCGGTCAGGCGGTCGGGTTTGCGGGGTTTTGTGCGCAGCGGGACGCGGGGCTGATGGCGCAGGGCTTTGGCGGGGAGATCAGCGCGATTTATGTGCGGCGCGCGTGCCAAGGGCAGGGCGCGGGGCGGCTCTTGATGCGGTGGTGCGCTGGGACGCTGGTTGCCGCGGGTGTTCAGAGTGCGGCGCTATGGGCGCTGCGAGAGAATGCACCGGCGCGGGGATTTTACGAGCGTTTGGGTGGGGAGACCTGCGGCGAGAAGCAGGAAGATCGCGACGGGGCGGTGCTGACGTCGGTCGCCTATGGTTGGCGCGATCTGTCCGCGTTGGGTGCCCAATAAAAAACGCCGCGCAGGTGGGCTGCGCGGCGTTGCTTCGGGATTTGGAACAGGCGCGAGGCCTTATTCCGAAGCGGTCTCGTCGTCGTCCGACGCTGCCGAGCCGAGTTCGTCGAACAGCTGCGAAACTTCGAATTCCGCTGCTGCTTCTTCTTCGGCTGCCAGTTCCTGGATCGACTTACCCGATGCCTGCAGTTCAGCTTCTTCGGTCGAACGAGCGACGTTCAGCTGAATGGTTGCTTCGACTTCGGGGTGCAGAACGACGTGTACGTCGTGCAGACCAAGGTACTTGATCGGTGCCGACAGAACGACCTGCTTGCGATCAACGGTGAAACCAGCTTCGGTGGCTGCGTCTGCGGCGTCACGGGTGGTGACCGAACCGTACAGAGCACCCGCGTCCGACGCGGCGCGAATCACGACGAACTGCTGGCCATCCAGCTTGCTCGCGAGCGATTCTGCTTCTTTTTTGGTTTCGAGGTTGTTTGCTTCCAGCTGGGCTTTCTGAGTTTCGAAAGCAGCGATGTTCGCTTTCGAGGCGGTCAGAGCCTTTTTCTGGGGCAGCAGGTAGTTACGGGCGTAGCCCGCTTTGACGTCAACGACTTCGCCCATCTGGCCAAGCTTTGCTACGCGCTCGAGAAGGATAACTTGCATTGTAGTATCTCCTTATTTCACGGCGTAGGGCAGCAGAGCGAGGAAGCGGGCGCGCTTGATAGCACGAGCCAGTTCACGCTGCTTCTTTGCCGAAACGGCGGTGATGCGCGAGGGAACGATCTTGCCGCGCTCAGAGATGTAGCGCTGCAGAAGACGGGTGTCTTTGTAATCGATCTTGGGTGCGTTGTCGCCCGAGAAGGGGCACACTTTGCGACGGCGGAAAAACGGTTTGGTAGCCATGGTTTAGA
>CAXQKF010000432.1:0-2518 GCA_964224285.1 Donghicola sp. | reverse complement strand
CTGCCATGTTACGGCCGTGGGTGGTTGTACGAGAACGATATGCGGGCATGTCTTTCGCTTTCAGTCTGGCTATCGCACAGACACCTGCACCCCACAGACAGAAAAATCAACCACAGGCAGGCCAAGTCCTGAGCAAAATGATGCAATTTTGCGCCTTTGATTTTCCAGAAGTTGCGCTGCACTGCGGAAAATGGACGGATTCTTACTGATGATCCCATTCACCGGATGTGTTCGGGAACTGCGGGGCTGACAGCGGTTTTTACAAACTTATGCACATGAACGCTGCCTTATATCAGTTTGCAACTTCATGCATGTTGGTTACACATATAAACCATAGGCGGTCATAGGTTTCATGTAGAAAGCGAAAATAAAAAAAGACAAAAGGGAAATTGGCAATGCAAATGCCAAAGCGCAAGTTCCCTAACGATTACTCTTTTAGCAGACCCCGCACACACGCACCTTACTTCGTATTCGGCACAGTTCTACGGTCCGCAGTTCTGATTGTGGTGCTAGCATATGCACTTGCCCCAGAGGGCGCTTGGGCCTCTCCCAAACGAGGTGCATCGCTACTCGCCAAATGTGCTCGCGCGCCCGAGATCATCATCCAGGCCCAATCGACCCAAGCAACTATCGTTAAAAATCAACCACGTGGAACGAGGTCCGCGATCAGATCAGGCTGGAAGATCCAAGGGCTCACGAAGTTCGATCGGGACACCTATGTCACGTTTGAGTGGGAGAATCTGCGCGACACCTCTGGAACCTGCCTGCGTCTCAGGAGGATGGAAGTCATGATCGGCGACACCTCCCCGGCAATCTGGCTCGCTCCGTCAGTTGCGCGAAACGCCTGTTTGAAAGAAGTGGTGCTCGCCCATGAGCTAAAGCATGTCGCGCACCACAAGGCATACTCCGATCAGCTGAAACGCGGACTTAACCGCAGATTAGCTCATCTGATCCGGGGACGAATGTACCGCGCCCTGACCAAATCGACATCCGAAGCAGCTGCAAAGAAAGAAATCGAAAGAATAGGAAAGCTTGCGGTTCTGAAAATTCAGAAGCCTCTCGAAATCGCTGCGCGAAAGAAAGACCGAGGGATCGACACCCCCCAGAACTACGCGAATGAACTTGGGAAATGCGGGCTGTAAAAAGAGAGGGCGGTGCCTCGACACCGCCCTTTCCTGTTAGAAGTCCAAGTTTTCGACGCTCAGCGCGTTTTGCTGGATAAACTCGCGCCGCGGCTCCACCACGTCGCCCATCAGCTTGGTAAACAGATCGTCGGCCTCTGCCACATCGTCGATCTTAACCTGCAGCAGGGTTCGCGCATTCGGGTCCAGCGTGGTTTCCCACAGCTGCTCGGGGTTCATCTCACCCAGACCCTTGTAACGCTGCAATGAGAGGCCTTTTTCGCCTTCGCTCAGGATCGCATGAAGCAGATCCAGCGGGCCAAAGATCATCTGCGACCGATCCTTGCGCACCAGCTTTGCGGGCTTGCCATAGATCTCTTGCATCGATTCAGTCATGGAGCCGACGCGACGCGCCTCGCCAGAGCGCAGCACCGGACCATCCAGCGTGCGAGCTTCTTCGACGCCGCGCAGGATACGGCTTAGACGCATCCCGCGGTCCTGAGTCGGGCGGCCTTGCCAACCTCGCTCATATTCCAACGCGATCGTGTCCAAGCGGGCGGCAACGGTATCACACATGCCCTGCAGGTCAGCATCAATCGCACCAGGGACAAAGGCCCCCGCGATCGCTGCCTGCTCGAGGATATGGCGCGGGTAATGGGTCGGGAAGGCATCAAGGATGCGCTTCACCGAGCGTGCCTCTTCGACCACGCGGATCAAATCCTGTCCCACGATCTCTTCGCCCGAGCCCATGCGCAGGCTTGCGCCATCAACACCCTGCTGGATCAGGTAATCCTCCAGCGCAGGTTGGTCCTTGAGGTAAACCTCTGATTTACCACGCGCCACTTTGTAGAGCGGCGGCTGCGCGACATACAGGAACCCGCCTTCGATCAACGCGGGCATCTGGCGGTAGAAGAAGGTCAACAGCAGAGTCCGGATGTGCGCACCGTCAACGTCCGCATCCGTCATGATGACGATCTTGTGGTACCGCAGCTTGTCGATGTTGAACTCGTCACGGCCAATACCGGTGCCAAGCGCCATCACAAGGTTGCCGATTTCCTGGCTGCCAAGCATCCGATCGAAACGAGCACGCTCGACGTTCAGGATTTTACCGCGCAGGGGCAGGATCGCCTGCGTGCCGCGGTCACGACCGGTCTGCGCAGATCCACCCGCCGAGTCACCCTCGACGAGGAAGAGTTCGGTCTTGGACGGGTCTTTCTCCGAACAATCCTTGAGCTTACCGGCAAGGAAGTTCACATCCATCGCAGTTTTGCGGCGGGTCAATTCGCGGGCCTTGCGGGCTGCTTCACGGGCCAGAGCCGCTTCGATAATCTTGCCCACGACCTGCTTGGCAATGTTCGGATTTTCCTCGAACCACTCGGCCAGCTTTTCGTTCATCA
>CAXQKF010000431.1:0-3141 GCA_964224285.1 Donghicola sp. | reverse complement strand
GCGCAGGCCACGGCCAAAGCATTCCCTTGACTTTCCTTGCCGCCAAAGCCGCCACCCATCCGGCGCACCTCGACCTTGACCCCGTGCATCGGCAGGCCAAGCGCGTCGGCCACCTTGTGCTGGATTTCGCTGGGGTGCTGGGTCGAGGAATGCACGACCATATCCCCGTCATCCTGCGGCAGGGCCAAAGCGGCTTGGCCTTCAAGATAGAAATGCTCCTGCCCGCCCATGTCGATCACGCCGTCGATCACATGGGCACTGCCCTCAATTGCGCCCGAGGCATCGCCACGTGCATAAATACGCGGGCCTTCCTCGAACCGGCTGTTGGCGGCCATCGCCTCTTCGATGGTGAGGATCGCGGGCTTGGCGTCATAGGTCACTTCGGCCAAGCGGGCCGCTTTGCGCGCCGCCGTGTGGCTGGTGGCAACTACCACGAACAGGGGCTGGCCCACGTAATGGACGGTGCCCGTGGCCAGCAACGGTTCGTCATGGATCGACGGGGACACATCGTTGGTGTGGGGCAGGTCGTCGGCAGTCAGCACGGCCACCACGCCTTCGCTGGCGCGGACGGCGGTCAGCTCCATCGCGGTGATGGTGCCGTGGGCGATGGTCGATTGCCCGAATGCCAGATGCAGGCAACCGACGGGCGTCGGGATGTCATCCACATAGCGGGCCGCGCCGGTCACATGCAGGCGGGCGCTGTCGTGCGGGGTGGGGCGGTGGACGCTCATAGTTCGACCTCCAGCACGCTGGTGGGGATACCTTGGGTCTCGGCGTAATAGCGGGTTAGCAGATTGCGGGCGACCTCGATCCGGTAATCCGCACTGGCCCGCATGTCCGACAGGGGGGTGAAGTCCTGCGCCCAAGCGTCCCGCGCGGCGGTGATGGCATCCATGGTCCAAGGCTGGCCGACCAGCACCTTTTCAACCGTGCTGGCGCGTTTCGGGATGCCCGCCATGCCGCCAAAGGCGATGCGGGCGCTGGCAACGACGCCCTCCTGAACGGTGATATTGAACGCGCCGCACAGGGCCGAGATATCCTGATCGAAGCGTTTCGAAACCTTGTAGACCTTCAGGTCAGGCGCACCGAGGGGGATGGTGATCCCTTCGACGAACTCGCCGGGTTGGCGATCCTGCTTGCCGTAGTCGACAAAGAAATCCTCTAGCGCGATGGTGCGGCGGGTGTCGCCTTGGCGCAGGTGTAGGTGGGCGCCAAGGGCGATCAGCGCGGGCGGACTGTCCCCGATGGGCGAGCCGTTCGCGATGTTCCCGCCGATGGTCGCGGCGGAGCGCACTTGGGTCGAGCCATAGCGGCGTAGCATCTCGGCGAAAGAGGGGTAGTGGGGGGCGATCGCCTGCCGCAGGGTTTCCACGGTGACGCCTGCTCCGACGTGTATTTCGGTGTCGGACACGGTGATCTGCTGGAGGTCCGTACACGCGTGCAGGAAGACAACTGGCCCCAGATCGCGCATCTGTTTGGTGACCCACAGGCCCACATCGGTGCCGCCCGCGATGATGCGGGTGTCTGGATTGGCGGTCAGGACCGCGGCCAATTCATCGCGGCTGCGTGGCAGTTCGGGATCGGCAGGCAGAGCCGCCAAGGCCGCGCGGTCCGCACCCACCCAATCGGGCACAGGCGCATCCACCGTAGCTTCGGCCGCACGGATGATCGGGGCGTAGCCTGTGCAGCGGCAGAGGTTCCCCGCCAGACGGTCGTCAAAATCCGTGGCCCCCGTCGCATGGGCCGTCGCCATCGAGGCAATGAACCCCGGTGTGCAGAACCCGCACTGGCTGCCGTGGTGATCGACCATCGCCTGCTGCACGGGATGCAGGGCGCCATTGTCGGCGCGGATGCCCTCGACCGTGCGGACGGCTTTGCCAGCGATCTGGGGCATGAACAGGATACAGGCGTTCAGCGCGCGGGGACCGTTTTCATCCTGCACCATCACAGTGCAGGCGCCGCAGTCGCCCTCGTTACAGCCTTCTTTGGTGCCGGTCAGGTGTTGGTTCAGTCGTAGCCAGTCGAGCAGAGTCGCGGTGGGCGGGGTCTCTGCGGTCACGGTCTCTCCGTTCAGAAGAAACGTGGTTTTCATCATGGGTTCTTAGGGCCGCTTTACCATGGCTTGCCGTGCTGGCGCGTCTTCGATGCGGCGTAGAAGACGTGCGGGCTTTGGTTCAGGAAAGCGCAAAGGCGGGCGGTTTGACAAGACCGTCTGTGCAAAGTTGCGTGTTTTTCCTGCAATTGCCTGTGGATTGGGCGGAGAGGGCAGAGGGGGCGCTGCCCCCGTCCGCCTGCGGCGGCCTCCCCCGGGGTATTTGGTGCCAAGAAAGAGGAGGGGTTTTCGCGGTGCGGGGGCGGGGGTAGTGTCGGGCCATGAGCACTGATCCCCGATTCATTCACCTGCGCGTCCACACCGAATATTCGCTTCTGGAAGGGGCGGTGACGGTCAAGAAGCTGCCCGGCCTCTGTGCCGATGCGGGGATGCCCGCCGTGGCGGTCACGGATACCAATAACAACTTCTGTGCATTGGAGTTTTCCGAATACGCCAAGGGGGCTGGCATTCAGCCGATCTTGGGCTGCCAGGTGTCTGTGCGGTATGTGGAGCCTGCGGTGGGCGAGCGTCCGCGGATGCCTGCGCCGGTGGTTCTGCTGGCGCAGAATGAAGCGGGCTACATGAATATGATGAAGCTCAACTCTGCGCTCTATTTCAAGCGGGACGGGGAGCCACCGCAGGTCACGTTGGAGGAGTTGGCCGCGCATTCGGGCGATCTGATTTGTTTAACCGGCGGGCCGGACGGGCCTGTGGGGATGCTTTTGCAACAGGGGCAGCGGCCAGCGGCCGAGGCATTGATGCAGCGGCTGTCGGGCATGTTCGGCGATCGGCTTTATGTGGAGTTGCAGCGTCATCCGGCCGAAGATGGCTTGCCGCAGAACGAACGGCTGAGCGAGCGCGGTCTGGTCGAGATGGCCTATGCGATGGACCTGCCGCTGGTGGCGACCAACGATGTCTATTTCCCCAAGCCCGAGATTTACGAGGCCCATGACGCGCTGATCTGTATCGCCGAGGGGTCTTATGTGGACCAAGCCGAGGCGCGGCGGCGGCTGACGCGCGAGCATTACTTCAAGTCGCCGCAGGAGATG